>CAYVIT010000005.1:0-53422 GCA_964451425.1 uncultured Pirellulales bacterium
AATAGAAGCATTAGCCGCAGCAGCTTAAATGCCTACAAAAAGTGCGAAAGTTAACAAAACGATACACTAATTAATTGTATATATCCAGCTTTTCGTGATGAGTTGACGTCTTTTTTTTGCTTCCAAGTTTCTCGCCTAAATATTGTTCCTGTGTCTTTACAGGTTTATCGCTGTTTAATAATCTTCTTATGAGAGGTTCATAAGTATTAACTGCCTCCCAATAAGCGTCAGTGTCGTAATACCGTGGTTTGGGTTTTGCATATCGGCGCATTTCAAGGTCACGTCGCAATTGAAACAAATCAATGTTGGCCGGTCTCTGCAACCTGTTGATATACAACAGATTGTCCCAGTTCCACAGGATACGCATTCGCTTTATCCAGTCATCAGATTTTTTAATGCGCTCTCGCATTTTCTCGAAGTCCTTTTCGGTCGTGTTGTTTTCAAACCACCAAGGCGACAGCGAAAAGTTGTAGCCCATCTCAAGAATTTTATCCATCTCCTGCATCGAATAGTGGGACGTAAAGGCCTTATATTTGCGCTGAGATACCCATGGTTTCTCATTGAGGACCTTCACAGGCGAGTACAGCCAGGCCCCGGATTCGATTTGCCCGCCATCACAGACATCCAGAAGCTCCGTGCGTTCGCAGCATTCCAGCATGACTATCGCATCGGGATTTATCTTCCGGATTCGTTCTCTCATCGTGCGAACGAGATTGATTGCTCCCTCATTGAAGGAGCCGATGTGTCTGGGGTCGCTGTCCTTAAGGTCCCATTGGCAGCCGTAAGAATCCAGATGAAAGCCGTCCAATCCATAAAGGCGCACCAGTCTTTCCGCCACGCCGCTTATGTATTCCGTCCAGCCGGAGCCTGCCCCCGGCCACATAAGGAAAAATCTGGACCTGCCGTAATATGTCTGAGGATTACCATTACCATCCTTCATACACCAGTCCATGCCGTGCGTCTGTCCCACTTTGCTTGTCTTGGTGATAATAAAGGGTTCCAGATACAGTATAATCCTGCCGCCCTGCGAATGAATCTTCGCGACCCCGTCCTTGAAAGCTTCCGGCCCGCCAAGATCCGTCCGTATTTCATAGTCGCCTTTATTGCCGGCGTAGTCAGGCTCCCAGTAACTCACCAGATAAACGCAGTTGCAGCCCAATCTTCGGGCATCCTGTAAAAGCACCGGCAGGTTGCGAAGTGTCCCCAGCTTTTTCTTGATATCTTCACTGGGGAACTTCATCAGAGGCCCACCCGCGCCCGAAAGGTCGAAGGAGGCATATATTGCCCTGTTTTCCTTCCACCAATTAGGAGACTCAACCGCCATAGTGTTGCCGTCTGTTGCGAACAGGGCTGTTAGAATACCGAGAGCAAAAATGGTGTTTCGCCTTTTCTCCATAAGGTTTTCATCGACAAGAGTCTGAATCCCCACGTTAATACAGCGAAAAATTGAGTCCGGTTCCAAGAGGGACAATCCTGTCTGGTTTAAGCCCGTTTTTATTTTTGAAAAGGTACACGGCTTCCGGAGTTGCCAGGACCACGTCGGGGATACCGTCCCCGGTCATATCACCCGTGAGGATACTCCTCTCGAAGGTGCTCTCATCGGCAGCAGAGCCGCTTTTAGTCGGCTTGGGCGTGGCGAATACTCCGATGCATTTGCCCTTATGGTTATAGATACAGCCATTGTGAGCGACCATAATTTCATTCACTCCGTCGCCCGTCCAATCCAGCAGGTGGTGATGCCGACTGTAGTCGGTCACAATCTGACCGAGGTGATTGCCCTGTTCGTCGAACACCCAAAGAGGACTTTTACCACGGGGCTGGTGGTCGATGTCAACGAGCAGTTGTGCGGCCCGGTGTTTGGGTATGATTTGTCCCACATCTATAGATTCGAAGTGATGGCCTGAGATTTCCCAATATACTTTGCCGTTGCCGTCAACGAGAGCAATATTATTGGCTCCGCAGCAGGTCAGCACGAGCCGAAAGTCTTCCGGCCTCTTGCCCCGGCGGAGGACCCGGCAGCAATCCAGATGCCCGCGTCCCTGTTCAACCTCTTTAGACTTGAAAACCCAGCGTACCGAACCATCCGAGTTCAGCATGGCGTAGCCGGCCATAATCTCATCGCGTCCATCGCCATCGAGGTCTATCGGCCGAGGCTGATGGGCGGTGCGATAACCGCTGGGGTCTGTGATAGTCCAGAGAAGATTACCAGCCTGGCCGTATGCCCAAATCTGATGATATCGCGTCTTGACCAGAACGTCGGTCGGCCGATTACCGCCGGTCAGATTGACAAACAGCAGACAATCCGTGGCTTCGTCGGCGATGACAATCCTTCTGCGTTCCCGACCGGTGGCACCATCCAGTTCGACCAGGTAACCTTTTGTACATAGGACCACTTCGTTTTTGCCGTCACTATCCCAATCGTAAATCTGGCACGCTACATCGTAGCTCCATTTCTTACGTCCGATGGCGGGATTCCCCCAGCGCCACAGAGTTGAGCCGTCCAGTTTTTGCGCTACCGCAGTACTGGTGTAGTGGACATCGTTTTTGTTTACGTTTTCGGCGCTGATGATTTCAACCTCGCCGTCCCCATCCACGTCACCGGCTACTACCCACTGCCCGCCGTATTCAGGGTCGAGAGCGACGATTTTCCAGGGCTCAATCACGGGGACGTTGTCTGCCGGTTCGCCGATATCTTTCACATCAAAATAGAGCGGATGGTTCTGCTTCGCATCAAGCAATGTGCAAAATCCGAAGGTCGCGAACAAACAGAAAAAAAACCAATGAAGCCAATCCGTGATTTTCGGAATTCTATTCATCATAAGGTGAAGGTATACGTTTAATCCTTCCAGATATCACTGGTTCGTGCTTTATGGTCGGGCATTTTCGGTAACGGCTCACTCGGGACCGGCTCGTACCAGAACGTGGCAGACGACCAGTCGTCCTGTGTCTCGGCTAAGCCGTTCTTCCATGCGATTTGCTGAATCGTGATTCGACATTCCTTTTGCCACGAGATAGGGTCAGGCAGGTGCCAGCGATACATCGAAATGAAGTTGTTCTTGTCCAGGTTACAGCCGTTGTAAAGGTACGGTGTCTGCTGCATACCGTAGGACAGGCATACGTAATCCTCGCTTCCCGTGCCGCAAATAGTCGGGAAGTCCGTGTCACCATCCATATAAATCTTGATTTCCCCTTCGCCCCACCATTGGCCGGGATGCATATTTCGCACGCCGATTATTGCGCCCATGTACCGGCCCTTGTTCTTTCGCTGCGGAAGCAAAACAAAGTCCTGCTTCTCGGTCGTTGGATTTTCTCTTCTGAACAGCACGTGCATCCGGCCGACATCTTCCGGATGTTTATCACCGGCCGTGTAGTCAATTTGATAAAACAGCGGTACATTTTCCGCACCTTCGTTTGTAAGCGTAATCTTTGCCCGCTTAACAAACGGCATCGGCAGCCAGATATTCATACCGGCGTTTGTCCCCAGCGAGTGAACAGCCGAATAATAAGGCATCACTTTGCCGTGTGCGAAGCCCATGAAGTCACCGATTGGGCATTCGATACTTGGATGTTTCTGGTCATCCCACCAGGCGCGGAGCACAAGACTTCTAAGATTAAGTGGGTTGTTACTTGTAGTCATCCAGATATGCCGAATCGTCCCTGGACCCTTGATGTCGCAAAGCTGCGTGCTTTTGCCGGCATTCAATGTTATCGCGGGTTTGCCTTTCCTGCCCACACCAAGCTTGCTGGCTGTTTTGCCGCCTTGCCCCGGTGCACCGGTGGGATTCTCGAAACAAATCGAACGCGAAAGCAGGCCGGTATCGAGCAGGTACGGCTCCGCAACGATATCCACCGGCCGCTGCAAGGGTACACAGCCTGAAAGCAAAACACAAAAAACGACATACGACAGTTTCCTCAAAACAATTCTTGCAGCCATTGTTTCTCCTTTCAGTAGTACAGAATAGATTTTTCGAATGACACTATTGTATAAGTGCGGCTTAAGAAGTGTATATGAATGCAGCGTGAATGTCAAGACGACAAAAAGCAACTGTCCGTCAGGCAAGAGCGGATTTGGAGAGTAATCAAAATTCCCATCAGTGATTGGCACATTTACGACCATTTCATATCACCGACTAACCGGATGATAGGATGCCGATAATCTATAGAAACCACCATTATCGACAATTCCAAGTAGTGATGATTGAGGGCTTTATCGAACAAGACAACTGCCAAATTGGCATAAACCCCAAAGCGGCGGAAGCCTGTAACTGCTTTTTAACACTATAGTTAGAATTTTGGCCTTGCCGGGCACGTTGTTTGCGGTTTAATATAGCTTAGAGTATGTCCGATATTTTAGTTTTAAGGATTGTGCTATGAAATTCGACAAATTCACATTGAAGGCTCAAGAAGCACTGGCGACGGCCCAGCAGACTGCGATGGCTAAATCGCATACTGTTCTGTCGCCGCTGCATTTACTAAGCGCCGTTTGCGATGATGATAACGGCATCGTGGTTATGGTCTTGAAAAAAATCGGCGCTAATATTTCGCGAATAAAAGAGATGATAGAAAGCGAGCTTGGTCGGCTGCCGAAGGGCCAAACCAGCAGTCTGCTTACCCCTGAGCCGGCTTTTAATCAGATTGTTCTGGACGCCCAGAACCGGGCCGACGAGATGGGGGATGAATATCTAAGCGTCGAACATCTGTTTCTTTCGCTTGCCTCGATACAAAGTGACGCAAAAGAGATTCTACGGCTTAACTCGATTACGCCCGAACAGGTTGAAAGCGCTCTGAAAGAAGTTCGCGGCACCGAAAAGATAACCGACCAAAGTCCGGAGGATAAATATAAGGCACTTGAGCGGTACGGGATTGACCTTTTGGAGATGGCCCGAAAGGGAAAGCTCGACCCGGTTATCGGCAGGGATGAAGAAATCCGGCGATGTATGCAGGTCCTGAATCGCCGGACGAAAAACAATCCTGTACTAATCGGTGAGCCGGGCGTGGGTAAGACTGCAATCGTTGAAGGACTTGCCCAGCGGATAGTTGCAGGTGACGTCCCCACAGGCTTGAAGAATAAAAGAATTATTGCCCTGGATATGGGGGCACTGATAGCGGGAACAAAATTCAGAGGCGAATTCGAGGACCGGCTCAAGGCCGTGCTCAAAGAGGTCATCGCCGCTGAAGGCCAAATAATACTTTTCATCGACGAATTACATACCGTCGTCGGAGCGGGCAAGGCTGAAGGTGCGGTTGATGCGGGCAACTTGCTAAAGCCCTCGCTTGCGCGCGGCGAATTGCGGTGCATCGGCGCAACTACGATTGACGAATATCGAAAGTATATAGAAAAAGATGCGGCGCTGGAGAGGCGTTTTCAGCCGATTCTGATTGACCCGCCAAGCATTGAGGAGACCATAGCAATCCTTCGAGGCCTGAAGAACCGCTATGATACCCATCACGGCGTCCGGATTACGGATTCGGCCCTTGTTGCAGCCGCGACTTTGTCAAACCGCTATATCTGCGACCGATGGCTGCCGGATAAGGCCATAGATTTGGTTGACGAGGCCGCTTCCAAGCTGCGCATCGAGAATGACTCCCTGCCTGCTGAACTGGACAGCATCCGCAGAAAGATTGTTCAGCTTCAAATAGAGCGCGAGGCGCTCAAAAAAGAAACCGATAATGCCAGCAAAGAACAGTTAAAAAAGACAGAAAAGCAGTTGGAAGAATTGCAGGAACAGGACAAGAAACTCACCGGACAGTGGGAAAGTGAAAAAGGTGACATCGACCAGATAAAGAAGCTCAAACAAAAAATCGAAGAATCGCAGATGGAATTCGAGAATGCCCAGCGCAAAGGCGATTTGGAAACCGCTGCCCGCTTGAAATATGGGACGATTACCGATTTGAAAAAGGAGCTTGAAGAAAAAGAGGCACAACTGGCCCAATCCGACAGGGCCAAGATAATTCATAACGAAGTCAACGAGGAGCACATTGCCGACGTTGTATCCAAATGGACGGGGATACCAATTTCGAGATTATTGAGCGGCGAGCGAGAACGCCTGATGCAAATGGAAGAGGCAATCGCCAGGCGAGTCGTCGGGCAGAAAGAAGCGGTTGAAGCACTTTGCAATGCGGTTCGCAGAAGCCGGTCGGGCCTTTCGGACCCGGAGCGGCCGATAGGGACATTTCTGTTTCTCGGGCCGACAGGCGTGGGCAAGACCGAGCTTTCCAAGGCACTTGCAGATTTTCTGTTCAACGACCCGTCCGCCATGGTTCGGGTTGATATGAGTGAGTTTATGGAGGCACATTCTGTCGCCCGACTCATCGGTGCGCCGCCGGGCTATGTCGGCTACGAAGAGGGCGGCAGACTGACCGAAGCCGTTCGCCGAAAGCCCTATTCGGTGATTCTGTTAGATGAGATTGAAAAGGCCCATCCGGACGTCTTCAACGTGCTGCTGCAGGTCTTCGACGATGGCCGATTGACCGACGGAAAAGGCCGAACCGTGGATTTCAAGAACACCGTTATCATTATGACCAGTAATATCGCCAGCCAGCAAATTCAACAACTAACCGAAGAATCCGGTGCCGACTGGGAAATCGAGGCCCACGTCAAAGACGCCCTGAAACAGATTTTTAAGCCGGAGTTTTTGAATCGCATCGACGAGATAATCGTCTTCCACATGCTCAAAAAAGACGATTTGAAAAAGATTGTCGATATTCAACTCAATTACCTTGCTGACCGTTTGGACGAACGCAAAATAAAGCTCGAGTTTACCGATGCTGCACGTAATCAGATTATGGATGAGGGGTACGACCCTGTCTTTGGTGCAAGGCCCTTGAAGCGGACAATTCAACAGCGGCTGGAGAATCCGCTTGCCTCCGAGCTTCTGGCCGGCAAATTCACTGACGGCGACACAATAAAAATCGACGCCGACAGCCACAAATTTATGTTTGAAAAAGTGTAATTTCAATCTACTCTATTGAAAAAATTCGAAAGCGGTCATTTCACATCCCTTTCATTAAAATTCTTGTACTAAATCAAGTCGAGTGTTTGCCAAAGCGGAAGAATTGTCGTAGAATTCTGGGCCAGTTGACAAGACAGAGTGAATATAAGTTGCGTTTAATGCTTATCCAGAAATATTTATGGATATTGGACTATTTTTTAAGGGTTTGGTTGTCGGCTTTCTGATTTCGACTCCAGTAGGACCAATCGGGGTGCTGTGCATACAGCGAACCCTGAATAAGGGCAGGCTTCACGGCATAGTATCGGGGTTGGGAGCGGCTACTGCGGATGCTATTTACGGCTTCGTTGCCGCTTTCGGGCTAACGTTTGTTTCAAATTTTCTGGTCAAAGAACAAATGTGGCTTCGTTTCGTTGGGGGCATCTTTCTTTGTTATATGGGTGTAAGGGTTTTCCTGTTCAAATCGGAACGGCGAACAGCCCAAGCGGATAGTACCAGTTATGTTAGAGATTATGTGTCCATGTTCTTTCTTACACTTGCAAATCCGATAACATTTTTTGCTTTCGCAGCAACATTTGCCGGCTTGGGATTAGTAAGCCTAATTGAGCATCACATCGCCGCTCTATTATTGGTTGCCGGCATATTTGTCGGCGCCGGACTTTGGTGGTTGATATTGAGCGGCCTTGCCGCCACATTTCTGGGGAAACTACTTTATAGCAGACCAGCCTGGCTGAACAAAATCTCCGGCATAGTAATCGTAGTTTTCGGCCTATTTGTCCTTTTAACTCTAATAACATAAAATCGAACACGAAAATGTGCGTTTCAGAAACAGTACTATCGATTTCAGTATTGTGGCGGAGATTTTGCGAGCAGCTATCAGCAGCGTTTGGAGAATCCGCTTGCCTCGGAACTTCTTGCCGGCAAGTTCGCCGACGGCGACACCATAAAAATCGATGCCGACGCACACAAATTCCAGTTTGAGAAGGTAAGGACGTAATAAGCAAATTTCTGTTTGAATGTTCTTAACTACAGCCGGCAAATTGTTTATCATATTGGGAGAGTTAGATTTCATAATGTAGTTAAGGATGTTCCTGGTGAACCCCGTTAGAAATTCCGACGGAGGTAAGGATATGGTACAAAAAGTGAAGATTTCTAACGGGGTGAATCGCAGGCAATTTATCAAATCAGCCGGCTTTGGAGCCGCGGCACTGGCATTATCCGCATTATCACAGCAGCAGCATCGGGCCCGGTGGAGCGGTTCGCTGCGGCGATTATAAATTGATTGAATGGTATGATGAAACTATCTGCGGTCCGGGTAACATGTTTGAGCTTTACAACCTAAAAAACGACATCGGTGAGCGGAATAACCTCGCAAAAAAAATGCCCGAAAAGACTGAAGATTTGAGTAGAATGCTGGCAATCTGGCGAAGGAAAGTAAACGCACAGATGATGGCATCGAATCCTGACTACAATCCCAAAAAGGCCAACAAGTCAAACAAGCATAAATCCTGAAAGGAGATTTTGAAATGGCTCAAAATGAAAATACCGAAAAACCTCGTCGAAAACGTAAAGTTCTTCAAACACTGGTAATATTGTTGGTTATTATTATCGCGGGCTTTGTGTTTTTCAGAGTCATCGTGAGGTCAAAACTCAATGCGAGGCTGGACGCCATAAGGGCTGCCGGCTACCCTGCCACCTGTGCCGAGATGGACGCCTGGTACACAATACCAGAGTCAGCCGAGAACGCCGCCGACACCTTCAGAGATTCCTTTTCACACTACAACAAGTGGGAAGATGATGATAAACGGAAACTGCTGCCGATAGTAGGTGAGGCGGAACTGCCCCTGCGAACAGAACCTCTAACTGAAGAGACCAAAGCCCTTATCGCTCAGTACCTTGCCGACAACCAGCAGGCCCTTGAACTGCTCCATAAGGGCGCAGCAATAGAGCACAGCCGCTATCCTGTGGATCTTAGCAAAGGTTTTGAAGCCCTGATGCCGGACCTGAGCAATATACGCGTGGGCGCCTTTCTGCTCAAACTCGAAGCCATCCTTCATGCTGAAAATGGCAAGCCGGAGGAGGTCGTTGACTCAATAACATCAACCTTTGGCCTGGCCCGCTCGCTTTCCAAAGAGCCCATACTCGTCTCCCAGCTTGTTCGCATCGCCTGTCAGGCGCTTGCCGTATCGACTATCGAACATACTGTCAATAGAACCGAATTTACGGATGAGCTGTTGGTCGAACTCAGTCAGACCCTCATCAATGCCGAGGACGCTTCCGGTATGAGCCGCGCGCTTATCGGCGAACGCTGCGCGGGACTCAGCATCTTCAAAGCACCCTCTCCACAAATCCTTCAGCTTGTTAACGGCGGTTCGTCACCATTGGCTGTTGTTGCTATTGCCCTGTTCAAGTTCGCAGGCCTGGCTGATATGGACGCTGCCATTTACCTTGACATTATGAATGATTACATTGAAGCTTTGAAACTCCCCCCGGAGCAACGTCAAGAAGCTGCCAGTGCTGTCGACAGTAAATTTGATGAAACATCCAGGATCCATGTGCTTTTGCATATAATAATGCCCGCACTCTCCCGCGTCACCACCATTGATGTAAGAATTGCAGCACAACTTCGAACTGCTCAAACCGGTCTCGCAGTCCAGCGTTATCGTCTTGCCGCCGGCAAGCTTCCCGATACCCTCGCAGAGCTTATACCGACCTACCTTGATGCCGTTCCTAAAGACCCGTTTGACGGCAAGGACCTGAGATACAAAAAACTTGAGACCGGCTTTGTCGTCTACAGCATAGGCGAGGATGGAAACGACGACGGCGGCAAAGAGAAACCGCGAAAAAGAACCGACCCACCTGCCCCTGAAGACGTTACTTTCATCGTCCAGCGATGACAATCGACTCCGACTTCTATTTTTTGAAATTTCTCTTGCACTTTTCCGTGTAAAGGCCAGAATACGCCATATCATAATACAAGTGCTTCTTGAATTAATGGCGTTAGAATACCGTAAGGCTGATTGTCGATTACCGATTCAAAGAAGGGAGTCGAAATGGAAGTTAAAAAGGTTTTAGAGCAGGTAGAAAAGGACAATATAAAATTTATTACTTTGCAGTTTACAGATTTACTTGGCGTTATAAAAGAGCTCATCATACCGGTTGAGCAGCTCGAAGATGCATCACGCAACGGGGTCTGGTTTGACGGCTCTTCAGTTGAAGGCTTTGCTCGAATACAGGAGAGCGACCTGTTTTTGAAGCCGGATATGGCAACGTACGCTGTTGTGCCCTGGCTGACAGAAGACGGAATAACAGCGAGACTGATATGCGATATCTACCGCTCGGACGGAAAGCCTTTTCAAGGGGACCCACGATTTATTCTCAAACAGGCTGCTGCTGAAGCGGAAAAAGAGGGCTTTGAATATAACGTTGGGCCGGAGCCGGAATTTTATCTGCTCAGAGCAGATAGTGAAAACAGGACATCGCCCATAGATTACGGTGGTTATTTCGACTTGTCATCCCACGAAGGATACAAGGTTATTAAGAAGATAATAGCGGCTCTTGAGAATCTCGGCATTAAAGTTGAAACCTCTCATCATGAGGTTGGCCCCGGTCAATATGAAATAGATTTTCATTACGGTCCCTGTCTGGACATAGCCGACAAGGTAGTAACGTTAAAATACACCGCCAAGAAGATTGCTCAAATGTACAATTTGCACACCACCTTTATGCCGAAACCGATGATGGAGATGGCAGGTTCCGGAATGCACGTTCATCAGAGTCTATTTGACATTAAAACCAAAAAAAACGCCTTTTATGACAAAGACCACGAATATAATTTGTCGAAAGTAGCCTATAGTTTCATTGCCGGCCAGATAAAACATATCAACGCAATGTGCGCGCTTCTTTGTCCGACGGTAAATTCGTATAAAAGATTGGTGTCCGGCTTCGAGGCGCCTGTCTACGTCACCTGGGCCGCTATGAATCGTTCCGCTCTTTTGAGGGTGCCCAAATGGTTCAAGGCCAAAAAGGAAGCCGCCAGAATCGAGCTGCGATGCCCCGACCCTGCCTGCAATCCATACCTGGCCTTTGCAGTTATGTTGAAAGCCGGCCTGGATGGGATGAAAAATAACCTTACACCGCCTGAGCCGGTCGAGGAAAATATATACACACTCGACGATGAAAGCCTGGTGAAGAAAAATATAGCTGTTTTACCGACATCGTTACGGGAAGCACTCGAAGAATTGAAAAAAGACAAACTCATCCAGGACGTTCTCGGAGAGCATTTGTTTGAAAGATACATCGATGTAAAGACCAAGGAGTGGGACGAGTTCAAAAAGCAGGTAACAACCTGGGAAATCGACACGTATTTAGACACTTTCTAAATCTCTCGGTCGAAACTGTGGGCAAAGTAGATAATCATTGGCCGACGATAGGCCCGGCAGCATGATTAAGATTCGCAAGGCAAAGTCAGGTGACTTAGAACGGATCGTTGAGCTGCAACTGCAGATGGCGCAGGAGACAGAGGGACTGAGGCTGAACAAAAAGATAGCAGCACGGGGAGTGCGTGCCGTTTTTCGCAAACCCGTATACGGGACCTACTGGGTGGCGGAGGAAAAAGGCCGGATTCTGGGCGTACTTCTGGCAATACCCGAATGGAGCGACTGGCGAAACGGGACCGTGTTGTGGATACACTCGCTCTATGTCATTGCCGAGGTACGCAGGCACGGCATATTCAAAAAGTTGTATTTGAACTTGAAAAAACAGGTTGAACAGTCACCGAAGTTGGTTGGTCTCCGCCTGTACGTGGATAAGCAAAACAAATCAGCACAAAAAATATATGAAAAACTGGGTATGAGCAAGGACCATTACGAGATGTACGAATGGCTGAAGTGACTAACTGAACCTGCTGAATGCGAAGCATTACAGGTTTACAGGTATGCCGCGGCCGGCGAGGTATTCTTTCATTTGATTGAGCGTGTAATTTTCGAAGTGTGTAATTGATGCCATAAGGACTGCGTCTGCGCCTCCGTCGACTATGGCTTCGTAGAGGTGTTCGAGTTTCCCGGCTCCGCCGGATGCGATTACGGGGATATTAACTGCTTCGGTTACAGCTTTGGTAATCTCAATGTCATAACCTGCCTTGGTGCCATCGGCGTCCATACTGGTTAATAGTATTTCGCCTGCGCCCAGCCTTTCGCCCTCGGCGGCCCATTCAACAGCGTCAATATCGGTCGGTTCTGAGCCGGCTTTTACGCAGACCTGCCAGTTGTTCGAGTGTTCCTTTGACCTACGTGTGTCAATTGCCAGAACGACACATTGATTGCCAAAGCGTTTAGCAGCTTCGGTAATCAGGTTCGGATTTTGGACCGCGGCGGTGTTCACCGAAACCTTTTCGGCACCGCTCCGCAAAAGCTCATCGATTTGCTCGACCGTCTGTATGCCGCCGCCCACGGTAAACGGGATGAAAACATTTTCCGCGACCTTTTCGATAAGCTCGATGATTGTTTTGCGGGAGCGAATAGTAGCGGTGATGTCAAGGAAAACCAGCTCATCGGCACCGTCCTCACTATATCTTGCGCCGAGCTCTACGGGGTCACCGGCGTCACGAAGATTCAAAAAATGAACGCCCTTAACCACGCGATTATCTTTGACATCGAGACAGGGAATAATTCTTGTGGCCAACATCAGGAATTTGTCCCCTTACAGAGTTGAGCAAAATTTTTCAGGACCTTTAAGCCGACCTGACCGCTCTTTTCCGGATGAAATTGTGTGCCGTAGATATTTGCTTTTTGTACCGATGCGGGCAAATCGAAGCCGTAGTCGGTATAGGCGATTTTTGCCTGACTGTCAGAGACATCGGCATAGAAGGAGTGTGCGAAATAGAAATGTTTTTCGCTGCCCAGGCCGGCGAATAAATTCATTGCTTCGGGCAGCTTCACCTGATTCCAGCCCATATGCGGGACCGTTTGTTCGGAGGGAATGGGGATGACGTTTCCCGAAACTAAACCAAGGCCGTTATGCTCGCCGTATTCGCTGCTCTTCTCGAAAAGCATTTGGAAGCCGACACAAATACCCAGAAGCGGTTTGCCGCTTAATGCGACTTTTTTTATCAGCTCAGCCGTAGTTCCTAAAGCGCTGACAGCATACCCGAATGCCGCGACTCCGGGCAGAACAAGGCCGGCTGCATCTTCGATTTCCTTCGGTTCGCAGCTCAGCTTCACATCACAGCCGATATGCTGAAATGCGTTACATACGCTCTTGACGTTACCTACGTTATAATCAATAACAACTATCATATTTCGTGACTCGCGGCTCATTATACCGTTCAGAAAATACTATTCACTACAAGTTGAGCCGTCAAATGATAATATATAATAGGTTGATTAAGTAGAATTGATTTGTGAAATGTGGCGAATTCGTCTATAACAGGCCCGCTTTTAAGCAAAATTACACACTATTTGTTTTCCGTTGGCATCATGGTTTATACTATTGACAGGTGTATTTTTTGCCGATTTACTTTGTTGAGCCTGGTTGGATTAAGGATGATATGAATGTGTGGCATAGTAGCTTATCTTGGTAAAAAGGTTGCACAACCGATTCTCATAGAGGGTCTAAAACGTCTGGAGTACAGGGGTTACGACTCGGCGGGTGTGGCGCTGCTGGGCAGCGGCTCGATAAAAATAAAAAAGGCAAGCGGCAGAATCAGCGCACTGGAAGAGATTTTAGATGAGCCTTCCACTTCTGAGACGTTCGGCATTGGCCATACACGCTGGGCTACGCACGGCCAGCCGAACGCCGTCAACGCACATCCGCACCTCGACTATACAGGTAAAATCGCCGTCGTGCATAACGGCATTATCGAAAACTACGGCACACTGAAGACGTGGCTGCAGAATGAAGGGGCCAAATTTGTCAGTGATACCGACACCGAAGTGATAGCTAACCTCATCGGCTATTTCTACGCCAAAGGCGACGGGGGTGAAGGTGGTAATCAATCCGACGGGCATAACAAATTTGAATGCGCGGTTCAGCGGGCCCTTCGAGAGCTGCACGGCACCTTTGGCCTGGCGATTGTTTGTTCAGACTTTCCTGATGTTCTTATCGGTGCAAAAAGAGGAAGCCCACTGATTCTGGGAGTCGGAGACAATGAATATATCCTCGCCTCGGATGCGGCTGCAATCGTAGAGCATACAACGCAGGCAATATATCTTGCCGATAACGAGATGGTTACCGTCAATCCAAAGGGCTTTCATACAAAAACGATTGACAATGTTACCGTCGCCAAGGACCTGATACAGATTGAATTTTCACTGGAACAAATTGAGCTGGGCGGCTTCCGGCATCACATGCTGAAAGAGATTTCTGAACAGCCGACCGCTTTGAGCACTTGTTTGGGCGGCAGAGTTGACAGGCAAAACGGAAAGATTAAACTTGGCGGCATAGACGATTACCTGCGTGAACTGACGCGAACAAAACATCTAATCCTGACTGCCTGCGGTACCGCATTCCACGCCGGCCTGGTGGGAGAATTCCTGTTTGAGCAGTTGGCTCGTATCCCGACGGATACCGAGTACGCAAGCGAGTTTCGGTACCGCAATCCAATCATTGAGGACGGCACCGTCGTTATCGCAATAAGCCAGTCCGGAGAAACCGCCGATACCCTTGCAGCGGTCGAGCAGGCCAAGGAACGGGGGGCAACGGTGCTCGGCATTGTCAACGTCGTCGGCTCTTCCATCGCCAGGACAACCGACGCAGGGATATATCTTCATGCCGGCCCGGAAATAGGCGTCGCCAGCACAAAGGCATTTACCGCTCAGGTAGCGGTAATGACAATGCTCGCTATCGAGCTGGGCAGAAGAAGACATATAAGCAGCGACCAAGCTGCCAGCTATATCGACCAGCTTTCCGAGATACCGGATAAGATAACCCGGATACTGCAGCAGTCCGACCATATTAGAGAAATTGCCTCAGCAAATATCGATAAGAATAATTGGCTTTTCTTAGGCCGGGGCTTTAACTATCCGGTCGCCCTCGAAGGGGCTTTGAAACTGAAGGAAATTAGCTATATTCACGCCGAGGGCCTGCCGGCAGCGGAGATGAAGCACGGCCCGATTGCTTTAATTGCCGACGGCATGCCCGCCGTTTTCATTGCCACGGCGGGGCCGCAATATGACAAAATTATGGGCAACATCGAGGAAGTGCGGGCGCGCGGCGGGAAAATTATCGCCGTTGCAACCGAAGGCGATGAAAATATCAAGGAACACGTCGACCATTTGATTACCATCCCGGATGTACCGGAGCTTTTGCAGCCGATACTGACCGTTGTGCCCCTGCAACTGCTGGCCTATCACGCCGCTGTCCTTCGCGGCCACGATGTCGACAAACCTCGAAACCTTGCAAAAAGCGTTACCGTCGAGTAGACTTTTTGCTTGATGATTAGACCCAAAATATCCGATACAGGTCGGCTTTGGCCCGGCTCAGAGATGAAGGTGCATCGGCCTGGCTTTACTCTTGTGGAGCTGCTTGTTGTTATAGCCATCATCGCCCTTTTGCTTTCCATACTTATGCCGTCGCTTGCAAAGGCAAGGTCGATGGCGTGCCGTCTTAAATGTGCCCACAACCTCAGGCAAATCAATTTAGCTGTGAATATGTACCTTAATGGAAACGAGGATACGTATCCTTGTGCCCAGGACCCGCTGCCGGCCGGCTACTGGCTGTGGATGGGACGCGGCTGGCGGTCTTTTCTCGAGCCTTATTTGAGCACCAGGATTAATAATGTCAATCCTTCGGTTTTGTTCTGCCCCGAAGACCCTGCCGACAAGGACAAATACGAGGCCACCAGTTACGCCTACTCGATGGCCTTCTACCACAGCCCCCGGCAGATCGATGATATGAACGATAAGAGCGACACTTATACAAATCCGCAGCCATCCATTCCGCAGCAATGTGATGAAGTGGACAACCCATCCGGCAAAATCCTTATCGGGGAATGGTCGAGCAATCATTCGCCTATAAGCGGTGAAGATAATGGATGGTGGTGCTGGCAGGGCAGGCGCAATTACCTCTTTGCTGACGGACAAGTCCGCTTCCTTCAAGCCACAGAGATTCGCCCGGCACGTGATGGACTTCCGGATGCGAACCTGACAATTCGAGGCATCAAGGGTACCGACTGGCCCCGTTAAAAATGCCGCTCTGCCCCTAAAACACAACTCAGCTCTCTTTGAGGGGAATTGAGCCTCAAAGAGCTTGCATTGTCGGGAGTTTTGAGTATAGTTGCAAATATTAGCTCGGCAATGTACCTGAACACCTCGATGTATAAAGCGTCGAGCATAATCATAACAAGCCGCAGGAGGTTGCAGATATGCACAAGCGTTCGACTATTATAGCTGTCGTATTATCGATGTGGCTCAATTTACCCATCGTCTGTGCCGAAGAAAGACCTCTGTCTTTTCGTTCCGGCTCTGCTATAGTGGAAGCCAAAGTATTTCCCTTCAAAGGTCCGACGGAAGGACTGGAGCCGCAGAAACTGGACTTTCGCTACGCACCGGGACGCTGGCAGGTGTGTATCGGTTTGCCCGACGACCCGCACAAGAGCATCGTCGGCTCCAATGGAGGACTGTACTATGATTACGGCAGTGGAATTTTTTACGGTTTTGGTACCCGTATTTTGGCAAGTCTGGATACACAGGGACAAAAAGGCAAGATAAAACAGTCACTTTTAGACCCTCGTATTCCCATTGTTATTACTGAGCAGATTTTTGGTGACCTGACCCTGAGGCAGCAGGCCTGGGCGGGCGCACCCTATTCTGAGGACATATCACAGTGGAGCCTGCGCAGGGCAGATTATCTTTGGCTCAAGATGACCAACGGCAGTGCCCGGCCGCAAACCGGACGAATTGTTTTGCAGATTGACCCCAAAGACAGCTTGATAATAAATGACTCCAAAACACGCCTTCTCGAGAGGGGATTTGACGGAAAACCTTTTTGTTTTCTTTCACCGGCATGCTCTGAATTTTCTCCTCCCGACTTATCAAAAGATGTTACTTCCGGAACAGGCATCGAGGTGGACCATTCGCCCGGTGTCAACAGGAACTGGGCCCAGCCGAATATCGCTTGCAATGGATGTTTCCGTGATGTGATGGTCGGCAACGCCAGGCCTTTGGTTTTTAAGTATCGTGCAGAACCGAACAAAAAATATCGTGTGGCCTTCGGCTTAATCGAAGGATGGCACGCTAAAGCCGGTGTTCGCCCCCTTGAGATTCGCATCGAAGGCAAAGCCGTTTGTTCTGTCGACCTCGTCGGCGAGTATGGCAAGAACACTCCTGTGCTTTTTCTCTTTGATGCAAAGGACCAAAACGGCGATGGCAAAATTGAGATGGGAATTTATTCTCCGGAGAACGCCGAAGACAAAAATACGATTCTAAGCGGTTTGTGGATTTTCAATGCCAAGGATGCTCCCACTGAAAAAGATATTCTTGCAGGGGGTCTTGATAACCAAGCTTTGGCTGTGATGTTTCCCAAGGAAACGAGCAAGTCCATTAAGCTTTTGTTCGCGGAGAAGCGGCTTGGCCCAGGCGAAGAATATCGTGCGCTTATTACTTTTTATCAGGGAGATCAAGCCTCGATTCAAACCGGTGAGAAACAGGCGCAACGTGAGCGGGACCGGGCAATCAAATACTGGCAAAACGTCGACCTGCCTTACGACCGAATGATTGTGCCGGACCCGGCCGTCCAGGGATTGTTGGATTCCTGCATACGTAATATCTACCAGGCCAGAGAGCTGCGGAACGGACAGCCTGCATTCCAGGTCGGTCCCACTTGTTATCGCGGCACCTGGGCTGCTGATGGTCCCTTCATCCTCGAATCTATTACTTATCTCGGTCGCGGAGAAGAAACCCGAGCCGGCCTGCAAGTGCAGGTGGACAAGGACGAGGGCCCCGGCGGTGTGCAGTTCTCCAAGAAGTCCGGCCTGCGGCTGTGGATGATTTGGCGACACGCTCAGCTCACCGGTGACTGGAAATGGCTGGACAGTATGTGGCCTAAAGTCGAACAAAATGTCAACCAGATAATGGATTATCGACGGATGACCCTCGACGACCCTGACCAGGCCAATTATGGGCTTATGCCCCCAGGTTTCGGTGACGGCGGCCTCGGCGGCATTCACCGTGAATACACAAACGTCTACTGGACGCTCGCCGGCCTACGCGCCGCCATCGAAATGGCTGAAAAATTGAACAAGCAAATACGTTCGAAGTGGCAGGCCGAATACCAGGACTACCGGCAGGTCTTCGACAAGGCCAGAAATCGGGACAAGCTTACCGATAGCTTCGGCAACGTCTATGTCCCCGTGACCATGAAAGGTGAACAGCAGCAGTTGCCTCAGCGCGGCGCCTGGGCCTTTCTCCAATCCATTTTCCCCGGACGCATCTTTGACCCTGATGACAGACTGATGCTTGGTACTTTATCTATGCTCGACTCGAATCAGCAGGAAGGTCTGATTTACGGCACCGGCTGGCTTGCTGACGGTATCTGGAATTACGCCGCCTCTTTCTATGGCCATGCCCATATATGGCTCGATCACGGCAAAAAGGCTGCCGCCACACTCTACGCCTTTGGCAACCATGCCTGCCCTCTGTTATGCTGGCGCGAGGAACAGAATCCACAGGGACAAAAGGAATATCAAGTGGGTGACATGCCCCATAACTGGGCCAGCGCCGAATTCATCCGTATGGTGCGTCATTTGTTGATACTCGAACGCGGCGACGAGCTGCATCTGCTGCACGGCCTGCCCCACGCCTGGACCCAGCTGGAAAACAAAACTAAAATGCTGGACATCCCGACCTCCTTCGGGCCGCTGAGCTTAATTCTGGAAATGGACAGCAAGGGAGAATCTGCCATTATTGAAATCACTCCACCCCGCCGCGACCCGCCTGAAAAAATAAAGGTACATCTGGAGCATTTCCAGCGACCTATAAAGAAAACAAAGATGGAATTGAAGCAGGGCAGCATCATTATCAAAGTAGATTTTAAATGATTGGCTTATCCTCTAAAGTCATGCCATAGGGATAATTCGGATTTTCTAACGAGTTTCGCCTGGGATGTCCGAAAGCGTCACTTCATAATGTTCGGGTTTTGTAACTACTGCTCCATGACATTTGATTTTGTAAGTTGTCATTGCGAGGCCAGCGAAGCAGGCCGCGGCAATCTCGAACCTCCGAAAGGTTGAGATTGCTTCGCTTCGCTCGCAATGACGGGCAGCGAATACAATGGAAGCCACAAGTTCAATTGTCATAAAGTACTACCTCTGCATGAAACAATTTGCGACAAGGGCACAGAAATGCTAAAATGCCGCCGTTGGTATATTCGAAGTAATCAGCTTAAATAATAGGTTTTGCAGTTGGAAAGGAGCGAAAGGTATGAAAAAAAGCTGTTTATTACTGGCCGCCTTCCTGATGGCACTTGCCAGTTGCCAAAAGGCGAAGCTGGCTTCCGCACAACAACAAACCCCGATAACCATCGTGTATTCGTCACAGGCTTCCGGACCCGAACGTCTGGCGGCAAAAGAGATTCGTCGTTATCTGTATCTGCGAACAGGTAAGCTGATACCGCTGCTTCAGCGTGACGACAAATCATCTTCTGCAAATGGATTGATAATAATTGGACAAAAGGATCATCGGATTATTCAGAATCTGTTACAGAAAAATCCGACGCTTAAAACTTCTGTGTTGTCTCTGAAATCTCAACAGTACCGGATAAAAACACTGAAAAAAATGGAGAAGCCGGTCGTGTTGATTTGTGGCGGTGATGAGTTCGGGACCCTTTACGGCGCGTATCGGTTTATTGAACATTTTGGCGTTCGTTTTTATCTCCACGGAGACGTCCTGCCTGATAACAAAATTAGCTTGCAGATGCCGGATTTGGATGAGCAGGGCAAGCCGTTATTTGAACTGCGCGGCATCCATCCTTTCCACGATTTTCCGGAGGGGCCGGACTGGTGGAACGCTGATGATTATAAAGCCATCCTTGCCCAGTTACCTAAGCTGCGAATGAACTTCTTCGGCCTGCATTGTTATCCCGAGGGCGGAGTCGGCCCCGAGCCTGGCGTCTGGATTGGTAAACCCGGGGACGTTTATCCGGATGGGCGGGTCAAGTTCAGTTCTCAGTCACGCCATTTTACTACGCACAGCGGCACCTGGGGGTATAAATCCGAAGATACTGCCGATTACAGTTTTGGTTCCGACCTGTTATTCAAGCGCAATAACTATGGCCCGGATTATATGAAGGATATGACTCCCTGGCCGAAAACCGCCCAGGACCGCAACGAGGTATTCAATCGCTTCGGTGATGTGCTCAATGAAGCGTTTGGTTTTGCAAGGGGACTGGGAATCAAGACCTGCATCGGAACGGAGGCGCCACTTACAATTCCCAAAATGGTCAAGGAGCACCTCAAAGCAGAAGGCATAAATCCCGATGACCCGAAAGTTATCCAGCATATTTATGAGGGTATGTTCCAACGGATAAAGAACGCGCATCCACTTGATTACTACTGGCTTTGGACCCCGGAAGGATGGACCTGGGGCGGAGCGAAAGATGAGCAGGTCGCGGCGACGGAAAATGACTTACTGCTCGCATTTGCGGCGGCCAAGAAGGTCAATGCCCCGTTTAGTCTTGCTACGTGCGGCTGGGTATTGGGTCCGCCCAAGGACCGTGCTCAGTTTGATAATGTTTTACCGAAAGAGATGCCTTTTAGTTGTATCAACCGCCAGGTGGGATTTGAGCCCGTCGAACCGAGTTTTGCCCGGCTTAAAGGCCGGCCTAAATGGGCCATCCCCTGGATGGAGGATGACCCCGCTTTGATTATCCCGCAGCTCTGGGCAGGCCGAATGCGGCGTGATGCAGCAGACGCACTGGCATACGGCTGCACGGGCCTGATGGGTATCCACTGGCGAACACGCATCCTCGGGCCCAATGTCTCAGCGCTGGCACGTGCCGGCTGGGAACAGAGGGATTGGAATCCGGACTTCGGCAAAAAGTACGAACCGCCTAAGCCGAAACTCACCGAGGGACGCGAAGGCGGTAATGTCGCTGCGTTCCCAAACAGCCCTATGGCCGACACCGAGGGAGACACGCTCTATCAAACCGTGCGCTGGGACGTTAGCGCATACCGCTTCAAAGTGCCGAACGGCGAATATAAGGTGAGGCTGCAGTTCTGTGAACCTCACTATAATGAAGCGGGCAAACGTGTATTTGGTGTTGAGCTGCAGGGCAAACAGGTCATTGATAAACTGGATATCTTCGCCAGGGTCGGCAGGAACAAAGCCCTGGATTACACGTTCGAGGATGTAAAAGTAACTAACGGCTTATTGGACATCAGTTTTGTAAAGGCCGTGGAGTTTCCCTGTATAGCGGCCATTGTCGTAGAGGGTGAAAGCTGTATAAGGAAAATAAATTGCGGCGGCCCGGTGTACAAGGATTACGAGGCTGACTTGCCTTCTTCGAAACCCGACGGCAGGCCGCGTGATTTGGCGACAGACGATTTCTACGCCGACTGGGCGCTGACGCAATTCGGCCCCGAGGCCGCTGAACCAATCGCCAAATTATTCGCCAGCCTTGATGGAGGCCCGTCCGCGGTAACCCAGGGACAAGGAAACACGAACCTGCCTCGGCCCTCTACCTGGGTGGGAGGACCCGGCGGTATCAATCCGGACCCCAGACCGTGGGAGCAGGTTAATAAAGAATACGAGTTTATAGATGGGCTGGCGAAACTTCGCCCACAGGTCAAAGGCCCGGGCAATCTGGAACGCTTCGACTACTGGCTCAATACTTTCCGCTATCTGCGAGCGGTGGGGCGAGTCAACTGCGCCTGGGCCCGGTTCAATGAGGCGATGAAAAAAGTCAAAGACGAGAAGCAGGTCGATGCCAAGAAGCAGCTCGCACTTCAAACCGTCCTTCCGATACGCAAAGAGCTGGTTGCTCAGGTCGCCGATGTGCACCGTTATCTTTTGGCAACTATTACTACCACAGGTGGAATGGGCAATGTGACTAACTGGCAGCAGCACCTGATGCCGACCTTGCTTACCCAGCCTGGTCGGGAGCTGGAAAAAATTTTAGGGCAGGAATTGCCCGAAGATGCCGAGCCTTCGGACAAATACGGCGGCCCACCGCGAATAATCGTGCCGACAGTACGCAGCAGCTTGGCGACCGGCGAAGACTTGAGGCTGAAGGTGATTATCCTAACTCAAAAGCAGCCTGAAGATGCGTTTTTGTACTGGCGGCCGATAGGCACAGAAAATTACACGATGGCTGCCCTCACCCATATTGCTCGCGGTGTGTATTCGGTTATGATACCCGCCGGCCAAATCGAAAAATCCGACCTGGAATATCATATAAAAGTCGTTTTCGATAACGACCACAGTATTTACTTCCCGGCAGCGGCACCGCAGATGAATCAAACAGTAGTCATTGTTCAATAAAGGAAAGGAAATGTTCAAATACTATGAATTCAAGAGAGAGAGTATTAAAAGCATTGAACTACGAACCAGTGGACCGTGTTCCTGTGGATATGGGAGGGACGCTTTGTTCCGGGATTCAAGTTAGTGTAATCGCAAATCTGCGACAGGCACTCGGCTTGGACAAACCCGGTGAGCCGGTAAAAGTTGTTGAGCCTTACCAGATGCTTGGTGAGGTCGCCGCCGACCTGCGGCAGGCACTTGGCATTGATGTCGTTAATCTGCCCGGACCGAAGAACATGTTCGGCTTCGCGAACGCGGGCTGGAAGCCCTGGCGGACATTCGACGGCACAAATGTGCTGGTGCCGGCCGACTTCAATACCGACCCCGAACCTGACGGTAGTATTCTGATGTACCCGCAGGGCGACAAGTCGGTGCCTGCCTCGGCCCGGATGCCCAAAGGCGGTTTTTATTTTGACTCGATTATTCGCCAGAAGCCCATCGATGAAGCCAAATTGAATCCGGCGGATAATCTGGAGGAGTTTACACTAATCAGCGAGGAGGATTTGAAATTCTACGAGCAGAAAGCCAACGAGCTTTATGAGGGCACCGACCTCGCCATCGCTACCGGTTTTCACGGAACGGCCTTTGGCGATATAGCGCTTGTCCCCGCTCCGTGGATGAAGGACCCAAAGGGAATCCGTGACATCGAAGAATGGTATATCAGCACTGTCTCGCGAAGAGGGTATATTAAGGATGTTTTTGCAGGCCAGGCCGAAATCGCAGTAAAGAATCTTGAGCGAATTTATCAGGCCGTCGGCGATAAGGTACATGTCGTGTTTGTGGATGGGGCTGACCTGGCGGCGCAGAATACGCTCTTTTGCAGTCCGGATGGGTACCGGGAGCTTTACCTGCCGTTTAGCAGGAAAGTTAACGACTGGATTCACGCCAACACGAAATGGAAGTCGATGAAACACTGCTGTGGCGGCTGCGAGCCGTTGATTGAAGGATTTATAGAAGCAGGATTCGATATCCTGAATCCTGTTCAAACTTCTGCGAGGGGAATGGACCCGCAGCATTTGGTTGATACATACGGCGGCAGGATAGTTTTCTGGGGAGGTGGTGTGGATACTCAACATACGCTGCCGTTCGGAACGGCTGACGAAGTCCGCCAGCAGGTCAAAGAGCGAGTGAAAATATTTGGCCGAAAGAACGGCTTTGTCTTCAATACAATTCACAATATCCAATGCAATACGCCTACTGAGAATGTGCTGGCGATGTTTGAAGCACTGGGTAGAAATCCCGATGAATCGGGAAGGGAGAAAAAGTTATGAAGACTCGAAAAAAATCATTCCATTTAATTATTGGGTTGTTGTTGGTTGTTTTTCTGTCTGTGTTCACCGGATGCCAGACGCTTCGTGTAGGACGCGCCGGACAAAGACATGTCATAAATCTTAACGGCACATGGGAGATAGCTGAGGGTGGTATGGATTCTGTTCCGAAGACCTTCGAGCACAGGGTTGCCGTACCCGGCCTGGCCGATATGGCAGAGCCCGCTTTTGATGAAGTCGGGTCCAAAAGCGACAAACGACAGGCGTTTTGGTATCGCCGAACATTTAACGTCAATGGCCCTGTCCCTGAAATAGCTCTTTTGAAAATCCATAAAGCTAAATACGGCACTCGTGTATTTCTGAACGGTAAGCTTATAGGTGACCACCTCCCTTGCTTTACACCTGCCTTGCTTGATGTTCGCGACCACCTTAAAGGCTCCGGAGCAACAAATGAAATTATTGTACGGGTGGGTGCCTTTCGTGATTCTGTTCCCGAAAGCATCCCGTCGGGCTGGGACTTCGAGAAATATAAATACATACCCGGCATTTACGATTCCGTTGAACTTATCCTGACAGGCGTACCTTATATTGTGAATGTGCAGATGGTCCCGGATATTGCCACCCACAGGGTGCGGGTTGTTGCCGAGTTGTATTGGCCAAAAAGAGACGGACGTGCCGACGTATCTTATGAAGTATCAGATGCAAATACAGGCAAATTTGTCGGCGCCGTTCAAGAGAACGGCCTGCCCTTCATAGCTAATCAAATAACAAAGCAGGATGTTACTATTCCAATAAGAGACTGCAAGTTATGGACACCTGAAAATCCTTTCCTT
The DNA here is from genome assembly GCA_964451425.1 of uncultured Pirellulales bacterium. Classification (GTDB taxonomy): domain Bacteria; phylum Planctomycetota; class Phycisphaerae; order Sedimentisphaerales; family Anaerobacaceae; genus CS2-K091. Next base: position 24,564 of record CAYVIT010000005.1, read on the forward strand.
TATGAATTAAAGGTCAACACCGGAGGTGACTGTCTGCGAGTTAGGTTTGGCATGCGGTCGTTTGGATTTGATAAGGAATCCGGCAGGGCGATTTTGAATGGCAAACCGTATTTTATGCGCGGTACTAACGTTTGCATTTATCGCTTCTTCGAGGATGAGGTTCGGGGCGACAGGCCCTGGCGCAAAGAATGGGTCCGCCGCTTACATCGCAAATTCAAGAGCATGAACTGGAACTCGATTCGCTATTGTATCGGCTTTCCGCCGGAAATATGGTATGAGATTGCCGACGAAGAAGGATTTCTCATCCAGGATGAATTCCCAATCTGGGGTAGGCCTGAGACTCTGCGAAGCGCCGAAATAGCTAAAGAATACAACGAATGGATGCATGAGCGTTGGAACCACCCCTGCGTGGTTATCTGGGATGCTCAGAACGAGACGGTGACGGAGGAGACAGGCAAGGCCATCCAGGCCGTACGTCACCTGGATCTGTCGAACCGACCGTGGGAAAACGGCTGGTCCGACCCGCAAAGCCCTCATGACTTTGTAGAGTCTCATCCGTATCTGTTCATCAGGGCCTGGCAGGACCAGGAGCCGTTCCGCTTACGGGATGTGGCAAATGTCTCACCTGTGCCTCATTTGCGGGCCGAACAAAAAAAGCTTGATGTCCCCATAGTCATCAACGAGTACGCATGGCTCTGGCTTAATCGCGATGGCACAACAACGTGCCTGACGGACAAGGTATATAAAAGTTTGCTCGGCCCTGATTCTACGGTTGCTCAGCGGCGGTTGCTTTACGCACGTTATCTGGCCGCTTTGACCGAGTTCTGGCGAAGCAGCCGTAAATGTGCCGGCGTCCTGCATTTTTGCGGGCTTGGCTATTCCCGCCCCGGCGACAAGCCCAGACCCGAAGGCGGCGCTACAAGCGACCATTTCCTGAATATCGAGACTTTGGAATTTGAGCCTAACTTCGAAAAATATGTTAAAGACGCCTTTTCACCGGTCGGCCTTTGTATTAATAAGTGGGACGAGCAGTTTTCCCCCGGAGCAGAAGTTGAAGTTCCTGTTATTGTGATTAACGACCTCTACAAAGAATGGAAGGGTAATGTTGTTCTTCGAATTTTACGTGGCGGTGTTACGATTTCCGAGCAGACAAAGAATTGTACTGTTGCCGGTCGTGGACAGGAGACTTTATCTTTTAACGAAACTGTTCCGAATGAGCAGGGGCAGTATCATCTCACAGCCGAACTTATTACTGAAGGTATACCGGTTCGCAGCTTGAGAGACTTCAATGTTTCTTCATCAAAGTAGTATAAAATCTTTCTCTCGGCTACTTTCACGGATGGTTTGTTATCATCAATAAGGAATGCAAAATGGGTAATGGCGGTAAAGTAAAGCGTGCGGGAGATTCCGGCAGTTCAGTTTACATTTTTATGGTGTGTATCGTAGCTGCTCTGGGAGGGCTCCTGTTCGGTTACGACACCGGTGTAATTAACGGGGCAATTGGTCCTCTGAAAACATACTTCGCCCTGGACGCAAAGGCTGAAGGATGGGCGATGGGTTGCGCATTACTCGGATGCGCGATCGGGGCGGCCAGCGCAGGTGTGTTCAGCGACTGGCTGGGACGCAAAAAGGTGCTGATTTTTTCCGCGATTCTGTTCTTTATCTCGGCAATGGGAACGGCATTTCCGAAAACTATCACCGCCTTTATTGTTTTCCGAATCATCGGCGGCCTGGGAGTTGGGGCCGCATCTATATCGTCGCCGATGTATATCGCAGAAATAAGCCCTGCCAGGATTCGAGGCCGAATGGTTTCGGTCAACCAGTTTGCAATCGTAACCGGTTTTCTGGTCGTCTATTTTGTAAACTATTTCATCGCTCTTCAGGGTGATGCGGTATGGAATGAGCAGACAGGATGGCGGTGGATGTTTGGCTCTGAGGCGCTGCCGGCGATATTGTTGTTAGTACTGCTGTTTTTCGTCCCGGAAAGTCCCCGCTGGCTGACCAAACAAGGCCGGGGTGAGGAAGCCATGGTGATTCTGAGCCGGGTTGATGGCGCCGAATATGCCAAAACCGAACTGCTGGAAATTGAGGATGCAATCGTCCACGAAAGTGGGTCGTTAAAGCAATTGCTTCAGCCGGGCATGAAGATTGTTCTGGTCATCGGCGTCGTGCTGGCAATTCTGCAGCAGGTAACGGGCATCAATGTTTTCCTATACTTTGGTACTGAAATTTTCAAGAAGATGGGCTCTGAGACCAATGCGGCCTTGCTTCAGACAGTCATTGTTGGCGCCGTGAATATGACGTTTACCATTATTGCCATCTGGACGGTGGATCGTCTTGGCCGAAAGCCCCTGATGATGATAGGTTCTGCCGGCATGGGGATATCGCTGCTGGCTATGGGGCTGGCGGCATACTTCCAGAGGACGGAATTGGGGATGTTATTATTTATCCTTGGTTATATCGCATGCTTCGCCCTGTCGGTCGGGCCCGTTACGTGGGTAATTCTATCGGAGATTTTCCCCACCCGCATTCGCGGCCGGGCGATGGCAATCGCCACTGTTTGCCTGTGGATGGCAAACTATATAGTCTCCCAGACATTCCCCATGATGGATGAAAACCAATGGCTGCTTGCCAAGTTTCATCACGCCTTTCCATTTTGGATTTATGGGGCTTTCAGTGCAGTCTTGCTCGTCTTTGTCTGGCGGTTCGTGCCCGAGACAAAAGGTAAGACCCTTGAAGAAATAGAAAGACACTGGATGCAGTAAACAAGAACCAAGTAAACTCGTTCATTTAGAAAAGGAGCAGTTAAGATGAAAAGTTCAAGGCTAATAAAGTGTCTTGCATTGTCGTTGATGTTTTGCATGTACCTCACCGCTTCTGCTGCCGGGCAGGCAAAACTGTTCTGGCAGATTGGCAAGGAAGACAACAATACCGCTGAATTCGCACTTGGGCCTGACAGGAGTAACCAGTACTCGGTCACATTCCCTCGCGATGCGTTGTTCATCACCGGGCAATCTGACCCGAAACAGGATTGGCCTTACATTCAGCCGGGCCCCGCCGACCTGTGGGCAGGCAGCAGGAGTCATACCTTTACGATTCTCTTTGGCGTCAAAACCGCACCGGCTGCAGGCCAATGTGAGCTGCTTTTTGACTTTGTGGACACACACAGTGCCAGGCCGCCCAAGATGCAGATAAAAATTAATGAAGCGAGCTTTGTACGCGAGCTTCCCAAAGGTGCTGGTGACCCGTCAGCCTTCGGCGAGGTCGAAAAGGGGCGTGAGCACCGGCTCACAATCGAATTCCCGGCCCAGGTAATCGAGGCCGGCACGAACACAATCACAATCACGTCACTTACAGGCAGTTGGATACTTTACGATTATGTTGCCCTGAAAACTCCCGTCGGCGTCGAGACCGGGCCGCTAAAAGACACAAACAAGCTCCTTGGTGTTGACACGCAGCCATTTTTGATTGAACGAAGTGGAGAGTTGTACCAGCCCGTTATGGCTTCTGTCCTGCATCTGGGTGAGCCGGTAGAGGCCACGATTGCTGTAAATAGGTCCAAACCGGTTAAACAAATGCTCATATCCGGCTACAAGGTAATCGAGGGCCTTGCACCGATGGTAACCAGGCCCACTTCGGTCGAGGTCGATGTCAAAGTTGCCGGCCGATCTATCGGCAAAAAAACTGTGACTATCAAGCCCGTTCGGAAGTGGGAAATATACCTGCTGCACCACTCACACGTGGACATAGGTTATACGCACGTGCAAACGGAAGTCGTACGCAAGCATTGGGGATACTTTGAACAGGTCATTGAGCTGGCACGAAAGAGCGCAGATTACCCGGCTGGGTCGCAGTTCAAGTGGAACGTCGAAGTATTATGGGCGGTGGACAGCTATCTGAAGCAGGCCTCGGAAGAAAAGCGGGAACAATTCATCGAGGCGGTCAGGAAAGGCTGGATTGAACTGGATGCCCTCTATGGCAACGAATTAACGGCCCTCTGTCGACCGGAAGAGCTCATTCGGCTGGTTGGTTTCGCCCAGGAGTTGAGGCAGCGTTACGGTTTTACAATTAACTCAGCCATGATAACCGATGTACCCGGGTACACCTGGGGCATCGTGCCCGTGCTGGCCCAAAGCGGGGTAGAGTATTTCTCGGTTGGACCGAACCGGGGCCATCGAATCGGCTACACACTGTCAAGCTGGGGTGACAAGCCGTTTTACTGGGAGTCACCTTCAGGAAAACACGAAATTCTGTGTTGGGTTGCCGGCGAAGGGTACTCACTTTTCCACGCCGGCCGTCTGGATGGGGGCAGGCTTTTCGAGTACCTAAAACGCCTGGAGGAATCCGAGTATCCTTACGATATGCTTCATGTCCGCTACTCGATTGGTGGCGACAACGGCCCGCCGGACCCGCAGCTCAGTGACTTTGTGAAAAATTGGAACGAAAAATATGCTTATCCCAAGCTGGTTGTCTCAACCGCCAGCGAGATGTGTCGTGAGTTCGAGCGCCGGTATGGTGACAGGATACCCAAAGCCCGTGGCGATTTTACGCCTTACTGGGAAGACGGCGCCGGCTCATCTGCGCGTGAGACGTCGATGAACCGTGATGCAGCCGAGCGTCTCGTGCAGGCTGAGACGCTGTGGGCAATGCTGAATCCCGCAAAGTACCCGGCCGAGGATTTCTACAAGGCCTGGCGCGAGGTGATACTCTATGACGAACACACCTGGGGCGCACATTGCAGCATAAGCCAGCCCGATAGTGATTTCACCAAGGCCCAGTGGAAGATAAAGCAGGCCTTTGCCCTTGAAGCGGACGCTCAGTCGCACAAGCTCTTAAACGGTGCGCTGGCTGGGCACCGAAGCAAGTCAAAGAAAGTATCGGCTATTGATGTATTCAACACCTGCTCATGGCCGCGAACCGACCTGGTCGTTTTACCGAAGGACTGGAATCTGGCCGGCGGAATGGTCAAAGATGTCGATGGTCAATGGGTACACTCACAACGCCTTTCTACGGGTGAGTTGGCCTTTGTAGCCGAAAATGTACCATCCATCGGTGCTGAGCGATATACACTTGGCACATCTGGTGCCGGTACGCCGGTAATTCGCGAAAAGGCTGAAGTGCACGGAACACAACTGTCCAACGATTTGCTGACAGTCACCGTTGATGACAAGACTGGTGCAATCGCCGGCCTCAAACGTAAAGGTATCTCTGCAAACCTTGTGAACAAAGACAGTAAGCTGGGACTGAACGATTATTTCTACGTGGCCGGCAGAGACCCGAAAGACCCGCATCGCAACGGGCCGGTCAAAATCAGCATTAAGGAGCGAGGGCCGCTGGTCGCATCACTTCTAATTGAATCAGATGCACCGGGCTGCAATAAACTCACACGCGAGGTGTATCTCATCGCTGGGCTCGACCGTGTGGATATCATCAACGTCATCGACAAGCAGAAGATTTACAAACAGGAGGGTGTACACCTGGCCTTTGCCTTCAATGTACCCAAAGGTATGATGCGAATGGACACGCCCTGGGCCGTCGTTCAGCCCGAAGTAGACCAGCTTAATGGTGCCTGTAAGAACTATTTCACCATCCAGCGGTGGGTCGATGTGTCCAACGCCGATTACGGTGTTACCTGGGCGACGGTCGATGCACCGCTGGTTGAAGTCGGCGCTATTACTTCCGACCCCCGAGGTGGTGTCGGGTGGATAAAGAAGATCGAGCCCTCGACAACGTTGTATTCCTACGTGATGAACAACTATTGGGAGACCAACTACAAGGCGGGCCAGGAAGGCCCGACAACGTTCCGGTATTCGATTATGCCTCACCGTGCGTTCGATTCGGGAAAGGCTTCAAAATTTGCTGTTGAGCAAAGCCAGCCACTTGTTGCAGTGCCGGTTGATGGAAAGGCTCCCATTCAACGTTCTATTTTAAGTGTTCAACCTTCCGGTGTGATTGTAACCGCCTTCAGGCCCAGTGAGGACGGCAAGGCATGGATTGTCCGGCTGTTTAATACAGGCCAGCGACCGGCAAGCACCAAAATTACCTGGGGAAAACCCGAACCCAGGATTATATGGCTAAGCAATTTTGCTGAAGAACAGGTTTCGAGGGTAACCGAACCTATCAATATGGCAGGATATGAAATTGTTACTTTGCGAGTTCCACGACGATGAAGGATATAAAAATGACCTCACGAGAACGGATTTTAACAGCATTAAACCATCGTGAACCTGACCGTGTCCCCATTGACTTTTCCGGGCACAGGTCTTCAGGTATCGCGGCGATGGCGTATCCTAAGTTGCGCGAGTTTCTGGGCCTGCCGCCTAAACCCGTTCGCGTCTATGATGTCGTCCAGCAATTGGCTGTTGTTGATGAGGATGTTCTGGACAGGTTCCACGTAGATACCATCGAGTTGGGCAGGGGCTTTGCCCTGGATGATGACTCCTGGTCCCCGTGGACATTGCCCGATGGCGCGCCCTGTCTTGTACCTTCCTGGACACCTCTTGAACGGGACGATAGACGTTGGATTATACGCTCGAAAACGGGCAATGTCCTGGCTCACATGCCTGAGGGCGTATTGTATTTTGAACAAACGTACTTTCCTTTTCTCGATGGTGACGATTTGCAGGCCGTCTCTTCCGCCCTCGAAGAGTCTATGTGGACTGCGGTCGCCAGCCCGCCCGGCCCGATTGACAGTCAAGCATTGTCTGAAGGTGCAAAAAGGCTCCGAGAAAAGACGGGCCGTGCTATTATCGGTCTTTTTGGCGGAAACCTTTTTGAAATCGGCCAGTTCCTTTATCGCAACGACCGGTTTATGATGATGCTCGCCGCCGAGCCGCAGCATGCTCACGATTTTCTTGATAAGCTCGTAGAGATTCATCTGGCCAATCTCGAGGAATTCCTCGAAGCTGTAGGCGAGTATATCGATATTATTCTTTTCGGCGATGACCTCGGCATGCAGACCGGCCCTATTATTTCTCCGCAGATGTATCGCGAGTTTTTTAAGCCGCGTCACCAACTGCTCTGGAGCCGCGCCAAACAGCTCGCCGACGTCAAGGTCATGCTTCATTGCTGCGGCGGAGTTCTGGAGTTGTTGCCCGATTTAATCGAGGCCGGCCTTGACGCCATCAATCCCGTTCAGATTAGTTGTTCGGGTATGGATGCCGCCAGGCTAAAGGCCGACTTCGGCAAAGACATTACTTTCTGGGGCGGCGGCTGTGATACAAGGGACATCCTGCCCACAGGAACTCCTCTACAGGTCGCCGAGAACGTCAGAGAACAGGTAAGGATTCTAAGTCCCGGCGGAGGCTTCGTTTTTCAGCAGGTCCACAATATTTTGGCAAACATACCGCCGGCCAATATCATCGCGATGTTTGATGCAGTGAACGATAAGCCGGACTCCAATGATGTTTCTTAGCTCGAGGGGAAGCGGTATATGGATTCAATTGATTACGGGATAGTCCTTCTCTATTTCAGTGTTGTAATAGGTCTGGGTTTCTGGTATCAGAAGCGCGCATCTAAAAATCTTGGGGCTTATTTCCTCGGGGGCAAGAACATCCACTGGCTGGCTTTGGCCATGTCCGGTTCGGTATCGAACTTCGACATCACCGGCACTATGTGGATTATTTCAATCCTCTTCGTTCTCGGAATGAAGTCGATGTGGCACCACTGGATGTGGGGCTTTTTGATGGGCGCCTTTTTTATGAACTATATGGGCAAATGGGTGCGCCGCTCGAACGTGATGACAGCCGCCGAGTGGATGAAGACCCGCTTCGGCAGTGGCACAGCCGGCAAATTGGCCCGAACAGCTTACGCACTGATGGCGGTGCTCACTCTTGCCAGTTTCATCGGATATGCGTATCAGGGCATCGGCAAATTTGCCTCCGTATACATCCCGCTTGAGTCCCTTGCTCAATACACCTCAATCCCCTGGCTGCAAAACATACTCACGACATACGAACCCGATGTTCTGGCAGTAACGGTTATTGGCATAACAACCCTCTATGTTATTCTCGGCGGACTTTACAGTGTCGTGGTAACCGATGTAATCCAGACCATCATCCTGACCGTCGGCAGTGTATTTATTGCCTATATTGCGTGGTCGAAGCTGACGCCGGAGTTGCTGACTAAGTTGCCGCAGGGCTGGTCTTCATTAAACGTACCATGGCGCATAAAGGAATTTGCCGGGACGGACAATGCAAATTTCGAGTTTTTTGGTGCCCTTGTAATTGTCTGGGTCTTAAAGGGCCTGCTTCTAAATGCAGGTGGTCCCGCGCAGATGTACGATTTCCAGCGGTTCCTGGCGGCCCGCGATGCCCGTGACGCCGCCAAGGTCGGGGCCGCCTGGAGCTTTTTTCTTATTGTTCGCTGGGCAATGGCCATCGGGATTGCCCTGCTGGGCCTTACGGTTATTACGAACATTACGGATACCGAACAGGTGATGCCCGTGGTGCTGCTGGAGTTTTTACCGACCGGTATCAGGGGAATTGTTATTGCCGGCCTGTTAGCTGCGTTCATGTCAACATTCAGCTCGACGGTAAACAGCGGAGCTTCGTTTATCGTTCGCGATATCTGGCAGCCCTACTTTCGTCCACGGGCCGGCGACAAGGAGTCTGTACGATTCAGTTATCTTGCTACTCTTGTGCTTGTTCTTGTTGGTATTGGTATTGGTTTTCAGGCCAAATCGATTGCACAGATATGGGGCTGGATGATGATGGCGCTGGGTGCCGGTGTCGTGATTCCGAATGTCCTTAGATGGTACTGGTGGCGAATGAATGGCTGGGGATATGCTTTCGGGACCTTGGGTGGAATGCTTTTGTCATTGGCAGCCTTGTTCTACCCTGCTTTGCCGGTCTACTATGTGTTTCCTCTTATATGCACTGCCTCATTAGTTGTAAGCGTTGTGGTGTCTTTGGCGACCCAAGCCGTTGACCGCGATGTTCTTATTTGCTTTTATAAATCCATTCGGCCCTTTGGCCTGTGGAAGCCGATTCGAGAACAGGTCAAATTATCCGAACTGGTTCCCTCAAATTCTGAAAACGTATGGATAACCATTCTCAATGTCGTTCTTGCTATGCTGGCGATTACCGGTTTGTATCTGTTTCCCATGTACCTTGTGGGACATTGGTATCTTAGTTCATTCATATGGCTTGGCTTATCGCTTGCCGCCATAGTCGCTCTCAGATACACCTGGTATAATAATCTGCCCGAGCCCGGCGGGGATGCTGACCCGACTCGATAGATGTGGTAGAATACTTTTCATATTTCTTGTTAAGGAGCATCAAATTGAAACGTGAGATTATCAGAGCAATAATGATAATAGCGACGGGCATGGTAACAATGGCAGGCGCCGGTTGTCGGGAAACAGGAAATATATATACTGGATCAGCAGCAGCTTTGGGCCGACAGCGAGATACAATATCCTTAGCGGGCCAATGGCGATTCCAGCTTGACCCCGAGAACAAGGGTGAAAATGAAAAGTGGTATGAAAACACTCTTGAAGGCCGCATCAAACTGCCCGGCTCTACCGCCGAGAACGGCTACGGGGACAACATCTCGATTGATACCAAATGGACCGGCGGCATTGTAGACCGCTCGTGGTTTACCGACGAAAAATATGAAAAGTACAGACAGCCGGGAAATATCAAAATTCCCTTCTGGCTCACTCCCGTCAAACATTATGTAGGGCCTGCCTGGTATCAAAGACAACTCGATATCCCACGGAACTGGCAGGGAAAGCGAATCGTTCTGTTTCTGGAGCGCTGTCATTGGGAAACAAATGTTTGGGTGGACGGCGCTGCCGCCGGTGTGCAGGATAGTTTGTGCACGCCCCACCTCTATGACCTCAGCAGGCTGATGACACCCGGCAGACACCTGCTCACTATTCGTGTGGACAACGCGATGAAATATAATGTTGGAGTAAATGCCCACTCTGTCTCCGACCATACCCAGTCAAATTGGAACGGCATAATCGGCCGGATGGAGCTGCAAACTACAGACCGCGTATGGATAAACGACGTCCAGGTCTATCCCGATGTCAGGAAAAAGTCGGCGAAGGTTCGCGTTACGGTCGGCAGCGCTGCAGGCCGTGAGACAATCGGGAAAATAACACTCAGCGCCGGCAGCTTCAATACTGAGCAAAAACATTCGGTCGCGCCTCGGAGCGTTAATTTTACAGCCAGCGAGCCTGAGACTATTGTTGAACTCGACTATGATATGGGTAACGACGTCTTGCTCTGGGATGAGTTTTCTCCGTCAATGTATAAGCTGAAGGTCTCGCTCTCCGCCGATGATATGCTGTCAAAGGACACTAAGGTTGTTACATTCGGAATGCGCCGGTTCGGCACGAAGGGCACACAGTTCGTAATCAACGACCGGCTCACTTTTCTGCGCGGCACGCTGGAGTGCTCCATCTTCCCGCTCACCGGATATCCGGATATGACTGTCGAAGGATGGCTGCGAATTATCCGAATCGCCAAAGCCCACGGACTCAACCACATGCGCTTCCATTCATGGTGCCCGCCCGAAGCTGCGTTTGAAGCCGCAGGCCGGATGGGATTCATGTTTCACGTCGAATGCCCCGCATGGACGACTATCGGCAATGGCAAACCGATCGATAAGTTCATTTATGCCGAAGGTGACCGTATTCTAAAGGCCTATGGCAATCACCCGTCTTTTTGCATGCTCGCTTATGGCAATGAGCCCGGCGGGGCCAACCAAAAAAGATTTCTCGGCGACCTCGTAAACTATTGGAAGCAAAAAGACCCTCGCCGGGTTTATACCAGTGCGGCCGGCTGGCCCATCATTCCGGAAAACGACTACCACAGCACGCCGGCCCCACGAGGCCACCAATGGGGCTCAGGCCTGAAAAGCCGCTTCAACGCAAGTCCGCCGGAAACCTTCACCGACTACAGCAGCGTCATCCAAAACTACGATGTCCCCGTCGTCAGCCATGAAATAGGCCAGTGGTGTGTGTATCCCAACTTTGAGGAAATCAAAAAATATACCGGCGTCCTCCGTGCTCTAAATTTTGAAATATTCCGCGACTCACTCGCCGACCATCACATGCTCGACCAGGCTGATGATTTCCTGATGGCATCCGGAAAACTCCAGGCCCTGCTCTACAAAGAAGAGATAGAATCCGCACTGCGAACACCCGGCTTCGGCGGATTTCAGCTCCTCGATATTCACGATTTCCCGGGCCAGGGAACAGCACTGGTCGGTATCCTCGACCCATTCTGGGACTCCAAGGGCTACATCGAACCCGAAGAGCACCACCGGTTCTGTTGTGAAACCGTACCGCTTCTTCGGATGAAAAAGCGGACCTGGACAACCGCCGAAACATTCTCCGCTGACGTCGAAATCGCCCACTTTGGACCCGCCCCAATCAGCAGCGTCATTGCTTTCTGGTCCATCAATTATGCCGATGGTCGGAAATTTGCATCCGGCCAACTGCCTACCACTACGATTCCGATAGGAAATGGCATTGAGCTTGCAAAGATAGAAGCGCCGCTTGCCGACGTCAAGGCGCCTGCCCAGCTATCCGTAAACGTGTCGGTCAAAGACACACCATACACAAACAACTGGGATATTTGGGTTTACCCGGCCGGCCTGGATACAAAACAACCTAAGAACATACTAATTGCCGACAGTTTGGACGAGCAGGTTGAAGCGGCCTTGAAGGCAGGCAAAAAAGTGTTGCTGATGCCGCCTTTGAATACGATTGATAGTGACATACCCGCGGGCTTTACGACAATCTTCTGGAACACGCAATGGACCGGAAGACAACCGCCACACACGCTTGGGATTCTATGTAACCCGAAACACCCGGCCCTGGAGGAATTCCCCACCGAGTTTCACAGCAACTGGCAGTGGTGGGACCTCGTGACAAAATCAAAATTTATGGTACTTGATGAGTTCGACCCAAAGCTTCGACCGATTGTACAGGTCATTGACGACTGGAACACGAATCGTAAACTGGGTCTCGCCTTCGAGGCAAAAGTCGGGCCAGGCAAACTTCTTGTATGTAGCATAGACCTGCGCAGTAACCTCGACGAACGGCCGGTTGCAAGGCAAATGCTTCATAGCCTCATAAAGTATATGCAAAGCGACCGTTTTGACCCACGTCGCAGCGCCGAAATCGAACTAATCCGTAGTCTATTTAGGGAGCCGCCTTTATTGGGCCAGGCAAAAGTGATAAACGTCGACAGTCAAGCTGCCGGTCACGAGGGCAGCAACGCTATTGACGGTAATCCCGATACTATCTGGCATACTGAGTGGGAGGGGAATCCACCCGGATATCCGCACCAAATCACGATTGAGCTTGAAGAGCAGACCGAAATCAAAGGACTCATATATCTGCCCCGACAGGATATGTCGAACGGATGGATCGCTGAATACAAAGTGTATGTAAGCGAAGATGGTAAAAACTGGGGTGAGCCGATTGCCGTTGGGAATTTTCAGAAGGGCCGCGACAAGAAAAAGATTACCTTTGGCAAAATCCAAAAAGCTAAGTTCATTCGTTTCGTTGCCGTTTCAGGATTTGACGGCCAGATATTTGCATCCGTTGCGGAACTCGATGTTGTCCAGGCTTCTAAATAGAAATTCCGAATTACCTAAAGATAATATAGAAAACTGCCACCGCCACCAGTACAAGACCGCCTGCGAGTTTCACTTCAGGCATGGTCTTTATTTCGATGTCCTCACGAACCGGCAGTTGCCTTGGTTTGTCTAATGGTTTAAATAAAGTGATTAATCCCATAATCATCAGTACAAGCAGGAAAGCAATCGCGACCTGAATCAGGAAATGCAATTCCGGCACGAATGTCTGAAACAGACCATAGATAATCGGTCCTGAAATCAGCGCCGCCACTGCCGCCAGTCCCGGTGCTTTGGGCACAATCATACCGAACAGAAAGGCCGCCACAACACCCGGCCAGATGTATCCTTGAAATCGCTGGATATAATCAAAAATCCCTTTAAACTTCTCCCACTCGTTTATGCACGGAGCCAACAAACATCCTGCGACCGCAAAAACGATTGTCAAAACACGGCCCAGAAGTAACAGCCGCCCTTGTGGGGCGTTGCGGTCCAGCAGCCGGTTATATATATCCATCGTGAAAATCGTCGAAGCCGAGTTCAACATCGAAGCCAGAGAGCTGATTACCGCGCCGGCAATCGCTGCAAACATAAATCCCCGCAGGCCCGCTGGAACCAGCTCGCGAATCAACATTGGGAACGCCTCATCAGAATCCGCCATCCCGCTGCCGTACAATTGGTAAGACATAATACCCGGCATCACAATCGCAAACGGCACTATCAGCCACAGCGCCCCCGCGAATATAACGCCTAATTGACCGTCGCGAAGCGTCTTGGCCGCCAGATTACGCTGCACAATAAACTGGTTCAAACCGCAGTAATAAACTATCACTATCCACATCCCCGAGAACACACCCGTCCAGGGCAATCCCTCATGGTCGGCCGCAAGAATCATGTGCAGTTTATCTGCATTGGTCGTCGAAAACTCAGTCCACCCTCCGCACGCATGCAGACCTAAGAAGAAAATGATTATGCCTCCGGCAAGCAGTGCCAATCCCTGGAACAAGTCGGCCCACGCCACCGCTTTCAGCCCTCCCCACATGGTATACAACATTGCAATCATCCCAATCAGCCACACACCCTGCTTCATCGAGAGACCGAAGATTGTTCTCAGCGTAATCCCGCCCGAATAAAGTACGGCGGTCAGCAGAACGGCTACATAAATCACAACTGTAGTCAACGCCATAAGCGCACGGGCCGTGGAATTGTAGCGATATTCGAGGTATTCCGGCATCGTATAAATGCCCGCTTTAAGAAAGCGGGGTAATAATGTAAAGGCGATAACCACAATGCCGATACTGCCGACCAATTGCCAGTTGCTAACCGCCAGGCCCACGCTTCCGGCCCCCTGGCCGGCCATCCCGACAAACTGTTCCGTCGAAATATTAGCCGCGACAATCGAAATTCCGATTAACCACCACTTCAAGCCGCGACTGGCCAGGAAGTAATCTTCGCTTGTCCTTTCCTTTCGGCTCTTGAACATACTAAAGGCGACCACCGCCCCGATAAACGCCACAAACACGCCGATGTCAAAAAAGTTCAAATCCATCAAATGTATCCTCTGTCAAATTGTCTGCCGTCGCTTAAATAGGCCCGTTATTATAGTCTCTTCTCCAATGACTACAACCTATATCCTGATGTTCCGATACCCTGATAACCTGATAGCTTTTTGGTCCGGGCTTTTCTTTAAGAATCCGGAAAAGAATTTCTGTTGTCACGAGCAAATATTTTGTTAACCTAACTAATCATGCGTGTAGCATTAGGACAATTTAATCCCATCGTAGGTGATTTAGCCGGTAATGCCGATAAGATGCGCAAAATCTGGGCTAAGGCAATGGAGTCAAACGTGGATTTGCTGGTTTTTCCGGAAATGGCTGTTTGCGGCTATCCGCCCGAAGATTTGCTCCAAAAGAAGCATTTTTTACAGGACAATCGTTTGTTTGTAGATAAGCTCGCCGCCGACTGCCCGGATAAAACTATAATAGTCGGCTTTGCCGAGAGCCACCAGGATGCTGCATACAATTCTGCCGCTGTATTGCAGGCAGGCCGGGTAAACAAAATTTATCGAAAGGGCGTACTGGTAGATTACGGTGTTTTCGATGAGCGAAGATATTTCCACATCGGCAGGGAGCCGGCGGTAATCAATGTAGCCGGTGTAAGTGTCGCTCTTACCATCTGCGCCGACATCTGGGAAATCAAATGGCTGGCCAATTTGCTCGGAAATGCCGACCATGTCAAAATGATTGTAAATATCTCAGCATCTCCTTTCCATCTGGGCAAGATTGAGAAAAGGCAGGAAATAGTCAGCCGATGCGCAAGGGAATTTAATTGCGCTGTTGCATATTGCAATCTTGTCGGCGGCCAGGACGAATTGGTTTTTGACGGTTCAAGCTGCTTCGTTGATTCGACCGGCAAGCTCGTTGCCAAAGGCAAAGCATTTGCCGAAGATTTGATAATTGCTGATGTCACTACCACAGGTGATGGAAATGTCCAGGTCGAGCCGATGCAGGCTTCCGCTCCACAGCCAACGGATATGCTTGATGAAGTCTATCAGGCGATTGTACTCGGAACCAGGGATTACGCACGGAAAAACGGCTTCGAGAAAGTCCTGCTTGGTCTCAGCGGCGGCATCGATTCCGCGGTTACCGCTGCAATTGCCGTTGCTGCTTTAGGACCGGAAAATGTCATCGGTATCACAATGCCGTCGAAATTCAACAGCCCGGAGACAATTAGCGATGCGGAAAAGATAGCAAATAATTTGGGTGTCGAATTCCTGACCATCCCGATTGAGTCGATACTTGAACAGTTCGACCGGGAATTAAAAAAAGTGCCAGGCTGGGACAGCGAAGGCATTGCTTATGAGAATTTGCAGGCCAGAATCCGAGGAGGTATCTTAATGTCACTTAGCAACCAGTTTGGAGCACTGGTGTTGACGACCGGCAACAAAAGCGAAACAGCGGTCGGCTATGCGACCCTTTACGGTGACACGGCCGGCGGTTTTGCCGCTATAAAGGATGTTCCCAAAACGATGGTCTATAAATTGGCCAGGCACATAAACAAAATGGCGGCAAGGCAGGTTATCCCTGCCGATGTGATAACCCGCCCGCCTACCGCTGAGCTAAGGCCCGGACAGAAGGACAGCGATACCCTGCCTGATTATGACGTGCTTGATAAAATCCTGAAAGGCTACGTTGAGCAGGACAAATCCCCCCAGCAGCTCGTAGAATCCGGCCTGCCGAAAGATGTTGTCCTGCGCGTTATTCGAATGGTTGACCGCAATGAATATAAAAGAAGGCTCTCCCCTCCCGGCATAAAAATCACCCCCAAGGCCTTTGGCAAAGACCGGCGGCTGCCGATTACAAACCGTTATAGCTCCGTCGATGATAAGATATAACTTTTCTTTCAGTGACACTAAGGGTCCTGATTCTTGCTTTCCGCAGCCCTTTCACCAAAACCCTTTGTTTCCACAATGTGCATAATTATATCTGCGAATGTTTTAAGCAGCATAAAAAGTGCCAGCGTCATTTTCCCTTTAAAAGTCCCCCCTGACAATATTCCGCCAAAAAGAATTGTAAGGTGCATGGGAATGATTCGGGCGTAAGGAAAGAACATCATTTTGCCTATATTCGGCTTTTGTTTGTCTTCCCACTTTCTGTTGTAGAAAAACGAAAAACACTGATAAATAAGGAAAAGCCCTGCCATGAACAAAATAGTCTGTATCTTGGTGGTTTTAAAGTCCCCAAGCAGGAAAATCGCATATACAAGATGGAAGAATCCGTAATGAGCAAGGAAGAAAAATGCTGTTTGAACCTTTGTGCCGGTGGTTGCTTCAACTGCCTTTTCGTTGATTGTGAAACCTTTTGTAGAGAATTCCCTCAAGCTTAAGATTTTGAAAAACCATAGTATCCCAATAGTAACGCTCTGACTCCAGTAAACCCACACTATGATTGCTAATGGCCATCCCTCTATTAACGCCCATGCTATCACTGTAAGGTTTGAAATGACAAGTGCCCATAAGGATAAATCTGAATGAAAATGTTTTTTCCTGCTTTTGCTCAGGTTCTCCTGAGGTTCGTATGAAAGATCCATAAGCCGATTCCTTTTGTCATCGGGTCCCCGCCGTTAGTACACTTCGGGCAAGCCACGATGTATCAGGGAGCGGATGTCACCGAGTGTCCGGTTATAAGGCGTTAGGCGAAAAGCGCAGCGATAAGGTTTGGCCGGTAACGTATATTCGCGGTGCGTTCGCGCACCCCAGCTATCGTCTCCACCAACGCCCATCTGCTTATAGTCGAGATTGACGGTTATCGTATCGCGCTGTGGCAGTTCGTGGAGGTGCCTGGCTTTTTCAAGGTCATGCATCGTATAGGGCCAGGCACTGACGTTAATGGTAGGCATGCCGACGGCGATGAGACCAATGCCATCGCTGTCCGTTAGGGACATCCAGCGCACGTCTGATTTGTTGCCGTTTTCCTGAGGCCGAACATAAGTGTGGATATGCTCGTTGACCGAGCCGCAATAGTGCCCAAAGGCGGCGCCGGTTTTCCTGTCCCAGTAAGTTTCGTGTGGGCCTCGGCCGAACCAGGTAAGTGTATTGAACCGATTGGACATGGCCATCTGCATACCAAACCGGGGCAGGTCAGGCAGCTTGTCACCTCCCGGCTTGAGTGTCGCATCAACAACGATATCGCCATTGCCGTAAATGGTATAGACAGCCGTGTATGTGGAGTTTGTTCCAACGGGGATGGTCGATTCGGTGGTGATACGAACGACCTGCGGCTTGAGCTGTTCGGCTTTGACAGCTTTGACGGTCCGGTTGGGTCCGGCGTTACGCCAGGCACCAAGGCGTCTGGGCATGCCGTTTCCATTGTCATTGTCGATGGGTACACGCCAGAAGTTGGGGACCAGCGGCGAAGCGATGAGCTGTTTTTTATTGAAGACAAACGAATCAAGCGTGCCGGAGCCTTTTCCGAAAGTCAACTCAAAATCACGCCCCGTTATGGTGATTTTCTGTCCCGTTTCTTTGAGCGTAAGTGGTGGCATAGTATTTATGTCGATAATTGCTGCGGGTGGGACGTCGAAGGGGATTTGGAACTGGTCCCAGGCGACGATGTGTCCGCGCTTGGCCCAGGAAGTGCCGGAGGCAAGAGAAAACGTTATCTTGAGCCGGTATTCGCCGCCGGGTTGAAGCGTTGGCTTTGTAAAGGCAATCTGCAGGTCACCTTCAGCACCGGCGGCTAAAGACAGTTTGGGCAGTGTCCCTTTTTGAATGATGTCTCCGTCGGCGGAAAGCTCCCAGGTAATTTCAGTGAAATCAAGGTTTAAAAAATCATATTCGTTTTTGATGCGGAACTTTCCTGCAAAGATATCAATGGGTAGAGCATGGATGCGCTGATAGACCTTCTTGACCTCATAGAGTGAGGGATTGGGTTTTCGGTCGGGTTGGACCAGGCCGTTACAGCAAAAGTTTCCGTCGTTGGGCTTATCGCCGAAATCACCCCCGTAGGCCCAGAATTCCTTTCCGTCACTACTCTTTTTTCGCAGCCCCTGGTCCGCCCAGTCCCAGATAAATCCTCCGATAAGGCGTTTATGAGAGCGGATGGCGTCCCAGTATTCCCGAAGATTGCCGACGGAGTTACCCATAGCGTGGGCATACTCGCAGAGGATCATCGGTCTGACATCAACGGGGTCCGTGGCGATACGAATAATTTCCGGGATGCGTGCATACATCCGGCTGATAACGTCGACATAGTAGGGGTCTTTGGGCCGGCCAAATGCGCCTTCGTAGTGGATGGGGCGGGTGGGGTCGTAATCCTTAATCCATGCGGACATCGCGGCGTGGTTCGGGCCGCAGCCGGTTTCGTTGCCAAGCGACCAAAAGATAACGCTTGGATGGTTTTTATCGCGTTCAACCATCCTGATAGCGCGTTCAACAAAGCCATTTGCCCAGGTGGCAACGTTGGACAGGTATCCTTTCAGGCCGTGAGATTCAAGGTTGGCTTCATCGATAAGATAAATACCGTATTTGTCACAAAGGTCGTACCATGTGGGGTCATCGGGATAATGAGAAGTACGGACGGCGTTGATGTTATGCTGTTTGAGCAGCTTGATGTCCTGGAGCATTCGGCCGACCGGTATGGCCCGGCCGTGGTCCGGGTCGTGCTCATGTCGGTTGACGCCGAACAGCTTAACCGACTTTCCATTGACAAAGAGCTGGCCGTCTTTGATTTCGACTTCACGGAAACCAATCCGGCAGCTCTCGCTCTCGATGACCTGCCTGTTATTGTCCTTGAGAGTGAGTACAAAGGTGTAGAGGTAGGGCGTTTCATCGGACCATTTACGGGGATTTGTGACTTTTCCCTCAAGCAGCGCGAACTTTACATTTCCTCTTTGCGGATACTGTTCACCAATAATGGACGAGACATCTCTGACCATAGGTTTTGATAAAACAGCTCTTTGTTCCTGGTCATAAAGCTGGGCTTCGATGGTCCATCCCTTGAGATTTTGATTACTGTAGTTGGCAATCCTGGGGCGAGCCATTAGAGTCGCGTCAGTGTAGGCGTCATCAAGGTCCGTTCGGACAAAGAAATCACGGATGTGCACCTGTGGTGCAGCGAAAAGATACACGTTTCGATAGATACCACTGAGCCGCCACATGTCCTGGTCTTCGAGATAGCTGCCGTCGGACCAGCGATAGACTTCGACCGCCAGTGTATTTTCGCCTGCCTTGAGGTACTGCGTGATGTTGAATTCGGCTGGTGTCATACTGTCCTGGCTGTAGCCGACCTTTTGGCCGTTGACCCAGACGTAGAAGGCGCTCTTGACGCCGTCGAAGTGGAGAAAAATCTGGCGGTCTTTCCACTCCTCGCCGATGGTGAACTGTCTTCGATAGGAGCCGACAGGATTGTAGTTATGGGGGATATAGGGCGGATTCGGCGGGAATGGATATGGAACATTAAGATAGATTGGAATTCCATAGCCGTGCATCTGCCAGTTTGAGGGAACGGGTATTTCTCGCCAGCCGCTGACGTCGTATTCGCACTTGTAAAAATCGACGGGTTTGTCTGCGGGCTTGCGCACCCAGTGGAACTTCCATTTACCGTTGAGCGACTTGTAGAAAGGCGACGCTGTGCAGTCGGCCTGGAGCGCAGTTCGGTTATCGCTGTACGGAATGAGGGTGCAGTGGCCGGGCTCTTTGTTAATACCTATCACCTCTGGATTTTCCCAGTCGGTTGTTGTCAGATTCGTATCCGTAACAAGGCTTTGCCGCTCGGCCTTGAGGCTCTCGACAGGTTGAGGTCGATTGCATCCCGCAGCGGTCAGTGAGATTACAACTACGAACAGAAACAATACCATGTGAAAAAGACGTGTCCGGTTAATCATTGCTGCACTCCTTATATCATTGCAACTTGAGAATGTTATCATCTGCCGGCCAAAGCTTCTGCGATAGCTCGACCAAATAGAATCGCAGCCATTGGCCCGTCACCTGTTATGATAAGTCCGTCTCGTTCGACAGGAACACCGGTATATAGAGCACCGGCACTGATGAGTCTGTCTCGTTCGGTTGGGAAGCCGGTGACTCTGACGCCCTTGAGCAGTCCCGCGTTGGCCAGAATCGCCGGTGCGATACAAATTGCACCAAGGACTTTTTTCTTTTGGACCGCCTCGCGGGCAATGTTCCACGCAACAGGGCTCTCGAAATACTCCGTTGCACCCGCTCCGCCTATAAAGATTATCGCATCATAATCATCAACAACAAGGTCCTTCACGAGAATTGTTGCCTCAGCCAAATTTCCGAGCATTCCCCTTACTGCACCCAGCCTGGTACTTGCTATAATCGTCTTAACTCCCGCCTCGGTAAGGACACGCATTGTTTCAAAAAGTTCCTCATCGCGAAAATTCCCACTGGCGACAATCAATGCCGCTTTTCTTGTCCCGGGAGGCTCTGATTTGCCGACTCCTTGGCCTTCTTCTGTTGTTGTCTCGGTCTCCGGATAGCCAACGGCTATTACCAAAAGTGGTTCAAGGTCCTTCGAGAGCCTGCACACCTTTCGGATACTTCTTATGTCTAAACCGCCAATCGGCACAGAACCCAAACCCAGGCACACCGCCTGTAACTGGATACTCTGAGCGATGTGCCCGGCTTCCAATAACATATATTGTCTGGCTTCACGACGGAACTTGGCCGCAACCTTCCTCTCGGAGCCTGCGATTATGATAGTACAGGGTGCATTAATCGTCGATAAGCTGCTGCGAACATCCAGATTTGAGATTTGCTCCAGACTGTGTTCTTCCGGCCTGTAAACAAACAGACCTTCTTGCGTGGCAATATATAGCTTTATCGGATAAGTCTCTCCTGCCGACGGGGCCGTTCGAAGGCCTCTTACCGGCTCTGTTATGCCCTGGCCCGCCCAGGCCAATTGACTAATGTGGGTAGGTTTGAGCTGTTGGTTGGTGAACTGGCGAACGCTTCGGCGATGGGCCAGGGCCTCCTCGAAACTGACCGACCCTTTTAAGCTCGGCTCGGAAAGTTGAATAATTTTGAGCTGCGAAACACGACTTCTGGACTGACCGAGGCAAAAGCCGGCAAATGCGACTAAAATTATTGCAGGAATCATAAAACGTTTCATTGTTCAATCCTCCGGATAAATTTCTCTGGTACTGAGCGATAAATAGTCCATACTACAAATTCAAAATAAACAGCAGAAAACCTTTCTCGAAATTCAAACCCGATACTGAACCTGTTTAATCTACAGGTCAATTACTGCATCAATCCTCACTTTTTTCGATGACGGTTACCGTACTTTTCCCGGCATGTCTGTAAATCAAGTGAAGATTCCGCAAATATATGAGCGTATTCAGTGAAAATCCAAGCATAAAAACGGGATTTTTTATGTGGACGGAATAACTCAATAGAATAAGACTTCCTGCCAGTGACACGAACCAAAAGGCGGTCGGCACATGAGACTTCTTTTTATATTCACTGACTATCCATTGGAGGATAAACCGCCCGCCGAATACCGCCTGGCCGATAAAGGCTAACGTTGCCCAGAAAGGGTCTTCTAATATCTGTTCCGTTATCGCACTTTTAAAAAACTCTATTATTGAATCGAACATAGTTTTTCTCCAATTTCATTTAGGCTGTCTATTACATCATAAACAAATATCTGGTAAAATCAAAGCGTAGCCTTAAACAATCTGATATATTGTTGTTTTTACGGTTTCTGTAAGTTTTACGTCTTTAGGTGTTCTCAATGACTATATCTCGCCGGCAAAAGCTGATTCTAATATCATTGGTTATTTATTGGCCGACTCTCTTTGTCCTTGCACATATACCCATTCCCAAGATTGTCCGCGAGGCCGGAGTATCCGATAAAAGCCTTCACTTTATCGCCTATCTGATATTGGTTTTTCTCTTTTGGTTTGTTATAAGTCCTGACAGGAAAGTGAGCTGGCGCAGGGCCACAGCCTGGTGGGTATTTTTTGGGGCGGTTTGCTATGGCGTGATTGACGAATTGCTGCAGGGCGTTGTGGCCGGTCGTAGCTGTGATGCTGTGGATTTTCTCGCGGACCTGGCAGGTGTGCTTACAGGCTTAATTATATTCGCTGTTTTTACTTTTTGGCCTGCATTTCTTTTTGTAACGGGCATTTCTATCTTTGCTCTAACAAATATGGCACGCGTCAATCTGGCTGACTTGCTGCCGGTGACATACCTGGTATTTCTTCTGTTTTCCTATGGATTTTTTGCTGCGCTCTGGATTCAAAATATGCATCTTTTTTCGTCGCTAAGAGCACCGAAAATCAAATGGCTGATAGTTGCATCAGCCCTGCCGATATGCTTTTTGGCAGCGGTAAAATTATTTTCTGTAGCTGCCGGCAGAGATTTCAGATGGCAGGATGTAATTATCGCCGCTGTAGGAATTGTAGTTGTTATTATTGCAACTTGCCTGTTCGGTTTATTTCGCTGCCGCCGAATCCAGCCTTCCGCCGAAGCATAACCACAAGATTGCTGCCTTGTAGAAGTTAAAGCCCTTTGAAAGGTCTATACAGCGGGTCGCCTATCAAAACCAACTGCCACGAATTAAATGCTTTTGTGCGGTAGTATGCTTCTACGAGACAGCGGCCGTTGAACAGCTCCTGGAAAAATGCCCTCGGCTCCGGAAATGAATGAAGATATGGCTCAGCAACCGCCCCCAGCGTCGCCGTTATCCCATCCTTGAGCATAGCAGGACACCACTGGCTGCTCTCTGCGTCGCGAAGTTCTACTGCCTCAAGGCTTGAGATATGGTATCCTATCGCGCCATCGACAAAGTCGAAGGCATCGACATATTTTCTCAAACTGTACCAGCCGCAATAGATGGCCGTTTGGGGACACTCGCCGGCTGCGAAGAGGTTTTCTGTTCGTTCTTCTTGAACACCTATATTGGTTCGTAATCTTGTAAGAACCGCCATATCCCGCAAAGACTGGTCGAAATAGCCGGTCGAATAGAGGTTCCTGTCACCTGCGATACCACGCGAGTCAATGTAAGCAGTGCCTTTTAAGCCCGTTTTCTCTGCCGTTAGCGCCTTATCGACAAGCCCTTTGATTATTCCTTCGCCCGGCCCGTCGAGGCGGCATACCATAAGCGTATTCAGACTCAGATATGGCGCATTATTCTTTAGTATATTCGGCTGCCAGCGGTATAGCTCATAATTGCCGAATAATACCATTGATAATTCACTATCCACCGAAGCCCCTGTCTCTTTGCCGGTGATGCGGTCGATTTCGGATTGTAACTGCAAAAGTTTGCGATTGACATTTTCTTTCTGCTTGGCCGACTTGCCGGGGCCATTATTATTTAACCGTTCAATCCTGTTTTTTTCTTGCTCAGCTGATTTTCGTAATTGTTTTAGTTTGTCTACCTTTCCTTCTAATGGCCCTCGTCCACCGACCTTTATTGGTACGCCATACGTTGTCAGAAGGCAATTGATGTGCACGCTGGATCCAAGACTTAATAATCTCTCGCGAATCGGCTCTGCCAGTTGTTTCTCATAGTTGGCTCTGGTAATTGAATCGCTAAGCTCGCTGCCTAACGGCAGAGTTAGAATATTATCGACCGGAACCTCTCGTTTCGCGCAGTAGTATTGAGCAATTGATAGGGACTCACTGCAGTTCTCGTTAGCTATGATGAGTATTTCATCCGGCTCTAAAGCCAATAATGCTGAACACGACAAGAGCGATGTGAGCAGTGACGCGATGAGATGTTTATGCACCGTTAGAATTGTCCCCCCGGGTATATTCGGTTTGCGAATATCTTTTTTCGTAGATACTCTTCCGGCTAAAGACCTGTGCAATAGTCCTTAGGATTATTTTTAAATCCAACCAGAGGTTTGCTGTTTCCACATACTTAACGTCGAGTTCGAGTTTTTCCTCGCGTGTCAGTCCCCCTCGCCCTGATATTTGCGCCAATCCTGTTAATCCCGGCTTAACAAGCAGCCGCTTTTTTTGCCGTTCGTTCCATTCCGCCACTTGTGAAACATACAACGGCCTCGGCCCAACGATACTCATATCCCCTTTTAGGACATTAAACAATTGTGGCAGCTCATCGAGCGAATATTCCCGCAGGAACTTTCCTATCATTGTCAGTCGCGGGTCGTCACCGGATTTCGGGCTGGACCCAAATGGGTCAACATCGAGCCTCATGGTGCGGAACTTATAAAAAGTAAATGGCTTACCATCTTTGCCGGCCCGCTGCTGTTTGAAAACAGCCGCCCCTTTACTGCTGACTCTTATTGCAATCACTATAACAGCAAAAACCGGCAGCAAAATTACTATTGCGGGAAAAGAAATCAATAAATCAAGAATTCGCTTTGCTGGTCTCAGCATGGCGTTGACCTTCTTTGAATTTCTTAATCGAGCTAAGCCGTACCATCTGCCGGCCCTTTACTCGATATATTCTTACCGCGATGGGGAAACTTAAATGGTATTGTTATAACGCCCCATAAAGAACCTATACCATAGGATATGTGTAGCAATATATATGACCACAAAACCAAGATGGCTGATGTTTTTGTACGTGAACTATGTTTGATTGAAAAGAAACCTGCGGAGGAAAAATACACCAGGATGTAACTTAGTAATACCCATTTGGCTGGCGACCAAAGGAAAGCTCCTAAGCATAGAGTTAATAGTCCTGACACAAAAAGCATTGGTATAAAGTGCCTTAAAGACAAGCCGCCTCCTGTCAGCCAGACTGTGTAGGGATTCCAAAGTCCGTTGTTGAAGGATTGCTGCCATAATCCTTTGAAAGTACTGCGGTTGTAATAAGTAAGCTGTATGTCGGGTGAAATAATTATGCGTCCCCCGGCTTTCCGCAGCCTCGTATTTAGTTCGATATCTTGGTTTCGTACCAATCTCTCGTCATATAATCCAACCTTTTCAAAAACCTCTTTTCGATACATACCGAAAGGAACCGTATCAACTTCACTTTCTGAACCGCCGATTCTGAATATCGAATTCCCAACCCCGAACGGCGAGGTTGTTGCTGCTGCAATGGCTCGGCCAATCTGCGTGTCCTTTTCCGGCAGAGTCGTCATATACCCGCCAACGTGTTCAGCATTAGTTCTGTCGATTACTTCAAGACACTTGTCAATATAATTTGATGCGTATTCGGCGTGGCAGCTAACGACCATAATAAAGTCCCCATGCGATTGCGAAATACCAAGATTTATGGCAGCTGGTGTAATCTTTCGAGGATTGTCTATAGACTTAACATGGGGATTCTCAGCCACCAAACGCTCGATGATATCCCGTGTCCCGTCGTCACTCATTCCATCTACAACCAATATTTCCACAAGTTCGGCCGGATAATCATTGCCCAGGATACTCCTGACCGTATTTTCAATGAAATCAACCTCGTTATGGCAGGGCAGAATCAAGCTGACCATCGGCAGGTTGGCTTCAATCATAGGTCAAATCCTCAATGAACTGACGCATTTAGCCTTGTTTCCAACACTGATAACGCCTCAGCAGCTAACGTATCCCTATCAAATTCTTCAACAGCAACGCGGCGAGCATTTTGACCCATCTGTATTAACTGCTGTCTGTGTGAATTAAGATACAACACCTTCTCAACAAATTCATCGATATTGTACAAATCACAACCGTAGCCGGCAGTATTGTCTTCAAGGATCTTTCTTTGCCAGCCGGAATAATTCAAAAGTATTGGTTTTCCTGCGCTGAGCGAATCAAAGAATTTGTTCGCTGAATTGTGCTCCAGTATGGAGAAATTGGCAAAAATGACCATGGATACGTCGCAGGCGGCAACGAGCTTGACCAATTCCATCTTGGGCATTGAATCTAATATCTCAACGTTCTTGAGTCCAAGTTGCTCAATTTTTTTTCTAAGAGTGTCTTTTTGGCTTCCATCACCTATCAGTGCAAATGTGATATCACGATGGTCTTTGAGCCTTTCAGCGGCGTCAATAACGAACTCAAGCCCATTTACTTTCCCCATTGCGCCTGCGTGGAGAAAGACAAGTTTATCTCCCCAGCCATATTCTTTCCTGATGTTGGAACCATCAATATCGGGCTGGAATAAGTCGGTGTCGCAGCAATTGGGAATGGTTATTATCGATACGCCTGGTCCGATGACACGCCTTATTCCTTCGGCCATTCCAGGGGAAAGGGCTACGATTGCCGCGGAATTTCGGTAAATCAGCCGC
Source organism: uncultured Pirellulales bacterium (assembly GCA_964451425.1). Lineage (GTDB taxonomy): Bacteria > Planctomycetota > Phycisphaerae > Sedimentisphaerales > Anaerobacaceae > CS2-K091. Next base: position 50,862 of record CAYVIT010000005.1, read on the forward strand.
TCCAGCCACAAAAGTACCTTGATAAGAAATCCGTTTTTTATGATGCCTAACTCGATTGGTATTTCTGGCCACTGGTCGCGATATGAAACAAATGCTTCGCCGAGGTACTTAAAATAGAATTTTCTCACTTTTCTTCTGACTCAAAATTGCTTTAGAAAACCGTAAGTGGGTACTAACGATGGATATGATTGTCATTTATTCAAAACTTTTTCATAAATATCTAAAAGCTTTTTTTGTTCCACTTCCCAGTTATATTTTTCTTGTGTCAATTGTTTTCCTTTGTCGCCCAGTTCCTTGGCTTTATCTGGGTTGTCCAAAAGAAACAGAACTTTTTTTGCTATATCTTCGGGGTCATAAGGATCCACAAATAAAGTGTATTCTCCAAAAGTCTCTTGCCAGTAAGGAAAATTTGACATAACCACAGGTAATGAGCAGGCCATATATTCAAAAGCCTTTGTAGGTAAGCTGGTAATATAGTTTTTTATTGGGTATAAAACGGCAATCCCGGTGTCTGCTCCTTTTATATATTCATATACTTTGCTTAAAGGGACGATTCCTGAATATTTGGTACTTTTCCAACCAGCTAATCCTTCACACTCTTTTTGAAATCCTTCATTCTCCCATCTCCCCAAAAGCCACAATTCCGCCTTATCTCCCACAAATTCCATCGCTTGAATTATTTCTTTAATACCTCTTACCCTGCTTAACCCCCTGCATAAATAATAGTTGGTTTATCTTTTTTCCAATTGGCAGCTCTAACTTTATCTATCAATCCTAAAATAGGCAAATTTCTGACCTGAATTGTTTTATTTGCTGAGAGTTTACTTTCGATATCCGAGGTAACAGCCACAATGCCATCAAATGTCTTTGTCAAGAGTTGTTCAAAAAAGTAAAATAACCTCGATAGTACCTGTCGAAAACCAAAATCTCCAATCTTTCCTTCAGATAATCCTGAGCAACAATAGAATCAAGACACTTAGCAATAAATTTTTCTTCGTTGCGGCAAGGTAAGATTATAGAGAGAAAAGGCAAGTTATCTCTATCCATTTTTAGCGCCTTTGCTATTTTTAATAATCTGAGTACTTTCATTTCCCATATTAAAAAGCAAATCCATTACAGATAAATTGGGGATAAAATCGCCCCAAAGCTGCTTGTATACAGGATGATTAAAATCCGAGTACATTAATTTAATCCCTGCTTTGGCAAATTCTGTTTCCTCCTGATACTTAACCCCACCAAAACCTGACAAATATATATCTCCACCCACTTTCTTCACAATCTGCATAAGCAATTCTGTGCTTTTAGCCTCCACACCCAAAGTAGAAGATTTAACAAACGATGTATTTAAACCAAGATAGCACGCAATAGCTTCTGCTAAGCTTATATTAAGATCCGACAAATTTTGCCAATCTCTCGAACAATATATTCCTTTTATAATTTCAAAAACGTCCTCGAAAAAATCAACTCTTTTATAATTCATTTCGAAAGTTTTCAAATGTTTCTCTCGCCAACGGATTTGATTGTTTATTTTTACTTCATTTATTAGCTCCCCAAATTTAAAGCTCACAGGCACAGTTAACCATATAGCATCCTGAGGTGTTTTAACCTTGTTCCTGTTTACAAAGCTATTCTTCACGTACTGGACATTATCTAAAAAGACAAAAATATCAGATTTAGCTATCTTATAAAAGTAGCCAATCCACGGTAAAAAATTTGGCTGGTGTATGGCGACCATCTTATGCTCCATACTATTAACCTCAAAAGCCTTTACGTATTTGGTTCCTATTTGAGATCCGGTCGGTGCCAGATTGTAATCTTTTGGCGGGCGATCCGGACGCTATTAACTACCGCTATTTCTTTAAAACCAACCTTCAGAATTCCATGGATTGACGCGACATTCCAAATTTTGCAGTTAATGAAAACACGGCGTAGCCCCTCTTTTGAGCCGGTCTTTGCTATATGGTAAAGGATCCCGCTAAAGACTCCCTTTCTCCTATGTCTTGGAATCGTAAAGCAGGTTGATATAACAGCATCACCTTCCAATAGAGGGAAAAAATAGTCCAGCGATATACTCGCCGGAAACACCCAGCAGACGCCTGCAAGTTGCCCTTTAATCCTACCAACCCAAGGCGTGCCCCCCCGTGCGAATTTGGTAGCAAAGTCTTCAACTATCCTATCACCGCCATACTCCAACAATGTTTCCCGCTCGGCCTCGGAGAGGTGTCCCAACGAATACAAGGGGTACGCCGAGAAGGATGGGAGCCATTCAGGAGGGGTGATCTCCCAATCGGAAAGGCATAAGGTGAAGATTATATCTCTACGGCTAAACAACTTTCTATACATCATTTTGGTCGCGTAACCTAAAGCTGGACGAAATCTAATCTCCCGTATTTTCCGTCTGAGAAGCCACAAGGAATGGAACATGCGGACTATACCTCCTAAGCGGTCCCACGGCAGAGCAGTTCTTGCCTTACGCATGGCAAGTCAAGCCAACGACCGATTAGTTCTAGTTTATTATCCATCTTATCACCTCGAAAGTTTCTGCATACTTAGTGCCTATT
>CAYVIT010000006.1:0-9431 GCA_964451425.1 uncultured Pirellulales bacterium
AAGCCATTCAGAATAACTCAATTATAGTCTTTAGTGACTGGCCGTCAAGGAAAATATGCTGTTAGTCGCTTGCTTTTCGCCCGATTCTCAGGAGCGATTTGAAATAACTCTTTATCCAGCTCCAGTGCAGAACGATATGCGCGACCATCAAGGCTACAAAGAGAAGTGCCAGATAGAAATGAAAGTCACCCCACTCGTGCCGGGTCATTGACCACAGCTTTTTTATCTGCTCTCCACTGCGGCCACCGTGCAGCACACGACCGCGTCCCCCGGTGCCGGGAGGCAGAATGTATCTCATAATGAAGCCCGTAAAAGCAAGACAAAGAAGATTGATAAATGCGGCCAAATCAACAACAAAATTCAACGTTCCCCGTTTCATCAGATTCACCCACGGTCAACCTGTAAGATTCCGCTGTAATTCAATATTATAGAACATATTCCCGCATAACTTTCTATCTTGGCAAAGTAAAATCGCAATAAAGAATGTGTTTCGCTGTAAACTTTACAACTGATAATACATAAAGAGGCAGAATAGCAGCTTGGGAGGTAAGATATGACGGCCTCTAAATCAACGATAACCGCTTCAATTGGTTGGCGGCGGTGAACCAACTGCTACAAAATCATTGGTAACAAGCCGTCGTGGTCATAAAAGAGGTCCTGTCGGGCGTTCCTGAGATAAATACCGATACTGAGAGATTGCGGAGGGTTTATTTCAGCGACTTTGATGATTGATTGATATCAGTTAATGGGTTGTGCCGGCAATCAAATGACCGCCTGAATTGCTTCACTCACGACAAAAGGCCCTTGTGCCCGGTTTTACTTCTGTTCAATTTGCAGTTTTTTGGAGTTCATGCTGGCTGGCTTTTTGAATCATTACTTGTGCAGCAAGCATATCAGCTGCAAAATTAAAAACCGAACTAAGGCCGGATATTCTTAAAATGCCTTTGATAGGAAGACCTACTTTGCACAAGATAAGCAGACGCCCATTCTGAGACAGCGAGTTGTGCAACTTGAGGAGGCCTGAGATACTTAAAGAAGTTAATATCTCGACATTGGCAAAATTGATTATTACATAGCAGTCATCTCTGCCCCCGACAATGTCATATATAATTCCGAGCTCGCGCTGTAGTTCCGGCTCTTGAGACACAGGAGTGTACAAAACATAAGTATTGTCCGTTGCATTTTCAATCCACATTTTTTCACACCTCACATGCCCAGTACAATCTGAGCCGGTATTCGCCTGTTATATCGGAATTATTTTGAAAAAATTTCTGCTTCTATCTAAAGTATGCTCCGAAATTTTTGTATTGCTGCAACGAAGCTTACAAGTCTTAACAATCCGCTATTTCTCATATCACGCTTTATGTTGTAAGAGCTGTTGTTATTTCGGCTGTATTTATATGTTACTTTACTATTGGCCCTATTATGGCACTTCTTCCCAGTGTGTTATTCCGGCAAAAATACCTCCCCCTCCCCTCGGCAGACCGGGCGGCTGCGTATCCTGGGTGCGGACCCGGTCATCATAAGTTATTTTCATCTGATAGTGCCTGAGACTGCCAATTTCGGTCGATGACAGTGCAGCTCCGTTCTCCAGAGCTACCCATTGGCCGGTACCGGGATCAAAGTATGCAGGCTTTGCGGTCCCGGTTCCATCCGCATCATACCATTCCCTCTCGATGGAGACTTCATTGAGGGCGCTAAGATTGCCATAAACGGAAAATCCGGATGTAGGCTCTTTTGCATCCCCAGTAACAGAGTCCGTATTGTATAAGAAGCTATCTGCGGCAAACATTAACGCCGAAACAGTATACATGGTCCCGTAACGAGGGTCTCCAAAGTAGACGTTACCGCCGCTGACAAGCTGGCCATTATTGTCGTACGTGCCGAGGGCCACCAAACCCAACACGCTTTCGTTATCCGCATATTTGAGATTGTCACTGATATGGATATTTCCTGTCGCTACAATGGTCACTTTACCGTCGACTAACATCCCATAGGTGGATTTGTGGTGGACCCACACATTGCCGTCAATGTAGTAAATCCGGTCACTACCCAGGTGTAAAGGAGTTGTTGCGTCCTTTTCGCCTCCCCCTCCTGAAACGCTTGCCGGCTCAAGAAAGTAATCGTCGCCGGAAGTAGATGTGCACTCGGCCGACCTGTCGGCAGGATTCTTTACTACCACGTTGTATAACTCATGGCCTGATGGCAGGTGTCCCGAATCAACGCCTTCATTTGCAAAGAGCTGGCCCACGTTATGTGTATTATTTATCCGGTAGTTCATGGCCAACAGGTCGGGATCGCTCAACGCAGTGACGCCCTCCTGAACTTCTCCGGAAATTGAGGCACTATCGAGGATACTAACGCCGCCGGTTGAGTCAGTATCTCCATTTAAATGAAAGGTATTAGGCAGCGGAGAGGGATTAATACTGCTTTCTTCATGCATACTGATATCCCCATCAACGAATATGTTTCCGAATACCATGTCTCTGCCGCCAATTTCTCTTCCCCCAACAACACTTGGTGCACCCTGGCCCCTTAATGTAAATGTGAACCCACCTCCAATTGAATTACCGGCATATATGGCATCTTCGTAATGCTGAGACAGAAAGGATAGTTCCACCTTTATTCTTTTCTCTTTGTCTCCTGCCTGGCCGGTTGAAATGGCATAAGGAGGATTTTCGTCGTAATAAACATCAACCTCGTAACTTCCCTCTCCCAAGGTTGTATACTCAATCTTACCCGTTGCATTCTCAAAATAACCCAGCTCTTTATTGTGCAACTTTGTGGTCAAATCAGCGAGCCCTGCTTCAGCCGCGTAAAAAGCCCTGGTTTTGTTGATATCCTTCTGAGTCAGTATTATTTCGGTGCCGGCCAGATGGAGTACGGAGAAACCCAGAATCGAAATGATAAGAATGGAGACCACTACGAAAAGAAGAACTACCCCCTTTTCTGATTTTGGCATATTTCTTTTCATTTTGGATCACTCCCCATAATTTCGCATACTTACTGTTGAGACAAAATTATTCTGTACGTTATTTTGTGCCAACGTGAGGTTTATCCCTCCCTTGCTCGCTAGTAAATCCCAAATATTCTACGTTACCATTGACAACTGTCTGAGGTTCTTCTCCTTGTCATAAGAGAGGATCCCTCTTTTCCGGTTATTGCTGCTGCCAGTTGCTTCTGTGGGTTCTGTAGACGACGGGTGTTCCCGGGGGAAGCATGGAAAGGTCTGAGACTCCATTAAATCCCCACATTCGCTTAGGTGCCTCGTAGTAGGGTTGGCCGTATATCCATTGTCCGGTAGCTATTTCACTATACCAGAGGCTTGTCATTGACCCGGTCATCTTAAACTCCTTCCCACTCCAATTTTCAAGAAATCTGGGGAAATTCTCAAGCCCGCCTCCATAACCCACATCTTTCGTCGGCGTATGCCCTGATACAAAGGAAGTATTCACTTCGGTGTTAGTAGCGGTCTGCCAGAGCCCTGCGTCATTCCAACTATTAGAAAGAACATTTATTGCATCACATAGGACCGATGCCGGTGCTTTATCGTGATTATAGTCTCCCTGAATATAAAGGGGATTATCCGTTGCCACTGTTAATCCCTGTTCCGGCAAAGTTTTCCCATTAACTAATCTTACTCCATCCTGCTTACCTGCACCGGCATTATGGGTTGAAACATACAATATCCCATTGACAGGGAATTTTCCGCTTTCTATTAACTTGGATATGTCAATCTCTGTAACCGTGATATCTGCTCCCTCTCGATTATTATAGAATGACTTGTCCATATCAACAGGATTTAGACTGCTGCCATCTTTTTCATAAGTCAAATCGACCACATTGCCCGATATATCATAGGCTACGCCATCAATGATGCGTAAATCTGCCTGATAGTATAATTTGGCTTCTTGTAGTGCCTCGGAGTCTCCGGCATCACCAGGCTTGATTATATCAATTGGTTCATCCCCAATAGCAAGGGAAAGTTCTATTGTTGGGATTCCGTGGACTTGACTCTGTACTGTACCGCCCCATATCTCTGTAGCTTTACTTGTCCAATCCGGGTCACGGCTATCAAAATCCATATTCTGGTAATGTCCATCAGCATCCTTAATCTCGATAGTTCCACTTTGAGTTTGAGGGTTTCCGGGCTTACTACAATTATAAATATCACCGGAAGAAGTAATGTAAGAATCAATAGAAAGTGTGCTGTTGGATCCTAAATAGATGTCGTTATTCGAATGAATTCTGCCTGTAATAGTCATTGCCGGTCCCGGGTGCATCTCCATGTCCTGTTCATAAAAAGCTGCAAACTGGAAAAGCTGAAAGCCCTGATATTCAACCCACTGAACCAATTTTGCAGAAATAGCATCTGGCTCGTTAGATGTGGCCTGAGAAGTAATCTTGTACTTCTGGATGCTTGCTATTAATCCTTTATACGATCCCGAATCGATGGTCTTTGTCTCGACAGTTCCCACTTTTTCTACCGATAAAACATCAAAAGTGAAACCTTCCACTGCGGGCAGAGAGACTTGGTAGTGCACAAGAATATCACCGTCGGAATACAGAGCTTGTCTATGCTCACGTGAGAGTTTGTTTAACATTACAAGCCCATACTCAAGACCAGCCTCAGCAGCATAAAAAGCCTTGGTTTTGTTGACAGCCTTCTGAGTCAGTATTATTTCAGTGCTGGCCAGATGCAGTACAGAAAAGCCGAGAATCGCAATGATAAGAATAGAGACTACCACGGCAAGAAGAACGACACCCTTTTCTGATTTTAGTGTTCTTCCTTTCATTTTGGATCACTCCCCATAATTTCGCATACTTACTGTTGAGACAAAATTATTCTGTACGTTATCTTTTTTCAAGGTGAGGTCTATCCCTACTTTATTCGCTTGCAGAGTAAATCCCAAAGCCTCAACGTTACCCTGGACAACAACCTGAGGTTGTCCTCCTTCAATCTCTGATTTGAGGTCGCCGTATTCAGGAAAGTATCTTATCCAGTCCGTTTCTCTGTATATTTTTATGGCTTGACCATTGCTCTCCAGCTCCGCGGCCCTACCGGCTTGAATAGAATGGCTTATTGTATCCATGGCAAGAGAAGCGTTCCTTTGAAGCTCCACAATTTCAGAGGCTTGATTGTAGCATATATGGCCGATGACGATAACGGTGCCTATTGCCGAAAGGACAATGGTACTTATAGCAGCTACAATCAGAATTTCCATTACAGTATAACCTTTTTGTCTTTTTGTTTTCATGAGATTCACCATTTGGGAGCTATAAAGGTATCTAAACTCACATTATGGTCCCTGCCCATCTGATTCCAATCAATTTGAACGTTAATCTTTTTATATAAGCTGACATCGTTTACATCTGTGCTGCGATTACAGGAATATTCTCCTAAGGCAAGAGTTTCCTGTGTTTTACTTACTGTTATGTCATTATAGCTATCCGCTTTCAGCTCTTCCAACTTCTGAGCAGCCAGTTGGAGAGCTGCGCGGTAATTTTCCCGTAGAGCAATCTGGCCTCTTCCATAAACGAAGTGATAATGGGCTCCGATGATTAAAATTGACAGAATCAACATAGCCACTACCACTTCAATAAGAGTCATACCCCTTTTAGATTTAAGAGTCTGAGATATAAATGAATTATTTCCCCAAAATCGTCGTCTATTGTTGGCACCAAAATTTCCATTCTTGCTGACGATATGCTGAATCGGGCTGTTAGAAGTATCGATGTAGCTGTCATCTACGTTGCCCCTAAGACTATCAAGTTTAACATAGGATAACATAGCGTCACTCCCCTAAAAAACACTTCTACATTATAAAGTATAACTCAATTTTACGTAAAAGCAAATGCCCGCTGTACCTTTTTGCAAAAGTCTCATAATCCCTGCGATTGAAGCGTTTGCTGTAGCCATTCTTCTATTCAGGATATGGACGTATTCACCTGCGGATAATAAATACCAGCATTCCAAGACCTAACATAACTATTGTTGCCGGCTCAGGCAGTGTTGTAACGTAAACAGCATCGATGTCGGCATCGTTAGAGAAGAGACTTTCGGCGAAGTATAAAGTTGCCACATCTGTTGTCGGATTGTACTCAACAAGGTCGCCATCCGCGAAGGTCAGCCCGCCGAGCGTTGCGATAGTCATAGTTGAAAGAATAATATTGCCATTATCAAGAATGTGTACTGCATCGATGTCTTCATCGGCACTGAACAAGCTCTCATCGAAGAATAATGTTGCTATGTCCATTGTCGGATTGTACTCGACCAGATCGCCGTCTGCGAAGCTCAGTCCTCCCAGCGTCGCGATGCCGGTTGTTGATAAGATGATATTACCATTGTCGAGTAGAGACACGGCATCGATGTTTTCGCTGGCACTGAACAAGTTCTCATCGAAGAATAGTGTTGCTATGTCCGTTGTCGGATTGTACTCGATAAGGTCACCTATCACGAAACTTAGGCCACCCAGTGTTGCTTCACTATTAGTTGAAAGAATAATATTGCCGTTGGAAAGCACATGAATCGCATCGATGTTTTCGTTGCTGCCGAATAGACTTTCGTCAAAGTACAGCATCGAAGTGTCGGTTACCGGGTCATACTCTATTAAGTCGGCGTTGGTGTAGGTCGATCCACCTAATGTTTCTATTGCATTCGTTGAGAGAATGATAGTTGCCTTGGCCGGCGAAGCGAAGACCATTGACAACACTGCTGCTGCGAAAATCACCAGCATAGTATTTGAACGTACGAAGTTCATCTTTGTCTTGCGTTCTTCATTTTCAGCATGACGGCGGATTTTGTAGGCACAATCCCGGCACACGGCAAAGAGTATGCCGGAGCCGCCGCAATCTCCGAGTGTATCTCCGTCGCCTGCAAGGGACATTAAGTCATTGGCTATTTTTAAGGCTTCTGAAATGTATTCATTGCTTGGATTATCCATTTTCTTCTCTCCTGACATGCTGCTTATCCGGCAGACGTTAAACACTTAGCACAGGGTGATGTAACAAATGATTGCAAGAACTATCAGACGCTTTTTACCAACCGTATCCGAAAGCCACATTCTGTAATATAAAGCTGTCATTATTACCCCCAATTTTGTTTCTTATTTCTATCTTCATTAGTAATTAGAGCAATAGGTGTGCCGAATGATAGAGGGGGACCACAAAAAAGTTGTAAGTTCATAGATAACAAGTAGTTACGCTGGCAAAACTTTTAGTGGATGTAGTTGGAATGTCTCATTTGAAAGTTGCTAATGAGACATTAAGAAGCGGTCTGCTTAAGGTTATAGGGCCTTGACCGCAGCCTCTTGTAAGTTCTTATCTATTAAAATGTTATGGTAGGTCAGCGGCCGCTAAAGAGATTGCGCTGTCTCATTTACTCTAAATGAGACACTACTTATTATCTGGGATACTTTAACGGCTGAAACGACAGATTATACAGCGGTGATTTTGCCCGTTTTTTCACTTTCCTCAAGGAAGCGATAAAGAGTCGCTCGTGAAACACCAAGCCTTTGTGCAGCCTCGATTTTATTGCCGCCTGTCTTGGCCAGCGTCTGCCAAACCGTTTCTATATCGAGCTTGTGTTTTCGCTTTTTTCGCTCTTTCTTTTGCGGGCTAAGCTGTGTCAGCATATTTGCCTTTAGAATATTTGAAGGCAAATGTTCAGGCAGCAGTACGTTATCTCTGCATTTTACCTTCGCATATTGAAGGGCGTTCTCAAGCTCTCGCACATTCCCCGGCCAGTCATAATCCATCAGTACATCGATCGCTTCTGTTGACAGGACAATATCGTCCCTGTCCGTTTCTGTCGTAGCTTTTTTCAGCAGGTGCTCTGCCAGAAGTGGGATGTCATTTCGCCGTTCACGCAGTGGCGGCAGATAAATAGGAACTACGCACAATCTGTAAAAAAGGTCTTCTCTGAACCTTCCTGCAGCAACCTCCTTGGCAAGATTTTTATTTGTTGCACTGATAATACGAACATTGACTTTTATGTTCTCTTCGCCTCCCACTTTCTGAAAGGTACCTTCCTGTAAGACACGCAGGAGCTTAACCTGCATCGTGCTCGGGATATCTCCGATTTCATCGAGGAATATTGTTCCGCCGTCTGCCAGCTCGAACCGCCCTTTTCTGTCACGAACGGCCCCCGTAAATGCTCCTTTAACATGTCCAAACAGTTCACTTTCCAAAACTCCCTCCGGAAGCGCACCGCAGTTTACGGGAACAAAAGGTTTATCAGCCAGCGGACCTTCATCGTGAATAGCGGCGGCAACAAGCTCTTTGCCTGTGCCGCTATCACCCTGGATTAACACAGGGATGTTCACCTCGGTAACTTCCCTGATAGTGTCAAACAGTTCGAGCATCTTTTTATCACGACCTATAAGACCGGCGAAGGACTGTTCTGTTTTCAGCCGATGACGCAGGTGGGTCAGCTCGGTAATATCCACAAAAGAAAATACCATACAAAGTGATTCGCTGGACTCTCCTTTTTCTTTCACAATAAAAGCCGAAAGCTGTAAATCCAGCTTGCTTTCGTCCTTTTTTTTGCCGCTTACTTTTCCAAACCAGCTTCCGCTGCTGAATACGGTTTCTGTTATCCACAAAGTGTCATTGGTTTTGTGCCAGAAACCGGCGATGTCTTTGCCGACAACTTCATCTGTACTTTCGTTTCCCCATAGTTTTAGGAACGCTTTGTTTACGTATGTTAGTTTGCCCTGCAGGTTAGTGATTGCGATGGCATTGATAGAGGATTCGATAACGCGGTCCTTTATCCACAGGGCTTCCTGAATCTTTTTGCGTTCAATGGCATAACACAAACACCGTCGCAGAGTACCATAGTTTATATGCCCTTTGACCAGGTAGTCCTGAGCTCCGTGCTTTAGGGATTCAATTGACAGCGTTTCTCCTTCCCCTGTCAAAACAACAATCGGAACATGCGATGCCTGCTCGCGCATCCGGACAAGAGTCTCCAATCCTATGCTATCCGGCAGTCCCAAATCCAGCAAGACCACGTCAAAGGTTTCCTTTTCGAGATGTTCTATTGCTTCTGTCAGCCGGCTTGCATGTTCAAGGGTAAATGGGCTGTCCATTTCCTCAGTCAGCATTTTCTGAACCGACAGGGCGTCTACACGGTTGTCTTCGACCAGTAAAACTTTAATCTTGTCTTTGTTCTCTTTATCCATCTTTAGTTAAATTTATCATTTCGAGTCTGTGCGATTACGCGTAAGAATTTACCCACAAACCGGTCTCCGGGGCATATTATGTTATTCAAGCCACAAACACCCCGTAAATTGAACTTCTTAATCCGTTCACCGAGCAGACATATCGGCAAGTTACAAGTGCCGCTGTATTACTTTCAAAAGGGGTCAGTTGTGTATTTTGAACGCCGAGGCCGGCATATTCAAGGCCGGCCTCGGCGTTACATTTGCTCG
>CAYVIT010000006.1:9531-45856 GCA_964451425.1 uncultured Pirellulales bacterium
ATGTCGTAGATTCTTGCCTCGACCAATACCTGTGGTGTTATCCTGTCAATGTGTGCGATGAAGGTTTCTATGGCCTTGATTTTGCTTTCGGTGTCGGTAACGATTATATCGCTGGTGCTCGTGCTGGACGATAACGAGCCGCGTTTTGAAATAAATTTCTCCAGGGTTTTTTCAACGTCTTTGACATCCGCGTAAGTAATGCGGTAAATTTTGCTGACAAGTAACTCTTCCTTTTGAGCAAGCTCGCTAAGCGGTGCTATTCGTATTACGTTCTTGTCGGCTACATAGCCGTACCCGTGTGATGCAAGGATATTATCCAGTGCTTCTCCCAACGGGACGTCTGTTAGAGTGGCCGTCACCGTGCCCGTGACCTGCGGACTTTTAATAATATCCACGTTTGCCTTTTCGGCTATTGCCCTTATTACATCATCGATGGGCGTCTCCCTGAATGTGATACTTATCGTCTTTTGCATCTGCTCTTGAAGCGGTGTCAAAACCTCTTTCTTGCTCGCCTTTTCATTGGCGCTGCTCGCAGCGGCGGCGGCCTCTGCTGCGCCGGTTGCCAGAACAAGTACAAGAATCATCAAAAACCATGGCCCCACAAATTTTGTCACAAATCTTTTCATGATTGCTCCTTTTCTCGTTTAACGGTTAAGACTACTTTCTTTTATGTTATTTCTATCAGTTTCTCTTTTAATCAACGTACCTTTTGTGTCCACTTTTTGCCGTTCATTTCAAACTCGACACTGTCTTTGTTTATTTTTACCACGGTTGCGCCGGCCACCTTGCTGCCTACGTGTACTATGTCAATACCAACAATTGCAGAGGGATTTTCCTCACTGTAGACAATGCCTTTTACGACAATGTCCCCGGTTTCACCCGGGTCTGCTGCAGGCCCAACAAACCCGAATTGCATAGGGTCGCGAAGGTCTTTCGGGTAGGGCGTAGGAGCCTGCCAGGTGATATTATTTGTAGCGGCCGCGACGACCCCAGACGGCTTGAATGCATTGGATGCAGCCGTCTCGTTCGTACCACTGCCTAACACTTTTACAAACGCCAGTATCATACCGATAAACAGAACAGGAACTAATACAACCATCGCTTTTTGTCGCGCAGGACTGACACCGGATTTTGGCTCGAATAGCTTTTCTTTTATCGGCTGCAGAATACGTTCCAGCCATTCCGGCTGGCGTCTTGATATGACTTCAGGCACTGGAGCAGCGATTTGTTCTTTAGCTTTAGGTTTTGGTTTTTCAGTCGGCGCCGCTTTCGGGGCCGGCTTAATTGGTGTTGGAGCTTCCGCAGTACTTTTCGTCAGGTGGCTGGGAGGACCATAACTCGGAGCCTCTTTTGTTGCTGTGGAGCTCGGCTGCATACCGTCGCTGCCTTTCGGAATCGGCACACCATTAAAGATTGTCGAGATTCCCTTGTGTAGCCCTGATTTCTGTTTGGGCATCGCTTATCTCCTTGTCAAAATCATTGCCTTGGTTATGGCCTATCGCAGCAGCAAAAGATTCTTTCTCTTCTTGAATATTTTCTGAAGACACTGCTTCGCGTCTGGTTATCTCCTCAACCAGAGCGGTGTACTCAGCAGCGCCTTTGCTTGACGGTGCGTAAGTCAGAACCGACTCGCCGGCGCTTGGGGCCTCGGCAAGCCTTACCGTTCTGTGGATAACAGTATTGAATACCACATCACCGAAGTATTCACGCATCTGACGCTGTATCTGCCTGCTCAGCAGTAATCTGTCTTCGACAAAAGTCAGCAATAGACCCAGGATTTTCACGTAGCAAGGCTGGAAGTTCATTCTGATAATGTCAGCGGTCTCCAGCAGCTGCCTCAGCCCTTCCATCGCGAAGTAATTGACTTGAACAGGCACAATCACATCAGTGCTGGCGATGAGCGAGTTCAGTGTCAGAAGACCAAGGGACGGGGGACAGTCGATAACGCAAATATCATAATCTTCGCTTACTAATCTGAACTGCTCGCTCAGAACAAATTCTCTACCGACTATATTGACCAGCTCAAGTTCGGCACCTGAAAGGAGGATATTGCTCGGTGCAAGTTTAAGGCCTTCCATGTTAGTGTCTATTATCACTCTCGGCAGTGGAATTTGAACATTGGTAAGAGCGTGATAAACAGTTTTATCAATAGTTTCAGGGTCATGTCCCAAGCCCAGAGTGGCGTGGCCCTGTGGGTCCAGGTCTACTATCAATGTCCGCCTGCCGGATTTGGCAAATGCAGCTGCAAGGTTAACTGCCGTGGTTGTTTTTCCACAACCGCCTTTCTGGTTTGCTATTGCTATCGTTCTCATTTCTTTTATCTTGTCTCTTCCTGCTCTGCGGCTGGCGTTCTCGTAATTCAGCTGTCCTGAGATTTCCGCAAGAAAACCGCCAGTTTCATATTTGCTTTGTGGTTTGAATCCTCCACCGCTGAGCGAATTATTTTGAAATTATCTACGAAGACAACCGGCTGGTGTCTCTCCAGGGCATTTAGGAAAGTCACAAACTGATTGAAATCCCCTGTAAAGCTGATATCAATACTGTTCTCCTGTATGTACTTAAGATCACCTGCTTGTCCGCCTCGGCGGTCTTCCTGCATTTTAATGCTGAACGAATTAACCTTCTTCTCGTTGGCAATTTGGCTTATATCGAAAGTCAGGTTGGCCGAATCTTCGGAGTCATAAGCGAAATTCTTCATTGTCTCTCGTAGTTTTTCGATTTCTTCGTTTTTTCTTTTTTTAGTATCCTCCTGGTTTGCCGTTAATGCGGAATTGTGCCTTTGTATTATCTCAGCGAGCTGGCTTTCTACTCTTTTTTTGCTCTTTTGCTGCGGCACAAGCAAAGCTATGTATACAAACAAAAACAGCATGAAGCAACCTGCCCAAACTATAGCAACTGTTATTAAATATTTCTTTTGTATCTTCATTAAGAACATGCTACATTCCCGGCTTAAATATACAATCTATCTGATAAGAGACTACATCCTTCCCGTCGAGCTTAGCAAGCCCCTGCGAGATCCTGACGTCTTCAATCTTCGGCCCTAATAAACTTGAAGAGCGAAGAGAATCACTAAAATTCCTGATGTCCTGGTCGCAGTTGGATTGCGGCCTGCCGGACATTGTCATCTGTAATGTCCTTACAGGAATAGAGATGTCTATCATTTGTTTTGGATTATTCTTTTGAGGCACTTTTTTTCTTACAGAACGCTGTTTTACATCGAGCGTTGTCAGCACTACCGAGTCCGGCATATTCTGAACCAGCGTCACGAGAACCGGCGACCACTGAGTATGCTTGCCAAGATTGCCTTCGATTTCCGATAAGAAGTTGTTGTAAGCGTTTAAATTTTCCTCGAATGATTTCTGCATCTCTATTGCATCCGACAGTTTGTTAATCTTTGTCTTGTAATTGGCTATTGAGTTTGCCTGAACCGATATAACGACCTTGTTACGTATGTATAAACCAAACATTGCTATCGCGATAACAACCGGCACAAAAGAAGCTGACGCAACGGTCGCTATGCTGCCTGGACTGCTCTTTTTCGGAATATTTTGTCCCTTTAGTAAATCTATCGTGAACATATCAGATTGACCTCATAGCAAGACCGGCTGCTATCGCCATCGCCGGACCCTCTTTTTTAAGCATATCTTCGCAGGACTGTCCCGCAGTGCAGCTGATTTTCTCAAATGGATTCCACAATACAATCTTTGCTGGAATCTGCTTGTCGAGTAACTCAACCAGATCCCGGACCATAGCAAATCCGCCGCAGACAAATATTCTTTCAACAAAGCTCGATTTTTCCTGAGCCGTGTAATAGCGCAGCGTCTCCGTAACATCGACGATCAATTTCTCGCAGGCTTTTTCCAAACTGTCCTTGAATGTGACGCCCCTGTCCGTAGAATTATCGCCCTCGAATCCGTCTATGGCGGACTCTACATCTTTTGTTGACATATTTTTTTCTTCTGCAATTGCCTTAACGATATCAATGCCGGCATAGGCCATGTCCCGGACAAAGGGTGAAGACTGTGTAGCTCGGCCGTTAGTAATTGCAAGAGTTGTGTAAGAGCCGCCAATGTTCAAAATAGCTGTTGTTGTTTGACCGCTCTCGTCTCTTTCACATTCACTGAGGCAGTTCAGAAGTGCCAGGCCGTCAACATCCATTAATACACAGTCAAGAGAAGCCTGTTTTGCAAGTTTTACCTTGCTCTCTATCAACCGATCTGTAGCCGCTACTAAAAGCCCGCTGACAGTATTCTGGTCGTTACTTAACAACTGGTAGTCAACGGCAATGTCATTGGCGTTAAAGGGGCATACCTGTGTTGCTTCGAGCATGACTGCCGGTTCCATTTCATCCAAAGGCAGGAAAGGAAACTTAAAATCGCGGACCGCCGCTTCCGGACCGGAAACGCTGCAAACAGCCAGTCGTGTCCGTGTTTCTATCGGCTCAAGGCATTTGTTAATTGCGTTGACAGTGTTTGCCTGTCTGTGCTCCTGCTCTTCATTTTCTTCATTAGGAAGCATTTTGACGTGATTGGCTGCCGTAACCACCCAGCCGCCGCCCTTTTTGCGCAGTTGAACGGCGCTGACGGAAGATGAGCCGATATCCAGGCCGAAGACCTGCCTGTCTTCAATCTTTTGCCTGAGCGAGCTTATCCAACTTAAACCCATAAGTCCTCCTTAACGAAAATCAATTGAAGCTGCAAAACCTTCAATTCGCTTTTTAGAAGCGGACTTACCAATAGTATGATTTAACTGTCATCGGCTGTCTGTTTTTAGTTCAGCGATTTACTCTTACTTTCATCGGCTCAAACGTGCCCCGTTTTTACGTAGAAATTATAAAATTACAATAGATTGATTTGAGAGGTCTGTGTCCCTGATTGAAAGCTGTATAGTCCTATAAATATTGCGATTTGCGCGTAAAGATAAAGACTTGAAACATCCGTCGAGGTTTGTTTGAATCAAAACCTATGCAATCACAGGGGATTTGAGAAATGATTATTGGAATTATAGGACATCCGGCTGAAGGAAATAAAAAACAGGCGGTCAATATCTTGTTGACCGCCTGCTCGTCTCGATCTTCGTATGTCCGAATCCCTTTACCTATTCCTCTCGCCACTGTTTAACTACAAAGCACGTACCCACATCATTTATACTTGCATCTCTAAGAGACGCATCGTAGTAAATCTTAGCAGAATTCTTCAAATCGAGGCTTTTACAGGCTATTGCTCCGTAGAGGTCAATCGAGTTATGGAATACAATATCAGCTTTTGGTGCATAAATGACTCCGTACGTCGTGCTGCTGTTCTTGAATTGCATGTTGGTGCAGCTATCCATGCCATAGATTTTTAGCTTTCTGGGGTTCTTAGTCCCATTATTCAGCTCGGAGCTGTTCTTACCTTCGAATTGGCCGCTAAGATAGATGACCAGGCTTGAGCTTCCATCATCATTAACGGTTATCTTACAGGAATTCCCAAGACTTATATCACCGGTGATGTACAGTGAAACGTCTCCCTCTATTTGTATTTCTTTGCTGTTGCCGAGTTGGATTGAATCGTATTTGCCGGAAGTCGTGATAGTCTCGTTATTATTTATCGTTCCACCGGAGAACATCTCCTCCAACCAGGCGGGAACAGCGGGGGAAGGTAATCTCTTTTCTTTGGATGCTGCATAGGTATCACCTTCTATAGTGATAGCGTTGCCTTGATTAATTACCGTATCCGGGTCACCGCCGGGCCCGACAACGACGTCACCATGTATTTTAATCGAATTTTTTAGCTCAACTGCACCTGCTTCAATACTATTGGTGCCGACTTTTAGATTCTCGTCTTCATCGTCATAATTGTACCAGTCAATTTCTGCGCTGTTACGCAACACCATCTGGCTATTGGAAAAGACTGCAAAGTCCAATGGTCCCTGCAACGATAAAGAGCACAAAACTGCTTTTTCCCCCACCCCGGATTTGCCCGATGATTCAATAACGTAACCACTGCTCATGTCACCTGTAACCGTATAGCTGTAAGTCGCATCGGTATTGGGCAAAATCTCGTCTGTTGCCTGGGGCAGGCTGCTGTCGTCCCAGGGGATGACTTTGAGCTTTTCGTTCATTTCATAAAATGCCTTTGTCAGCCCGGCATCGGCTGCACAACGTGCCGATATCTCAGACGAGGTCCTGACCGCAAAGACGCGACTGTGCAGACCCAGGCTCAGCAGGGCAGTGCCTAAGATAATCAGTATCACGACCGCGCACAGCATAGCCGCTAAGACAAAACCGCCCCTTCCACAGGAAATGCGCAGCCTCTCGGTTTTTGATTGTGCTGGTTTATTGTTCATTTTCGCTTCTCCTGCCCTTTACGTGGCTTTCTGTTATTGATTATTTATATAAGCGGATGCGACAACGGTTTTGTTCTGCGTGCCGTTATCGAGCCTGAGTATCATTTGGATGGAGTTGTCGGCTGACATAAAAACACAGCTCGTAACGTTCCCGCAGATAATCTCGGTGTTCAAAGTTTTTTTGGGGTTCAGTTCGCCATACTCAAGAGTTAACTCGCTGTTAGAGCTAAGGAAACGTGCGTAGCGGTCAACGACAGCCACATTGGGATCTGAATAGCAGCAGACCTCGAGCCAATTGCCGTTATCATCCAGCAAAATACCCTGGCTGCTCGCGTTGCGGACAACTCGGTCAAACGTCCTTCTGGCTACATGCGCATCGGTTGAAACGTCAGAGTATGTGCGGCTGTACATCCTGTTCCAGCCGCGCTGACTATCAACCAGCAGCGCACCGACACCAACTATGACGATGCTCACAAGGCTTGCCGCTATCATCAGCTCTACAAGCGTAACTCCTTTACGATTTACGATTGTCTTCTTATTCTTAGGCATTTTTGCCAGAGTCCCTTTCATAATGCTAATCGATAACGACGTACGTTGTGAGCCTGAATGACTTACTCGCAATTATGGGCTTCTGCGGGTCCCAGTCCCAGACCATCATAACGCTCAGGGCACGAAGACCGGACGAAATGTCTTTCCAATAAAGCAGGGCGCGGTAGTCGACATCATCAACGGTAATTTTATAGGTTCCCAATACCGTATTACCTGTCGGTGCCGCTGGAGCCTCAGAGAGCATCACAGAATTGATAGTAAGCTCTGAACTAAAATGGGTTGTTGGGTCGAATGTATTGGGGTCGCTTGTGCCGCGCCAGGTCTCGCAAAGCAGGCTGGCCATTCTGGCACCGGTTGTTTTCAGGTCGGCTGTTCGTACATGCAGGCTGGTATGATATCTATATGCGGACGTACCGAGCACCGCAATTGTCAGAACAAGGATTGCGGCCATTATTTCAATTAAAGTAAATCCGCACGTCTGGTTGGATCGTTTGAATTGTTTAGAGGTCATCATCAATATTGTCCATACTTCTAAGTTGCCGAGCAGCCGTCTCTTCAGTTGTTCCGGATTTTTATGAACCTAAATAGCGATTACTTAGCTCAAAAAATTGTTGGTGCCCGCCTCATTTTGTAGCGCATTACCCCGTTAGAAATCCTCCCTTTTTGTATTATATAGGCCATTGTAAAATTTCTAACGGGGCTTACTAATTAAAGTATACTCCAAAAAGCCGTTAGAGGCAAAAATTATTGCTTCATTTGCCGACAATCCTGGCAAATACAAATCCTTGATAGTAAATGGGCCTGGAAATGGAGAGTGTTTACCGGACCTGTATTAAAAAAGTCGGCGCCGTCTTTAATGCAAAGTGGGGGCCTTGAGTTACAAGGCCCCCATTGATTTTAGCCTGACTTAACAATTACCGGTAGTTGTAAGAATTTATTCGCAGCGTTCACTTTTTGCAGCCTGCTGCAATCAGGCCTCACCCGAGCTTAATCCGCCAATAAGTGTGGCGGATAAATTGGTCCGGGACAAAATGGACTCTATTCTTACGGAGTTTCTGTCCAGGTGCCGGCCTGGTCCAGCGTCATCACCGATGGTGAAGTAGGCTTATCAGCGCTGGTCGAAGTAGCAGCGGTTACCGTAACCGTATAGGTGTCGTAGGCGGTAAACGCAAATGCATAACTGTCACTGCTGAAGTACTTGCCGTCCAGGTCGTCGCCATTGAGCCCAGGGGCGAGATTGCTGAAGCCCAAGTCGGTCAAAGACACGGTTGCCCAGGTGCCGCCCCAGTTTGGGCCCTTCTCGGCACAGAACGCTCGGGCTGCCGTACGGATACTGCCGGCGGCTGCTTTGCCTTCCGACCACTTGGCCGCGTCAATTCGGCCCCGCATGATGGGAATCGCCACTGCAGCCAAGATGCCTACAATGAAGATTACGACCATCAGCTCGATCAGTGTAAAACCTTTTCTCTTTTCCATCTTTCACTTCTCCTAAATAAACTCTTAAAATTATATTTTACCTGCGAATACAGGCATCACTCCTCAAACAATGTCCAAATCGACCAGATTCATTTGCGACTTTATCATTGATTATTTTTTACGTTTTGCCACAAAGGCAGCAAGACACTAAGATAACAATACATTTTTATTTCGAATTTCCCTTCGTGACTTTGTGTCTTTGTGGCTAATTCTTTTATAATATTCAATTGTCAATCAGCAATTATAGGCCTTACCCACCTTTCGGTGCCATTGAGAATATCGGCAGGTACAGTGCAAGAACTACTATCAATACAATTGCGCCAACTACTACAATCATCAGCGGCTCAAGCAGACCCATTATTGTCGTTATGGAAGAATCGACCTTTCGCTCATAATACATGGCCGTCCTCTCCAGAACTTTCGGCAGTGCCCCGCTTTCTTCGCCCACCTGCATCATTTTGACAACCATATTGGGGAAAAAGTCGGTTTCTGACATACTCGATGAAAGGTTTGAACCGCCTACAATATTCTTTCTTGCTTGCGCTACCGCTGACTTTATAATATCGTTATTCGACATCGTAGAGAGAATATCGAAGACCTCAAGAACTGAGACTCCTGCGGCAAGCAATGTTGCCATCGTCTTGCAGAACGTCACCACGAAGGCCTGAGCTAATATCTTGCCCATTAATGGCAGCGAAAGCGCAAGCCTGCTGAATAGAAAATGGCCTTTTGTGGTTTTCGCGAAAAAAACTGTGGATATGGCTGTAACGACCACGAAGCCAATTATATGAAGCACATGAGTGTGCAGGAAATCGTAAAAGCTCATAAATGCCATCGTAAATGCAGGCATCTCACCGCCGATTTGGTCGAATATATCGCGGAACCGCGGAACAACGAACGCCATTATGAATATGACTATTATAATGATAAAAACGAATACAAAAATCGGGTACGCCATCGCTCCCTTTACCTTTTTCGCCAATTTGTCACGATTGTCGAAGTACTCTGCGAGTCTGCGAAGTGAGTCAGGAAGATTACCGCTCGTCTCCCCTGCTAATATCATCGCACAGGACAGCTTGTTGAAAATCCTTGGGTACTCCGCAACGCTGTCTGATAATGTCTGTCCTTTTTGAAGCTTTTCCAGAATCTGTTGAAGAATTTCCTGCAGCTGTAGATTTTCTATATCCTCTGAGATGGCCTGCAGAGCTGCCGTGATGGTAATTCCACCCTCAGTCATTGTGTTTAATTGCCAGCAAAGCGCAGCCAGCTCTGCTGATTTGATTCGCTTTCGACGTGTTTTTTGCTGTTTTTTCCTGGCTTTGACAAAGCTTTCTTTGATAGAGATGGGAGTAAACCCCTTTTCCCGAAGCCAGCTTACAACGTCATTGGGGTAGGCGGCCTGGAGGTGGCCTTCCTTGCGTATCCCTAATGAATCCCGAGCAATATACTTAAAGCTTTTCATCTTCCCTCTTACGGTTCATCGTTTTTATATCAAAAAGCTGTTTTACCCATTAGATTTTCTAACGGTTTTACCGGACTACTGCAAAATAACGTTGTTAGGATGTTTTGTTCTTCATTCGAATTCGGCTGTGAATTCACCATCGGCATCCTGAAAGCTTTGGTTTAATAGAAAAACAGCATCTGGTTTTTGCACTATCGTTTCTTTTTTATTTGTGGACTGTTCCAGCCTTCTATGCTCTTGTTTTGTCGGTAAATGTTACGCTGAGTACCTCTTCAGCCGTGGTCAAACCCTGCAGTATCTTGCTTACACCACTTTCAAGTAATCCCCCGTAACCTTTTGTGCGTGCCTGCTCCCTTACTTGCGCCTCACTGGCTCTGTTGATGATCATTTCACGCATCTCGCTGTCCATGACCAAAAACTCGAATATCGGCAATCTGCCCAAAAAGCCGGTGTCTCCGCAGACGTTACAACCTCGCCCGTGGTAAAAGACAGGGTTCTTGAACTTATCGGAGTCAATGTTCAAGCGCGCCAGGGCTTCATCGCTTAACGTTATCGGTTCTTTGCAGTGTTCACAAATTTTTCTTACGAGACGCTGAGCAATAACTAAATTGAGAGAGGAACTGAGCAAAAACGGCTCAATACCCATATACATAAGTCTGCTTATTGCACTTGGTGCATCGTTGGTATGGAATGTGCTTAAAACAAGGTGGCCTGTTAAAGATGCCTTTATTGCAATTTCAACTGTTTCCGTGTCACGAATCTCACCTATAAGAATTATGTCCGGGTCTTGTCGGAGGATTGCACGCAGACACTTGGCAAAATCCAGATTGATTTCATGCTTGATTTGTATCTGATTAATTCCTGCCAGACGGTATTCCACCGGGTCCTCGACAGTAGTGATATTTTTCGTGGGGTCCTTCAGGTAATTCAGTGCTGAGTATAGTGTCGTACTTTTACCGCTGCCGGTCGGCCCCGTTACTATTATGATACCGTGCGGCTGGTTTATTATCGTCTTAAACTCTATAAGAAGTTCGGGCTCGAATCCTAATTGTTCTATATCGTGGCTCGCCGATGATGTGTCCAGAATTCGCAGTACTATTTTTTCGCCGTATATTGTAGGAATTGACGATACACGAACATCTATATCCTTGCCGGATGTCTTTATTTTGAATCGGCCATCCTGAGGCAGTCTGCGCTCGGCGATATTCATCTCGGACAGAATCTTGATTCTTGTAATTACCGCAGCCTGCATTTTTCTCGCAGGAGGGACCATATCGCGAAGAATACCGTCGATACGCATCCGAATCATCATCGATTTTTCCTGCGGCTCGATATGAACGTCACTCGCTCGGCTTTTCACGGCCTGGCTGAGCAGCAAATCCACAAACCGAATTACCGGGGGCTTGGTCGCAGCAGCTTCGCTGCTGATATCTGCCTCCGACAGATCCGCTTCGAGGCTCTCATCATGCCCTCCGATTTCGATCTCTACTATGTCGCGAAGCTGTTGTTCTTCGATATCAGAACCGTGATAGATAGTCTCTATTGCATGGGTAATTTCCTGGGGGGAACTAATCACCGTCTTAATCTGACGTTTCAATCGCAATGCGATTGTATCTATTGCTATAACATTAAGAGGGTCAGCCATCGCAACTACAATCTTGTCGTCAGTCTCGCCGATGGCTACCAGACAAAATCGTTTGGAAATGTTCTCCGGCAGCGTGCGGGCTGTATCCATATCTATCTTGCTCACATCATCGAGACGCACGTACTCCATTGATAAATATTCTGCCAGAGCGCGTGTAATATCATCCTCACTCAGTAACTTTAGTCGAAGTAATACTTTACCGAGTCGGCCGCCGTTCTCTCGCTGGTTATTCAGCGCTTCGATAAGTCCCCTCCGCGTGAGGAGGCCTTTGGAAACAAGCGATTCGCCGAAAAGAAGAGTTGCTTCTGCTGTGGAGTTGCTGGACGCTGATTGTTGACTCATTCTATTACCTCAAATACTTCTCGACATCTGAATTCAACCTCCCTGTCCCGCAGCAGGCCAGGCGATTCGCAAATGCCGGCTCTGCCTGTTTAATAAGGGTGGAAGCTGAAAAAGAAATGGACAAGCTTCCCCCTTTCTAAAGTTTCTATTATTTAAAATATAATACAAAAACGGCAAAAAGCAAAAATCACCTTTATAAAATGGTATAATCTTATGGGACGGTCGCTGACACAATCCGGATTTGGTTGTGTGATTTTGCTGTTTTTGTTCTGAAAAAAATTCTCGTTTTTTTTCTTTCGGTATAGTCCGGTATATGCAAGTGTAAAATTCTGCGGCTGCTTTGACACGAAAGGTGAGAGCCGGCGGAGTTTGTTGATTAGGGGGGGCATTTTTTCGATGGTGTAATCGACTTCGGCTTCGGTGAAAAAACAAAAGATGCGGAAGTTTCTGTGGTTTTTCATTTGAAGTGCTGGTAAAATGCTCTTATGGAATGCAAATTTACCGATTATTTTGAGAAAGAGGTGCTCAGAAAGCGCCCGTATATCAAGAAAAAATAATGTATTCAAGTGTTAGAAAATCCAATCCATAGTGAACAACAGGAAGGTAATCGCTTTCGGTTCTGGGGTGTTGTTGAAGAATTAGAAAATAGAGTACTGCGAGTCATAACACTTGAAGATAAACAAACGATACATAATGCCTTTCCAGACAGGGGATACAAGAAATGAAGCTAAATTATTATCCAGATACGGATTCCTTATATATAGACCTCGCTGAGCGTTCAAGCAAAGAGAGCAAGGAAGTTTCAGAAGGAGTTGTTCTCGACTACGATGCTGAGGGCAACATCGTTGGTATCGATATTGACAACGCCAGCAAGAAACTCGATCTAAAACAACTTGTGCTAAGTAAGCTGCCTACTGAAATACAGAGCCTTTCAGCGTAATGAATTTGTAAATGCGTTCTCACCACAGAGCCAGTGTCGATTCATAGATTTTGTACTAATCGAGGATAGTTAACTATTTGACACTTTGGCCTTTTTTGTTAATTTTTCTGATCTGGTTATTCAGTTATGTTCTGATGGTCATTTGCAATAGATTTCCACAGCCGTAATTATAAAAATAAAATTGTTATTACTTACCAACAAAGGGTGAGAGCCGGCGGAGTTTGTTGATGATGGGAGGCGTTTTTTCGACGGTGTAATCAACCTCTTCTTCGGTGTTGTATCTGCTTAAGCTGAAGCGGATTGAGCCATGGGCGGCGGTGAAGGGCACACCCATCGCGCGCAAGACGTGGGAGGGCTCGAGTGAGCCGGAGGTGCAGGCGGAGCCGCTGCTGGCACAGATGCCGTATTTGTCGAGCATAAGGAGTATGGCTTCGCCTTCGATATACTCAAAGCTGATGTTGGTGGTGTTGGGGAGGCGGTTTTCTTTGTCGCCGTTGAGTCTTGAATCGGGGCAGCTTTCCAATATGGCGTTTTCAAGTTTATCGCGGAGGCGTCTTACCTTATTGTTTTCTTCTTCGATGTTTTCGGCGGCCAGTTCGCAGGCTTTTCCGAGGCCGACGATTCCAGGTATATTTTCGGTGCCAGCCCGTTTGCCCGCTTCCTGATGGCCACCGACCATAAACGGTGAAAACCTTGTGCCCTTCCTGATATAGAGGACACCGACGCCTTTTGGTGCGTGAAGTTTGTGGCCTGAAAGACTGAGCATATCGATGCTGCTATTGGCGAGGTTGAGAGGAATCTTGCCGACGACCTGCACGGCGTCGGTGTGGAATGAGACCCCCCTGCCTGTAACGAGGTCGGCGATTTTATCGATTGGGAAAATGACGCCGGTCTCATTGTTTGCGTACATAATCGTAACGAGAGCGGTATCATCGTCGAGCTTTTCTTCAAGCTCGGCCAAATCGAGTCGGCCCTCTTTGTCGACGGCCAGTTCTACGACGGTGTAGCCGTGATTTTCCAACTGGCGGCAATCGGTCAACACAGCAGGGTGCTCGACCCTGGTTGTAATGACTTTGCGTTTGTTCGGGGAGGCAGCCAAGGCGCCCTGGATGGCGGCGTTGTCACTTTCGGTTCCGCCGCTTGTGAAGATAATCTCGGCGGGGTCACAGCCAATGAGGGCAGCGGCCTGCTCTCGGGCTTTTCTGATTCTGCGAGCGATCTGGCCGCCGAAGGTGTGCATGCTGGAAGGATTGCCGTAAAGGTCACAGAACAGGGGCGTGATTTCTTCGAGCACTTCTTCTGCGACTTTTGTCGTGGCGTTATTATCAAAATATACGGTTTTCATCGCTTATCCTCTATGATTGTGGGGCTCCTGTGCGGATTCTTTGTCTTCTTCGACAAAGAGGTCTTCGGAGACAAATTCTCTGAGTCTTGCTTCGACGACATCTTTCATTGTGTACTCAGCGAGCATACACTGTGCGCACATGCCTCGGAACGCCACGATGACCTTGTTGCCTTCGACGTCGATGAGCTCGACATTTCCTCCGTGTGCGCGGAGGGCGGGTCGAATCTGTTCATTGATTGTCTGCTGGATCAATTGAATCTTTTGGATATTTGTCAGTTTTGGCCCATGCCGGGATTTTGCAGCGGTTGTATCCTTTATTTTGTCGCCCTGGATTTTTTCGATGATCTTTTCGATTTCGCCATGGCATCCACCGCAGCCGCCGCCCGCCTTGCAGTAATTGGTGACCTCTTCGACGGTCGTGAGATTGTTTTCCTGAATGACTCTTTCGATTTCATTCTCTGTGACACCAAAGCAGTTGCAGACGACCCTACCTTCAAGCTCGTGTTTTTTCTTACCTCCGCTTTTGTAGTTTTCAATGGCGGCTTCGAGGGCTTCTCTGCCCATAACTGAGCAGTGCATTTTCTGCTCAGGCAGTCCGCCCAGGTAATCTGCGATGTCCTTGTTGGTGACTTTGGCGGCTTCGTCCAGGGTCTTTCCTTTTATCATCTCGGTGAGGACGGATGATGTTGCGATTGCGCTTGCGCAGCCGAAGGTCTTGAACTGTGCTTCCTTGATTCTGCCGTTCTCATCGAGTTTGAAAGTAAGCTTCAAGGCATCGCCGCAGGCGAGAGAGCCGACTTCACCGATACCGTCCGGATTTTCTATCTCACCGACATTTCGCGGATTGAAAAAATGGTCTTTAAGCTTATCCGTGTAATCCCACATCGTTTTACCCCTGACTTGCCTTCAGTGCCTGTTCGACATCGGCTATTATATCATCTATGTGCTCCGTGCCAACCGAAATACGAATATAATCCTGAGTTACACCTGCTGCAAGCTGCTCGGCCTCGGTCAACTGCTGGTGTGTCGTGCTGGCGGGGTGGATTACCAGGGTTTTGCTGTCGCCGATATTGGCAAGGTGGCTGGCCAATTTCACGCTGTTGATAAACTTAACGCCTGCATCTCTGCCGCCCCTGATTCCAAAGCCGAGAATAGCCCCCTGGCCCTTGGGCAGATATTTTTTGGCAAGGGCGTTGTCGGGATGGGATTTTAATCCCGGATAATTGACCCAGGTGACCGAGTCCTGTTTTTCGAGCCATTGTGCGAGTTTTAGTGCGTTTTCACTGTGGCGGGGCATACGCAGATGCAGGGTCTCGAGCCCCTGTAAAAAGAGAAAGGCATTGAAGGGTGACATGCAGGAACCCATATCTCTGAGGAACTGGGTCCTTGCCTTTATGATATACGCCAATTCACCAACGGCCTCG
The DNA here is from genome assembly GCA_964451425.1 of uncultured Pirellulales bacterium. GTDB lineage: Bacteria > Planctomycetota > Phycisphaerae > Sedimentisphaerales > Anaerobacaceae > CS2-K091. The sequence goes on from CAYVIT010000006.1 coordinate 25,042, forward strand.
ACGTATTTGACGCCGTGATAACTCGGGTCGGGCTCGGTAAGCTCGGGATAGCGGCCGTTGGTCCAGTCGAATTTGCCGGAATCGACAATAGCTCCGCCGATGGATGTTCCGTGTCCGCCGATGAACTTTGTACAGCTATGCACGACAATGTCAATGCCATAATCAATCGGCCTGAACAGGATGGGCGTTGCAACGGTATTGTCGCAAATTACCGGCATACCGTGCTTGTGGGCGATATCAGCAATTTTGTCGTACTGGAGGATGTCATTTTTTGGATTGCTGATGGTTTCAATATAAATCAGGCGGGTATTGTCTTTGATTGCCTTTGCGAAATTTTCGGGTTCTTTGGGGTCGACAAAGGTCACTTCAATGCCCAGCTTGGCGAACGTCTGGCTAAAGAGTGTGACGGTTCCGCCATACAGGGAATTTGAAGCGACGATGTGTCCTCCCGCCCCGCAAATGTTAAAGATGCTGACGTAAATCGCGGACTGGCCGGAGCTCAAGGCCAAGCCGCCTACGCCGCCTTCGAGAGCAGCCAGCCTCTTTTCCAAGACATCGGTCGTGGGATTCATCAGCCGGGTGTAGATATTGCCAAACTCCCTGAGGGCAAAGAGATTTGCTGCGTGATTGGTATCCTTGAACACATAACTGGTGGTTTGGTATATAGGGACCGCCCTGCTGAGTGTATCCGAGTCAACTCGCTGTCCTGCGTGTAATGCAAGTGTTTCCATACGATATTTGTTTTTTTCTGACATTATGAAATCCTGATTATTTATCGGGTAAAATTTCTACCATCCTATCCAATGCTTTTTTTGCTTTTAACCGTACATCCCGGGGCACGGTGACTTTGTATTGCAAATCCTGTAACGACCAGAGCACTTTTTCCAATGTAATGCGTTTCATATTGGGGCAAATTGCCTTGTCGGTTGCAGGGAAAAATTCGGTCAGGGGATTTTGTGTCTTCAAGGTGTGAATTATCCCTATTTCGGTAGCGATTATAAATTGTTTGGCCTGGCTATGTTTGGCGTAGCGGAGCATTTGTCCCGTACTAAGTAGTTCGTCGGAAAGGGCTTTTACCGGCCCGGTACATTCCGGATGGGCCATCACGATTGCATCCGGGTGTTTTGCCTTTGCATTTTTGATATCGTCTTCAGTTATCGCGACGTGTACGTGGCAATAACCGGGCCAAAGGATGAGGTCTCTGCCGGTCCTTTCGCTGACGAACTGGCCGAGATTCTGGTCGGGGACAAAGATGATTGGTTTATCCTTCGGCAGCGAGTTTACGACCTCGACGGCATTGGCACTGGTGCAGCAATAATCGCTCTCGGCTTTTACTTCTGCGGAACTGTTGACATAGCAAACCACGAGAGCATCCGGATGTTTTTGTTTCAATTCTCGGAGCTGTTCAGCAGTAACCATATCTGCGAGGGGGCATCCGGCATTTTCGTCCGGCAAAAGTACCGTCTTTTGTGGTGAGAGAATAGCGGCGGTCTCAGCCATAAACCTGACGCCACAAAAGACTATCACATCCGCATTGGTTTCGGCCGCTTTTATACTCAGGCCCAAAGAGTCGCCGATGAAATCAGCCAGGTCCTGAATTTCGGGACGCTGATAGTTGTGGGCAAGAATGGCCGCATTACGCTCGTGTTTTAGCTTCTCGATTTTTTCTATGAGTTCATTGTTCATTGTAAGTTGCTCTACCCCTCACTTACGTTCGGGGCTCTGTTTTTTGTCTTTTTTTTCGTGGGTGTTTTTTGTATACCAAATCCGGATTCGCAGTAGAGACGGTTACGCCGGGCGGCACGGACTGTTTTATCCAGACATTGCCGCCGATTACGGCACCTTTACCAATGACGACATCGCCTAATATGGTGGCTTCGGCATATATCGTTACATTGTCCTGTATGGTCGGGTGCCTCTTTCCACCCTTTATTATTTTCCCCCTTTCGTCCTTCGTGAAGCTAAGTGCCCCAAGAGTAGCACCCTGATAGATTTTGACATTATTACCTATTACGGCCGTCTCGCCAATTACAACACCGGTACCGTGGTCAATAAAGAAATTTTTTCCTATTTTCGCACCGGGGTGTATATCAATTCCGGTTTTTGCGTGAGCACATTCCGCCATTATTCTCGGAATCAAGGGCACCTGCTTAAGATACAACTCGTGTGCGATGCGATAGGTTGCAATTGCTATGATGCAGGGATAGCTTAAGACAATTTCCTCGTATGACTTTGCGGCGGGGTCACCATTAAAAGCGGCACCGACATCCCCTTTCAAAAGCTGCCTGATTTTCGGCAGTTGAGACAGGAGATGCTGTGCGGCATCCTGCGCCATTCGATGGCAATCATCCGTGTCGCATTCGGCCATTCTGCATCCATACTTGTAGGCTTGTTCAATCTGCTCGCAAAGCTCCGTATAAAGATGGTAAAGGATATCAACAACAACATATTTAACGTTTGATTTGGTAACGCTTCGCTTTCCGGTGTAGCCCGGGAAAAGGACCTCCATCAGTAAATCCAAAATCTCAAGGATTTTGTCTCGCACGGGCAGATTCAAGGCATCGATAAAATTTATGCCGGAATCGCCTTTGTACGTCTTTGTAATTTTTCCAACAAGATTTTCTATTTTCTTATTGGTCGATTTGGCTTTTCTCATTTTGACACCCTTTCAGTACATAAGAGGCCGAAGGTTTCCGCTTAGCGCCTTACTGGCAGTGGTCGTACAATTCCGTGGAGATGTACCTTTCGCCAGTGTCGCAGATGATGGTCACAATGGTTTTTCCTTCGGCTTCCTTTCGATGCGAGACCTGTATGGCGGCCCATACGTTTGCTCCTGCACTTATTCCCGCCAGGATACCTTCTTTTGCGGCCAATTGCCGGGCCGTCTCGATAGCATCCTGATTGGAGACCTGTATGATTTCATCAATTATATCGTTGTTCAAAACCTTAGGCACAAAACCGGCACCAATCCCCTGGATTTTGTGGGGACCGGGCTTTCCCCCCGAAAGCACGGGCGAGGCTTCGGGCTCAACCGCTATAACCTTCAAATCTTCGTTCTTTTGTTTCAGTACCTCCCCACAGCCAGTGATAGTGCCGCCAGTGCCCACGCCGGCAACAAGGATATCAACATTACCGTCGCTGTCAACCCAAATTTCTTTTGCAGTGGTTTCTCTGTGAATTTGTGGATTGGCGGGATTGTTAAACTGCTGAGGCATAAAGGCATTTGGATTTTCGTCGACAAGCTGTTCGGCTTTTTCGACAGCTCCGGGCATGCCGCGTTCGGCGGGGGTGAGAACGATTTCGGCACCAAACATTTTCAGCAGCTTTCTTCTCTCGATGCTCATGGACTCAGGCATAGTCAATATCAATTTGTAGCCTTTCGCAGCACAGATAAAGGCAAGCCCAATACCGGTGTTGCCACTGGTGGGCTCAATTAAAACCGTATCTTTTTTTATGAGTCCCTGTTTTTCGGCAGCCCTTATCATGGACAGTGCGATTCTGTCTTTGACACTACCACAAGGATTCTTTGACTCGAGCTTTGCCAAAATTGTTGCTTTGCCGGAGCCGAGCTTATTGATTCGTACGAGTGGAGTATGTCCCACCGCAGCCGTGATGTCTTCAAATGTGGCACTCATAATTTACCCTCTTTCTATTTATATTTGATAATCCACTTTTTTTTCTGCTTTTGCCCTATCCACCAAGTCCTGTAGAGTTATCGATTGCAGGACATTTTTAATCGCCTGCTGGACCTGCGTCCAGACCTGTCTTGCGATGCAATCAGCGGTCCTATCACAGTAATTTTTGTCTTCCACACATTCGACCGTCATCACATTACCTTCCAGGGCATCGAATATATCGCTCAGTTTAATCTGACTTGGCTGCCTTGCAAGGAGATATCCGCCTTTCGAGCCTCTGATACTTCTGACAAATCCTGCCGATCTGAGTATTGTCATTAATTGTTCGAGATATTTGACTGATATATCCTGATTCTGTGCAATCACTCTTATTTGCAGAGGCCCTTTTCCATAATTCATAGCCAGTTCTAATATTGCCCTTATTCCATATCTTGTTCGAGTCGAAAGCTTCATAACATATCTCCTACATTTCCTATCGTAATAGTAGTATTACTTACAAATGTCAAGGTTTGTTGATGGAAAAAATGAAAAATCTGCAAAAAAACTGATAAAAATATGTCAAATCGTGATTTTCTGCCAATTAAAGGGGATTTATTAAACCTTGCCGATGCAAAAAAACGCCCTGCAACCAAGCTCATCATCAATTTTCTTGACAGCTTGATAAATCCTTCCTACAATCAAGTCGTATTCATTTCAGCCGTTACAAAAAAGGATGTTGTGCATGGCCAAGGGGACTAAGAAAAAAGTGGCCTTTATTTCCTCATATCCGCCGAGGAAATGCGGCATCGCCACCTTTACATCCGACCTTATAAAAAACACGGGGACAGCGGCCAAAGGCCAATTCGAGCCATTAGTCGTTGCCATGCGTTCTGACAACGACTTAAAATATAATGATCCCGTCAAGTTCGAAATCCGGCAAGACGTAAAAAGTGATTATATCTGCGCGGCGGACTACATTAATTTCAGCCACGTCGGCTTAGTTTCGGTTCAGCATGAATTCGGGCTCTTCGGCGGTGACGCCGGCTCTTATCTAAGCCTGCTATTGAACCGACTCAAGACACCGATCATAACAACGTTTCATACCATCCTTGATGATCCGGATCCGGACACCCACAAGTCTTTAGTTGAGGTTTGTAAGGCCTCTTACAAAGTTATCACCATGAATAAGCGCGGCCTTGCCATGCTGCATGATATTTACGGGATTTCGGATAAGAAGGTTGAGCTGATTGCTCACGGGATACCGGATTTGCCCTTCGTGGACAGCAGCTACTACAAGCATAAGTTCGGAATGGAAGGCCGAAAAACCATTTTAACGTTCGGTCTCATCAACAGAAACAAAGGTATCGAAGTGATGCTTAAGGCCATGCCGAAGATAATCGAGGCGGAACCATCCATTGTGTATATCGTTCTGGGTATGACGCATCCATCGGTATTGAAACACGAAGGTGAATCCTATAGATTCAGCTTACAGCGGATGGTCAAAGAATTAGGCCTTCAGGACCACGTGATATTTCACAACCGATTCGTCAATGACGAAGAGCTTCATAACTTTCTCTGCGCAGCCGACATTTACGTTACGCCCTACCTGAATAAAGAACAATTGACAAGTGGTACGTTATCCTTTGCCGTCGGGACGGGCAAGGCGGTAGTTTCGTCACCCTATTGGGCGGCCATGGAACTGCTGTCCGACGAGCGAGGCAAACTGGTGCGATTCGGTGATTGGACACAAATATCCGAAGCCATAATAGAAATACTCAAGAAAGAGTCACTTTATTATTCATTGCGAAGGCGAGCTTACGACTATGGTCGATCCCGTACGTGGCCTAAAATCGGTCAGGTTTACTGGAAATTATTCAGTGCCAAACGCGTTCCGGTTCACATAACGGCCAAGAAGCCGTTATCCGCAGCCGAGACGATATCCAGTATCGAAGTGCCTGAGCCCTCTTTAGATTATCTGAAAAAGCTAACGGACAGCACGGGCCTGTTTCAGCACGCCAAATTGACGATTCCAAACCGGGACCACGGCTACACCACGGACGATAATGCCCGGGCTGTTATCGCGATGACGAACTACCACTCCCAGTATCCACAGTCCGATGCACTTAAGCTGCTCGATACGTATCTTTCCTTTGTGCTTCACTCTCAAAATAACAATGGCACTGTGAGGAATTTTATGAATTTTGACAGGAGCTGGCGAAGAGACGAACCGCTAAGCGACGCTTTAGGTCGCGTTCTGTGGGCATTTGGAACGTTTATGGCCAAACCACCAGATCCATCGTATCTATCCATTATCAAAGACTGCTTTGACAAGTCGGTCCAACACGTGGGGAGGCAGTACCCACGAGGTATGGCGTATTCGATACTGGGGATGTCCGACTATCTTAAGCAGTTCCCCGGCGCCAGTGACATCAAGCGTCAAATGGAAATAGCGGCGGACGGGCTGGTCATGCAATACGAAGAGAACAGTGTGTCCGATTGGCAGTGGTTCGAGGACGTACTGACTTACGACAATGCTGTTTTGCCTCACGCCCTTTTTGTTGCGGGTCTGACTTTCGATAGCAAAAAATACCTTAAAGCAGCACAAAAGACGTGTGAATTTCTGCTGGATAATACTTTTAACGGGGAGCACTTCAGCTTTGTGGGTTGCAAAGGATGGTATGAGCGCGGTCTGACAAAAGCGGCATTTGACCAGCAGCCGATAGAGGCGGTAAGTACGGTTATGATGCTCAAGGCTGCATACGATGCCACGCAAAATGACAGATTCCTAACCCTTCAACGGAAAGCTTTCGACTGGTTCCTCGGCGCGAACGACCTGTATGTTTCACTTTACAATTTCAGGACCAAAGGCTGTTACGACGCGCTTACACAGGAGGGCGTTAACGTCAATCAGGGAGCCGAGAGCATGCTGAGCTTTCTGTTAAGCCTGCTGAGTGTGGTCGAAAGTTACGCCCTGCTCGACAAGGTTAAAAGCAATAAAATCGCCCCATCCCAAGAAAGTAACTCCCCCGTGCAGGCACCCCAAAAAGCAACACCCATTAAAAGTATATTTGTGAAGGATAAAAGCCTAAAAAGCCAGGTTCAAAAACTTGCCTGAAGATGAAGCCGGCGCAATCAAGTGCAGCGTTAGAGAATTTAGAATAAGTAAAAACACCGGCAGGCAGAGAAAAACGCACAATCCACAAGGGGATATTGGAACAGCGTTATTCGACAATCTCAGCAGCCTTTTCACCTGTCCACTTGATGTCCTCACCAAGGCCCTGGATGGTGTTACAGCCAACCAAGGAAAAGACCACCGCGATTAAAGCAAGCAACAAAAGAACTTTTCTAATCATCTTCACAGACTCCCTAAGGAAACCTTCAGTCTTTTCATACAATTATACAAACTCCCGGCAGAGTTGACAAGTCTAATTTGATTTGTAATGACCAAATAAACACTTTCGAACAGTTAAGGATTTGACATTAAATATCTGAAAAAATGGAATTGCTAAGGTTGCCTGTCCATGTGGGTTTTGAAGGGCAAAGTGCAATCAGAAGGAAGGAAACTGCAGAAGAAATGGCCCCCAAATGAAATTTGCGGCCTACGGGGCAGGCATCAGCGAGTAACCTTTCTTTGTCTTGACAAGAGGGTAAGATTAAAGTTAGACTTTTGATTAAGAGAAGATGTTTAAGAATAATCGGCTGCACACGAAGTTCACTATCGCGTCCATCGAATATATATTTGCCGGATTTGGGACATAGAGACAATTTGATAAACAATAAAAGGTTGGTTCAATGAAAGTTGCCAGTTTTAATGTTAATTCGATACGTTCCCGGCTGGAGGTGGTGCTTGGTTGGCTGGCCCAACATCAGCCGGACGTACTATGTGTCCAGGAAACGAAAGTACAGGACGTGGACTTTCCAGGGGAGGCGTTTGAAGGAAGCGGGTATGAATACGTCTTCAAGGGCCAGAAGAGTTATAACGGTGTAGCGACTTTCAGCAAAAGCGAAATCACAAAGGTAGAGTTTGGCTTCGCTGATGAGCCGAAAGACGAGGCTCGGCTTATAAAATGTGAAATCAAAGGCATTGTAATTGTCAATACTTATGTCCCACAAGGGTATATGCCTGAATCCGAGAAGTTCGAATACAAGCTCAAATGGTTTAAGCGACTCGGCCAATATTTCAAGAAGAATTTCAAGCCCAGTGACCCCGTGCTGTGGGTGGGCGACTTCAATATCGCACCGGAGGCAAGAGATGTGTATGATCCCGATGGTTTGTTGGGGCATGTTTGTTTTCATCCGGAGGTTCATAAGGCGCTGAAGAAGGTTATGGAGTGGGGATTTGCGGATGTGTTCAGGATGCACTGCAAGGAGGCGGAGCAGTATTCATTCTGGGATTACAGAATGAATGCCTTTAGGCGGAACCTCGGCTGGCGATTGGACCATATTATGGCTACGAAACCGCTGGCGAAAAAATCAGTCGCCTGCACCATCGACAAAGAACCGCGATACGTAGAAAAACCAAGCGACCACACGCCTATTATCGCTGAGTTCGACTGGTAAATCCCTCCACGAGCGGTTATAATCCTCTCAACAAGCCATAAGAAAGGAAGGATACGATGAATAAAGTGCTGATTATCGTGGGCGAGGCGACGGAGACCGTGGATACGCTTTATCCGTATTATCGGCTGCAGGAAGACGGTTTTGAGCCTGTTGTGGCGGGGCCTGAGAAGCGCCGTTTCCATATGGTGCTGCATGAGATACCGCCGGACTGGGACGGCCAGGTTACCCGCGAGTTCGAGGGCTACACGATACAGGCGGACATAGCTTTTAAGGATGTTAATCCGGATGAGTATCTGGGCATCTTTTTCTCCGGCGGGCGGGCACCGGAATACCTGCGCTATGATGAGGATTTGATATGCATCACGCGACACTTCTTCGAGAAAAACAAGCCAATCGCGTGTGTATGTCACGGTGTGGAGGTTCCCGCCCGGGCAGACTGTGTCAGGGGGCGTAAGATGGCGACGGTGCCAAAGTGCAAGTTTGACCTTGAAGTCTGCGGGGGTACGTTTGTTAATGAGGCGTGCGTTGTGGATGGGAATTTGGTCAGCGGGCGAACGTATCATGACCACGGCCAGTATGTCGGAGTGTGGATTAAAATGCTCAAGGAGGCCCGTGAGGCCGGCAAGAAACAATAGCAGAGGTGCCACAGACAGCGGAAGCAACCGGATATGAACGGCCAGTATAAACACATCTCGCGACGGGAGTTTCTAAAGGCAGCGGCTGCGGGTATTGCTGTACCCTATATTGTTCCACCGTCGGTATTCAGCAGCGTGCGACCGGCACCGAGTAACCGGCTTACAATGGGGCTCATCGGATTGGGCAGTATGGGGATGCGGCACGTCAAGGGATTTCTGCAGGAAGAGGACTGTCAAATTGTCGCGGTCTGTGATGTTGATGCGGGCAGGCGAGATGCAGCTCTCCAGGAGATAAACAAACATTACGGCAACGGTGATTGCGCGGGGTACAATGACTTTCGGGAGCTGGTTGGGCGTGGTGACGTCGATACGCTGTGCATTTCGGTGCCGGACCACTGGCATGCAATCATCGCGCTCGAAGGTATCCGGGCGGGCAAGGATATTTACGGCGAAAAGCCGCTCGCTTATACAATTGCCGAAGGCCGAGCTTTGGTCGAGGCGGTCAATCGCTATAAATGCGTCTGGCAGACCGGGAGCTGGCAGCGCTCGACCGCACATTTTCGGTTTGGTTGCGAACTTGTGCGCAATGAACGCATCGGGAAACTGCAAAGGGTGGAAGTGGGCATCGGTCCGGGTTTCAAAGAGCCGAGCAGTCCAACCGTATATGGGATCGAACCTCAACCGATTCAGCGGGTGCCGAAAGGTTTCGATTACGAAATGTGGCTTGGGCCTGCTCCGTGGGCGCCGTACACGGAAAAGCGATGTCACTGGAACTTCCGGTGGATTCTTGATTATGCAGGCGGTCAGGTCACGGACTGGGGGGGGCACCATATCGATATCGCGCACTGGGGGATGGGCTGTGATGAGACGGGGCCAACCGAGGTTGCCGGCACCGGGGTATTTCCCAAAGAAGGTTTGTGGGATGCGGCGGTGGATTATGATTTCGAGTGTAAATATGCCGACGGTCTTTTGATGCGGGTGGCAAGTAATAACCATTTACGCCAAGGTGTAAGGTTTATCGGTGAGAGAGGGTGGGTGCATATCACGCGAAGCGGTCTGGATGCTAATCCGAAGAAGCTGCTCAAGGGTAAAATCGGCTTCGGTGAAATTCATTTAGCCATGCCGAGAGGCGACCACCGCCAGGGACACCGGAGGGATTTTCTCGACTGCGTGAAGACACGGGCACAGACAATCACGCCGGTAGAGATTGGGCATCGTTCGGCTGTACCTGCGCATCTGGGTAATATTGCTATGCTGGTCGGGCGGAAGATTCGCTGGAATGCGAGGGCTGAAAAGATTATCGATGACCCGGCTGCGGCCAGAATGCTCAGCCGACCCATGCGGGCACCATGGCGTCTATAGCAACCGGGTTGTTGAGAGGCCAAACACCCTCTGTTGTCGCTGAACTCAACTGGGAAAGCACCTGGGGAACCAGGATTCGGACCTGGACTAACTGATCCAGAGTCAGTCGTGCTACCGTTACACTATTCCCCAAGTTTTCTTTTGACGCCTGTTTTTTCGGTGTAAAAACCTTTGATTTTGACCTAAAAAGCGTCTTTTTTAACTTTTCTGAGTATACCTGGCCTTTCGGCTCCTGTCCATCAGAATCCGTAGAAGTTCGAGATTTTCCATCAAAAAGCGCCAAGTTTTGCGCCAAGTTTTTCCCACTATTCGTGTTTGTAACTGAGTTTTGTTCTTTCTTCCTTCCCGGCAACGAAAAAACCGGCAGAGATTTTACGGCTGCAGATTCCCGGCCTTTTAGGGTGTGTGTATAGAGTAAACTTTTGCACTTTTTAGGCGGCTGATTTTAATGATTTATCAATACAAACATACCAACCTTCCGATGTCTTTATTGGATTTAAAATTAAGACAGGAAGGTTGGCATGAATACAATAATTACATCGACATGGGATATGATAATTCAATACTTTTTCCCAATATTCACGGTTCCCACGGCAGAAATTTACTCCTCATAATTGATTTCTTCCTTGCTCTGTTCAATATACCAAAAGCGATCTGTTTTAAGGTGGATTCCCATTGTGCGGAACGACTTCCCGGGCGATCTCCGAGCTACGAAGGGCCAGCAGTATTTGGTAAAGCGTCGGCGTGGCAACCAGCGATAGCAAAACCGAGAGGCAAAGCGCGCCCATGACCCCAATGGCCAACGGCTTGAGCATATCTGCGCCGGATCCGATGCCGTACGCCAGCGGCAGCATGCCCAGCAGCGTGGTCAAAGACGTCATTAGCACCGGGCGCAGACGGCGTCTGCCGGCTCGCACCAACGCCTCCTCCACCGTTAGTCCCTGCATAAGCAAATGATCGACCATATCAAGCACAAGGATACCATTCTTGGCGACAATTCCTACGCCGATGATCGCCCCCAGGAACGAGACAACATTGAGTGAGGTTCCGGTGAGCAGCAGGGCCATGAGCGTGCCGAACAAGGCCAGAACCGCACCGAATACGATGGAGACCGGCCCAGAGAAGTTGCGGAATTCGACAAGCATCACTGTAAAAACCATGATGACCGCCATCGCCAGTACAACCAACAGGTTGTGGAAGGATTTCTGCTGCTGCTCAAAAAGCCCTCCGAATTCAATTGTCCCGGATGGAATGGATATGTCCTTCTTCAATAGCTCACGAATCTCAGCCATGGCGCTGCCCAAGTCACGCTGTTCCAACCGTGCTGTTACAGCCACATCCTGACGCATGTCTTCGCGACGCAACTCAAGCTGGCCCTGTTCTTCCACAACATCGGCCACTTGCGAAACCTTGATCACACTCCCATCCGGCGTGCGGATTGGCAGGTTACACAGTGCGGCGATTGACCCAATCTGTGAAGCGTCAACCATAACGCGGATGTCGATCACACGGTCTCCCTCAAGAACGGATGAAGCCGTACGTCCGAGCATGGCCGTGTTAATTGCTTCAGCCACGTCGTAAGCCGACAGTCCGAAACGCTCGGAATCGACCGTCCTTAAGCGAAAGCTTACCGAGTTGCCGGTGTACATCAGGCCGTCAAAGGTGTCAACAACCCCCCTCACTGTTTGAATACTCTTCTCGACCTCAGGCGCCTTTTTTTTCAGAAACTCGATATCTGTCGAGAACAACTTAACCTCAATCGGGCTGGGGGCCCACATCAGGTCGCCGATCAGATCGCCCAAAATACCCGGAAACTCCCATTGAAGACCGGGTACTGCGGCATTAAACCTTTGCCGAAGCTCGGAAATTACCTCTTCGGTCTTCCGCTTACGGTCGGGTTTGAGCTTGACCAGGAAGTCTCCCGTATGAGGTTCGGCAATAGCCAGGGCCAGGCGTGCGCCGGTACGCCTTGAGTAACTCTCAAGCTCGGCAATGGTACGCAGTATCTCCTCAGCCTGCTTGAGCTGACGGTCCGTTTCAGCTAAACTGGTTCCCGGCCGCCCCACGTAGTCAATAACAAAGCCGCCCTCATCCATCGGCGGCAAAAACTCACTGGCTAAACGCGTGTATATCTGGTACCCGGCCAGCAGCACCAATATGCATAAACCAATCGTAATCCAATGGTGTTTCAAAACGATACGCAAGGTATTCTCGTAAAGACGAATGCAGGCACGCAGCACAGGTCCGCCCATTTCACCGCCGGCCACAATACTTCTCTTACGTCGGCCCATAAGCCAGGCAGCCAGTGACGGCGTGAAGGTCACTGCCAGGACTAGCGAGGTTAAGAGCGAGACCGTCATGGTCACCGCCAGGGCCCGAAAAAATACACCCGTGATACCATCGAGGTAAGCCAGCGGAATAAACACCACTACCGGCGTCAGCGTTGAGGCCACCAGGGGTCGAAGTATCTCACGGATAGCTTCCTGTACCGAGGCGATGCGGCCCAGACCGGAGGATAGTTTGGTATGAATTGCCTCCACGACCACAATCGCATCGTCAATCACGACTCCAATGGCCGCGGCAATCCCGCCTAACGTCATCAGATTGAAACTCATGCCGCCCACTTTCATTGCCAGCACGGTGATCAGCACCGTAACAGGGATGACCAGTGCAGCCACTAACGTTGAAGCCGAATCCTTCAGAAACACGTAAAGCACAATCACCGAAAGAATAAAACCGAAAATGATCGCTTCCCAAACACTCTTGACCGACTCGCGTACAATCAGTGACTGATCGTAGAAAAATGCCAGTTTTATATCCGGCGGCAACTCGCGCCCGAGCGTTTTCAGCTCCTGCTTGAGGTGTTTGGCTATTTCCAGCGTACTGCCATCGGGCTGACTGCGGATGTTAAGCAAGACTGCTTTCTCGCCGTCCGCCGTCACGATATTAAAAACCGGCTCGGGGCCTCGCTCAACCCGGGCGAAGTCGCTGATGTGCACCGGATGTCCGTTCACAACTTTGACAGTAAAATCCTCTATCTCCCGTGGCGTGTGCAAACGCCCGTCAATCACCGTCAAATACAGCGTATGGTTCTCCTCGTGCATGCCCGCAGGGGCAATCAAGTTGTTCTGCTCCAGGGCCTCTGTGACATCCGAAAGCGCTATCCGTGTCGATTGCAGCCGCATCGGATCCACAATAACGTGGTACTCGGTCGTGCGTCCGCCGACAATATCGACCCGCGCGACACCGGGGATACGCAAAAAGCGAGGCTTTAGCTCGTACCTGGCCATTTCCCACAGGTGCGTGATATCACGCGTTCCACTGGTCAGACTTACTCCGATAATTGGAAATGCCGAGAATGTCACGCGATAGACATTAGTGCTGGCCGTGCTCGGTAACATGCTGCGGATCTGCGAAAGCCGACCGATTACGTACAATTCCGACTGGACCATGTTGACCTTCCAGTTGAAGAACACGTTAATCTCGGCTGAACCACGTCCCGTGGCCGTGCGGATCGTCTCGGCACCGGGAATGTCTTTCATGGCCTCCTCAATCGGTCGTGTGATCCTTGCCATCATTTCGTCGGCCGGCATAACTCCGTTATCCACAAGAATCACAACACGCGGAAAGTTCGTCTGCGGAAAAACCGAAGACGAAACCTTAAAGGCAGAATATACCCCTCCCATACACAAAGCCAAAGTGATAAATGTTATCGCGATGGCATGTCGAGCTGCGAACCGACCCAATAACCATTGGTGCTCTGACGCCGCCGGATTGACACGACCGGGTTTTTGAATAGCCTTTTCGGACACGTTCATATAACTTTCATTCCAGCGCTTTATTGCCCAATGATTCGAATCTTTGTTTTGTCCGGCAGACCGTATGCGCCGACGGTCACCACTGCCATTCCTTCCGTCAGCCCTTCGCCCTGGATTTCCACCAAACCGTCTTCGTGCAGGCCAAGTGTCACGGACCGTTGATATGCCGTATCGCCCTGCACGATTGCGATGACCGTATCGCCGTCAACAGTTGTAACCACACCCTCTTCGGGAACGGTCAGACAGTTTTGATGTTCTTCGTGAATAATACGAACCTTAACGAACTGCCCCGGTCGCAAGTGCGAGTCGGGCGGCACGGACGCACGCACTTCGACCGTCCCGGTTTTGTCATCAACCTGGGAATCGACAAAATTGAGGCTGCTGCGCACGATGGCTGTCTTTGTCGCTCCGTCGTCGCCTTGGATGCCAGTGTCGATATCCACCTGCTGACCCAGCTTGAGCAGCGAAATTTCTCGGTTTGGCACCTTGGTGGTTACAACCAATCGCTCGGAGTCGTGCAGTTCCGCAAGCCTCTGGGCGGCAGTGACCGTTTGACCCACTCTCGCATCCACGCGGACGATCATACCGGAGAACGGTGCCGTCACTTTCAACAGGGACTGTCGGATCTGCGCAGTGGTCAGTTCGCTCCGGGCTGCATCGAGTTGCTGTTTGGCCTCCAGGAAGAGCTTTTCGGAAGTGCCCTGTGCTTCTCGCAGCTTCTCCTGCCGCTCAAATTCCTTCTCGGCAAATTCAAGCGCCTTTTTCGCCATCTCCACTGCCGCTTCGGCGACACGACTGTCCATAGTAAAGAGGACATCTCCCTTGTTGACCCGTTGACCTTGCACACAACAGGCTTCGGTGATTATCCCTGTATCAGGTGCAGTAATCGTCACAGCCGCCGGAGAGGTCGTGTCACTGCCCGGGTCTAAATCAACCTGGCCGTAGGCCTGAACATACCCGTGCAGAGTCGAACGTTGGATATTTCCGACCTGCACGGCTACTTCGGTAGCCATCTCCGGCTCAGCCTCTTCTTCCGTAACCGGCTTGTTCTGGAAAAGATAGTAAACGCCGACCGACCCGGCAGCCAGTATGACTACGCTAAGCAACGTGCCCAATTTTTTCATGATGTACCTCTCTTACCGATATCGGATTGCAGTACCGTCTCTCGCCAGTCCGACAAGTCAGCGGGGCTTTGCATCGCGTCCTCTAAGTGGCCCATGGCCTCGTGAGAATCAATGCGGGACTTGAGCAGAAGCAGAGCATTGCTGTTCTGCTCGAGCTGAGCCCCTGCCACTGCCAACATGAGAACCTCCCCAGCCTCAAACATCTTTTGCATCGTCGTGGCCTTCTGCTCCAGTTTTTCCGCGATGATCTCAGCGGTACGGACCTTGTCCATCGAGGCCTTGAGACCTGCGACCGCCTGTTCAATCTGGCCAAGGATATGACTCTGCAGGGCGGTGAACTCAGCTGCCGCCTCGGTCCGCCGCGCCTCGGCTGCTGCTATGGCGCCCCGGTTCTGATTGAGTACCGGCAGCGTTAGAGAAATACCCAGTGCCCACTTGTTGTCCCCTTGATCGTACTCGTAGCCGGGACCGATATCAATGTCCGGATACTGCCTGGCAACCTCCAATTGCAGGCTCGACTGGGAGGCCTGATACACCGCAAGCGCCGCCAGGACATCGGCGCGATTCAACAGAGCTCGACGTCGGACCTCTGGTTTTGGAATAGTGCTCGGCGGCCCCTCGAAGCCATTGAATAAGATGTCAATTCCATATAGTGCCTGGACCGGAACACCGATGGCATCGGCCAGCTCCACGCGTGTCTCAGCCTGTCTCTTTCGCGCGTCCAGCAGTTCGACAACTGTCGCATGGAAGTCGATACTCGCCTGGTTAACCACAATCCAGGATATCTCTCCGGCATCCAACTGCTGTTGTAGGAGCTCCTGACACTGTGCCTGAATGCTCCGACGCTTGATGAGTAAGCTTTCGGCCTCATTCGCCCCATAGAGGTCGAGCAAAGCCTTTCGAACACGACTGCGTACCTGCCAGGCTGCCGCCGCGATATGCATTCGGGCCGCCTCCGAGAGGTGCTCGGCTTGGGCGAGTTGGTAGCCGCGTTTGCCGGCTGTTACGATAGGAATCTCAACAGCGGCCCCCACTATCCAGCGAGATATCGACTCTGTTGTGGAGTTGAACCCGGGGCTCACAGTGACTTTCGGATTGGGACGTTCTCCGGCAGCCTTTACGCCCGCCTTGGCGAACGCCCATCGTGCCCTCGCGACGTCAAGGTCAGGATGATAAAAGAAAGCCGCCAGGGTCAGACTCGTCAAATCCCACGCTTGCAGTGGCCATTGGTCGGCCGGCATATGCGCTTGTATGTACGTATTTAGATCGGTTAGGTTCAGCGTCCGTGATTCGAAGCTATCCAGGCTCTTGGTGGCTGAAAGCGGTTGGTCATGAAACTGTACACAACTACTTATCGTGAGTACAGAGATTATCGCGAGCAAACGTTTCATCGATAGTCTCCACGATATTCAAAAGAGAAATTCAACTGCCCGTAAATTCTTTCGAAACCAGTTAGCCGGATTTTGTTAGCTTCATACTTCATTTCATTATAAGCTGCTTCTCGATTACCAACTATGTCACGGGGCGCTTTCAAAATCACCCGGTTAATTCATCTCATTCATACTACTTTTAGATATAAACTGCAAGCCAAATTTCTTTAATTCTACACTGCTTACCAATGTAGCGAAGTCTCGCTCGGACCGGCGGCATTGGACTCGTGGTGTTCGGTGAAAAGATAGCGACCTTTGTACTTGTTATGCAAGGCCTTATCTATTTCCCGGGGCAAATATAGCTTCCGCCGTAGCCACAGCGGCATGCCCATCAGAAACTGTCTGAAACCTCGCGGGGCGTAAGCAATATAGGTTTCGAGCAACCTCTCGAATTCCAGGAGCGGCTTTTCATAAAAAACGACGAAATCTAATAACCCGAAGGGCAGAGTTTCACGGGCTTGCCCGTGGGTATCTACATACAGATGCTCTTACAGCTCCAACCTTAAAAACAGTTTCTGGTTTTGACATTTTCCGCTTATTCCTTATCGATTGGATATTACCAATCAGTACGATCGTACTAAGTGATAGGAGTTTATAAATCTTTTGGCTGATGCTGATGAATTCAAGGCCGAGAGAAGGCGCTAAAGAAGCGACCTTTAGGGAAGCGATTTTTAGATAGACCTTCTCAAAGGCAGATGATAAATAATCAGCATCAGCAGCAAATGCCGTCGGAGGAAGTGAATTGAGACGACGAAAGAAATAGGAGCAGAGGGGAAAAAAGTATGGGAGAGAAGATAAAACATTGACGGTGTTAACAACCTCTTTAACAGAGCAAAAACTAAAAAGAAAACTTCCTGCATTTTTGGCCTTTGCCTGGAATATGTGTTTTTCGAGCCGGAACAGACCAAAATTAAAAGGTGGTTAAATTCATAATTTCAAAGCTATTTTGTTTACCCTAACAGTGCTTGAAGTTGGATGAGCCGTTGTCAGGATTAAAAGCACCTTTTGATATTTGAATGTTTTTTACCTTCAATGCCTATAAAGATTTTAACGTTTATAAGCTTTGCGGTTTTTGAAAAAGTGTGCGTAAACAAAATGCCTCAAGTCCACGTGTAGAGGCGGTCCAAAAATAATTTGAGTAGAACTTTCATATTGTAATAGGGTTCATCAAATTTGTGTATTTTCAATGCCTTGTAATTATCGTTAAATGTGCTCGAAAGCTCATTCTTGACTCCCAGATGCATCTTTTATTAGGTTGGAAAATATTCGAGAACATCCGATATTCCCTTGCTTCTATGGTCATAATTTCGTATATTGTTAATTGCACTATATACCATACCTTTCAGGGATGAAAACAAATGGTAGATTTTAGAGCAAATACAAGCATCTTGCTTTTAGCGTCAGTGTTCGTGCTCGTAATGGGATGTGGGGTTGCTGCCGGAATCACATTTTATGTCTTCGCTGCCAGTGAATGCGGCGGTGCTGATTTGGACAAAAGCTGCGATGTAAGTTTCACTGACTTTGCCATCCTCGCCCAGTATTGGCTCGAATCCAATTGTTCCAGCTCGAACAATTGCGGCGGAGCCGATTTGGTTTACAACAATGCGGTTGACACAACAGACCTGAGTCTCCTCGCTCAAAATTGGCTATGTGAATTCAGCGGGATTATGAATGTTGATTTGGTTATAAACAACTTGTGGATGTATCAGAATCTGCCCGGTGCAGCCGGCTCCAATTTGATTGCGAATGTTACAATCACTGACGATCCACTAAGCAACAGCAGCTACAGCTACCTATGGGAATTTGTACTTCCATCCGATGTTATCTTAGAGCCGGATACCGTTGGTGGTGGTGAACCTAATGATACATTTTGGAGTTTTGCGGCTCGCAACTGTAATCAACTGGAGGGTATATCCGATTCAGGCCGAGTATTTAAGGTGATAGTAACCGTTACGGGTAATGATTATGGTAATACGGGCACAGCAGAACAAGAGTTCGGCATAGCTCTTCTTGGAGATGTCAACAACGATGGCATAGTCGACTTGGCAGATCGCTCGATAATAAATGCCTTTTGGCAGACAGGCTCTGCCGGAACATTTACATTGCGTGATTGTGACCTGAATTGTGATGGTATTGTCGATGTGGCAGACCGCTCTATTGCAAACGCAGTATGGCGGGGCACACTGTGCAAAAATGAAGTGACCTATCCCTGCCCACTTCGTTAACTGTGGAATTTCATTGAAAACTTAAAAATAAGCGCTACTGCCTTTCGGGCGCAGTTAGTTTGCTTGCGCAGAGGGGAAAAATGTGTTGATGACATTTGCTCAGAAGTCCGAAAAAAGAGAAATTTCGTATGCAAAGTAAGGAGGATTTGTAAATTAACCGTTAAAAAGGGGCCTTGTGTTAGGGATTTTCGTTGACATTTACATCGATTTTTAATACAATAGTAGTTACTTTGCGCTTCGTTCAGCAACAAGGTGGAGCAAAACTTAATTATTAAACGTCCTTCTGGAGGAACTGTTATGAAGGCATTAAAGTTCGCGATATTCTTATTCTTGTTAAGCTGTGGAGTCTTCTGCGGGAAGACGAGAGGTGTCGAAATAAAACCATATATTGTCTTGATGCCCGATTCTCAAGATGAGCTATTTAGTTTTGACCTTGTGATAAGTGAAGACCTCGCCCTTTTTGCTCAGGGATTTCAAGCTACTATCAGCAACATTAATGGACCTGGCGTATTAACTTTTGACGCGGCAGCCAGCGAATCGGTAGACACTGAGACTAATTATTGGGTGTATGGAAATTCCGCAGGGGCCACTGCTATAGATAACGGTGATGGTTCTTATACCTTTGGTGACGGCCCAGGCAATGGAGTTGCTGAAGCACTGTTAATTGATGACATTATGGGAAGATACGCCTTCATATGGGATGGAACCGTGGGCGATTATACATTTACCCTTGATCTTGACACTAATAAGAGTTTTGTACAGGACGAATTCTTCTCCAAGCAAGCGCTTCAATTTAGTTCGGGGCAGTATCAAGGTGGTAGTGACTATTTTACTGTTCATATACCAGAGCCGACTACGCTGATACTAATTGCCATGGGTGGCTTGGTTTTACTGAAACACCGTAGATCGTAGAGTGAGAAATTTTGTTTGGAGCACCATAACCGGACGCTGAATGCTCCTCAAATTTTGCCTTCGACAAGTGTCCAAAAAACAGTTTGGACATATAAGTTTGAAGACAACATAAATATACCTATTCCCCTTCACAGTAACCATTGCAAAAGCATACAGCCAGGCTCGTTCGGAGCCGGAATTTTATAAAATCAAAGTATGGATTCGTCCGATATTATCCGATGTGATGTCACAAGGCTGACAGCCATCCTCCGTATAATTTCGTCTTTTGGATTTGTTTTGTATGCTTATTGCATTCAGCAAAAAAGGTGTATTTTCAAGAGATATACGCTCCCCAAAAAAATTAAAAAAAGCTTGACAACAAACGGTGAAATCCATTATAATCTTTAGTTTGTGTAACCTTGTTTTTCAAGCACACACCTAACATACGAATATGCAGATTACGGCATATCGCAGGGGAAAGGAAATCCAAAATGACATATATAAGAGTAGTAGTCGTATCGATTTTGTTGCTTATAACGATTGGTGCAACCGGTTGCTTTTCGTCTCGACCCGAAAACATAGAGGCGTTTCTAAAGCCCCGACAGGTCAACGTTACAGCTCAAACTTATATTTTACAACCACCCGACGAGATTGCGGTACTATGTTCGAAGGTACCGGAAATCCACCAGCAACGGCAGCGGATTCGGCCGGACGGCAGGATTAGCTTTGAAAATCTTGGAGAAATAGAAGCAGCAGGCAAGACTCCCGAAGAAGTTGCGAAGGCCCTGCACAAAAAGGCCTCAGAACTGTACAGATTAGAAGGAGAAAGCCCGATCGACGTTCGGATTGTTGTATTCCGAAGCAAAGTGTTTTATGTACTGGGCGAAGTCTATCTGCCCGGTGAGAAGGATTACACTGGGCGGGACACAGTATTAAGTGCGCTTGCTGAAGCGAAAATCAATCCGATGGCGTGGGAGCAGCGTGTCCAGGTAATAAGGCCGTCAAGTGATAAGAGCATCAAGCCTAAAATCTTCGAAGTAGACCTGGACCGCATGATTGCTCACGGAGATACGAGCAAGAATGTTCTGCTGCAGGAAGGCGATATAATATATGTGCCGCCAACTGTAATATCTGCCATAGCCCAGGTAATCGAGGA
>CAYVIT010000006.1:45956-47831 GCA_964451425.1 uncultured Pirellulales bacterium
AGGAATCAGGCATGACTAAGCGTAGGATGTTGAAGTCAATTCATCTTGCCGGTACAGTATGGTTTGTGTTGTGTGTTGGATATATTTTGGTCTTCGCACTTCGGCAGGCAGGTGTTCATTGGTGGGTGATATTTTCGCTCTCGGGGTATTCTGCCTTAATAGTTTTCCTGCTGATTAGTATTTATCTATTTGCAATTTTCAGGGGCGTTTCACCAGGTCAGAATATAGAAATAGAGCACCCACTAACAAGCACGCATTACTACACGCTTTTCTATATAACAACTCCTTTTTTGGGCGGCTTAGCAGGCTGTCTGGGAATGATAGGCGCAAGTGCAATCAAGGAATTTCTGTTGGGTGTTGCCCTGGGAACTTTTGTTACTACTTTTTTGGTCTGGGTGATTGTGGACCCTGTGACGGCACTGCTGGAAATGCTGTTGCCTCCTGCAAGCCGAAAACATCGCGCTGAACGGCTGGCCGAAGCTAAAGCCGAGCGAGAACAAAGACAGAAGGAGCGTGAAGGTAAGTTGGCAGAGGCATTGGCAAACTACGAATCAGACAGGCTCCGCTGGCAGGAAGCATTTAAGGCGGAGGCTGAAAAGCTCGCCGGGCTGCTTACAACCAGTAGAAGCGATTTTGTACAGGCGGAACTTGAAGCGGTTGAAATAGGCGTTAAGGCATGGCAGGTTGGTGGATTAGAATGTATGCGACAGGTTCGCGATATGGCGATAGATTTATACAGCCGGAAAGACCAAAATAAGGCTATCGTTGACTATATTTCATCCTGGTGGGATGGTATTGGACGCTGGCGAAGACCATCTCTTCAAGAAATGATAAACTTCTAAGGTCAAGGTAAAAATTTTCGGCTGTGAAAGGAGTGCGGGTGTGTAAATCAAAAACAGTCATGATTATCCTCCTGGGCTTCTTCCTTGCCTCGATATCTAATGCTGCAGAGGTCATATATGTTGATGTGAATGGACCAAACGACCCCGGCACAGGTACGTTTGACGACCCTTTCAGCAAAATTAAGTACGCAATCGATGCAGCCGTTGATGGTGATATTATAGAGATAAGACCCGGTATCTATACAGCAGATCCCAACAATTATAATATTGATCCAAGCGGCAAATCGATAACCATCCGCAGCACAGCCCCGTGTAATCCTGATATTATAGCAAATACAATCATCGACCCAAATGGAGCAGGTCGCGGTTTCTATTTTCACAGCGGCGAGGATGCAAACTGTATAATAACCGGCCTTACTATCAGAAATGGATATACAGACCTTCATGGCGCAAATATTTACTGCTTTGACAGCAATCCGCTAATTGATAGTTGTATCATTACAAACGGTTATGCTGAAAACTCCGGCGGTGGCCTACATTGCCATTTCAGCGATCCGAAGATTTCCAATTGCACTATAACAGGGAACCGGGCGGGATTCTATGGCGGAGGTGTAAGCTGTTTTTACAGCAATCCGGAGTTAGTCGGATGCATTATAAATAGTAACAATGTCCCCCTTGAAGGCGGTGGACTCGACCTGGTGTTAAGCAGCGTTACTTTCCTCAATTGCATTATCACTGATAACACGGCAACCAGCAGCGGCGGCGTGAACTGTTACTCACCAAGTGAAGTTACCCTGGTCAATTGTACACTAACGCGAAACCGGGCTACTGATACCGGCGGTGCTCTGTTTTGCCGGGATGGAACCAGCGTAACTATCAGAAACAGTATACTGTGGGCAAACGAGGCCGCCTCCGACCAGCAGGTAGCTGTTGATGCGATCAGCAGCGTCTCAATCAGTTACAGTGATATAGAAAATAGCTGGTCTGAGGGGACAGGCAATATCGATGCCGACCCGTGTTTTGCATCGTTTGA
>CAYVIT010000006.1:47931-50716 GCA_964451425.1 uncultured Pirellulales bacterium
GGGAGACCCGAATTCGGATTGGAGTGATGAAGCTTGGCCGAACGGCAAACGCATAAATATGGGGGCTTACGGCGGAACGAATCAGGCGAGTATGAACGGCAATCCTGCTGATTTTAATATTGACAGGTCGGTCAACTTTGCAGATTTCGTAGAGTTTTCCGATAAATGGTCCGCCGAGCAATCCTGTATATATGATTTACTCACGGATGGAATGGTCGATTTTGCCGACCTCAGGATATTTGCGGAGAACTGGCTCTGGCAGCGGGAATAACTGTAGAAAGCCACGAATATACACGAATAAAAACAAAACAATTAAATCCAAAGCATGGGAAATAAAAAAAGCGAAATCTTATGACTTCGCTTTTTCGTATGCTGTGTTGAAATACTGCTTATAATGTTCTTCGTCTTCGCAGCCAGCCGACAAGGGCCACACCGATACCGCCCAGCAGGATAGCGCCGGGAGCCGGGATGGGAGAGAATTCCATATTCGCTATCTGCACAAGTCCACCACTGTTATTAAAAGTCAAATAAGAAATCAGGCTGCTTCCTGAGAGTGTTTCGGTTCCTGAATCATCGTATGATGTTGTAGGGCCGTCAAAGGCATCTATGACGCTGCCACCAGAATCGTAAGCGATAATATGTATCTGACCTGTGTAGATGTCCCACCAATCAATGGTCACATAAGGTGTAGGATTGGTGAAATAAACCGTTCCCATCGTGACTTGAATCAATTGGCCTTCTAATACACCATTGGCAATCCCAAAACCATAGAGACCTTCAAACCAGTGATCAACACCATCAGGGTCTAATTCAAGCCAAGGGTCTCTATTATCTAAATAGCGATAGACGTCTTCAAAAGTGACGCCATAGGCTGCAAACTGGTCTGTCAGATTAACTACTTGATTGTTCCCCAAGTCAACTTCCGTGAAGTCTATAGTTACTGCGGCGTGAGCGTTTACGGCCATTACGGCCACAATGGCAAATAATGTTATCAACTTTTCCATTTGCCCTCCTTTCCATTAATTACATAAAGAAATTCATTTCATCACCACCCCATCCTCCTCAAAAGTAAAAAGCCGAATATACAAACTTATAGAATTTTCCGTCTTCTAAGCCAGCCGACGAGGACTATCCCGATGCCGCCGAGCAGAATAGCTCCCGGAGCCGGGATGGGAGTAGAAGTCATAATCAACTGGTCCTGTCCATTAACAGTGCAGCTTGCATCGAGGAAAACATTCATAACCTGGACATTACCGAGATCCGTCCAGCTTGCGGCCACTGCATCATTATAAAATGTCGTTGCCAGGCCATC
The DNA here is from genome assembly GCA_964451425.1 of uncultured Pirellulales bacterium. Classification (GTDB taxonomy): domain Bacteria; phylum Planctomycetota; class Phycisphaerae; order Sedimentisphaerales; family Anaerobacaceae; genus CS2-K091. The sequence goes on from CAYVIT010000006.1 coordinate 49,244, forward strand.
CGGCAGGCCGGTAATCTCATTCTCGACATACCAGATTGCATACTGCAGGGCGTTAGCAGAAGCGACTCGGCCCACACCTGTGTTATCATAGTCATAGCCCTCAAGCTCGCCGGTGACAAACTGCGAATACAGATATGCAGTCATAGGGTTGAGAGGGTCACTCTTGGAACCTGGAGGTTCCTGGCCGTCTATGCCGCCATTCACCGCAGCATCTGTAAACGTCACCCAATACGTTGAGTGGAAACGAATGAACTCATTCTTTTCTATACAGAAGCTTTCGAAGGCATCTGTATCTGTCAGGCTGACAGGGATAAAGCCGAAGTCCGAAGGTGTAACCAGGAATTCACCTCCTGGAGTACTGCCATAACTATCCTGAAACTTGACAGTCGCAACTCCAAAAGCGGGCATAGCCATAAAGACCGATACGATAATTACCGAAACCCACTTTCCCTTGTTCATTTCTTTATCCTGATAATAATTCCGTCTTAAACTCATCCTAAATAAATACCCACTAATTTCACAAAGTACGGCGTCTCCGTAACCAGCCGACAAGGATTACGCCGATACCACCCAACAAAATAGCGCCTGGAGCCGGGATTACCCGAAGCTCAATGACAAAATCATTGAAGTCGTAGTCACTATACTCATCAGCATCTTGGTCATCCCAGAATATCAGCCAGGTCTTATAACCATCAGCCAGTCCGGTAATCTCGTAAGTTATCATGTGGTCTCGGTCATCGGAGTTATAGCTTTCCAGCGACTGCCAGTGCAGACCGGCAGCAGCATCGCTGCCGTCCGCATCGCTGCGGTCCCAGACCCAGGTATGGCCCGTAAAATTGACAGTGGTTTGAACTGTCCCTTCCGGTATAAAGCCGCTTGAACCGGTATACTCAAACAATTCGGTGTAGGTACCACCGCTGGTGTAGCCAAAAGCCTGGTCATAACCTGCATATCTGGCCCGAGCGTTCAGTGTGGTGAGTCCGTCAGTCCATGTCTGGTCGGTATCGCCACTGGCAGGACCAGTCATTATGTTCAGGTCGCTGCCTGGACCGGAGGTCAAGTAGTCATCCACACGCGTGGCGGTTAGACCGCCACTTGTATACACTTCTGCTCCCTGCGTCGAGGGACTAAAATCACCACCGTAGATTCCCTCAAGGAGCTGCTCGATGGTTAGTTCGGTTCCGGGCGGGGCTCCCACTGTAGTAAATGAACCGTATGCAATTCCGCCTGTACCTATTAAGAAGCAAGACAGGCTAATTAACAAAATTGATATTTTTAAAATCTTCATAACACTTTTACCTCTAAAAGCTCTCAGGGAGCAGGAAGGAAGTCTCACGTCTCCGTGACATCCTTCCTGCCTCCCGTTAAGCTATAGGTTAAGTCAGTTAATCCTTACAGTGTCCTTCTCCTTCTAAGCCAGCCGACAACGGCTACACCAATACCACCTAACAAAATAGCACCCGGCGCGGGAAT
>CAYVIT010000007.1:0-17250 GCA_964451425.1 uncultured Pirellulales bacterium
CTTTGCCCCTTTACCCCTTTAATTGTGTAATTCAAAAGTCCGTCTGAGAGTAAGATTTCTCTATCTCTGGCAGAGAGAATCAGCTTGCCGACAAATTCAAATGAAGCAGTTTTATTTACAATCTTAACTTCATCGCGGCCTTTTATCGCTTCAAGTAGATTGTCTATCTGAAGCAGGTCTGCCGGATTGATTTTGTCGCAATCTCCCGGCTCAGCGAATTCTATGGGTACAATGCAGAAGTTAATCAAATTGGCTTTATGGATTCGCTCGATACTCTTTGCCAGCACTGCCCGCACACCCAGATGCATCGGGCAAAGAGCAGCATGCTCTCTTGACGAGCCTTGGCCATAACTTTCGCCTGCCACGATTATACCGGCAAATCCTTGTTTCTTGAGCTCAAGGCTGCGCTGGGCAAATGTCGGCTTGCCCGGTTCGTTGAAGCAGTTGAAGACGACCTTTGCGTATTCGGGTACATTCGAGCGCAGCTTCAGGTAAGGCCCGGCCGGCATAATGTGGTCGGTGGTTATTTTGTCGCCGCATTTTATCAGGACTTGTCCCTGTAATGTTTCCGGCAGGGACGGCGGCATTTCCGGCACCACAATCGTAGGGCCGTGCAGGACCTTTACTTTTACCGCATCTTTTTCGCTCAAAGGCGGCTCTATCATATTGTCATTTATGATAAATTCGGCCGGTTGTTCTATTTTCGGGTATTCTGCCCCGAGGATTTTGGGCAAATCGCGCGGGTCCGTAATTTGGCCGGTCAGAACAGAGGCGACCGCCGTCTCCGGGCTGACCAGATAGACCTTGTCGTTTTTCGTCCCGCTTCGCCCGGCAAAGTTCCTGTTAAACGTGCGCAGGCTCACCGTTCCATCAGCGGGTGAAAGGCCCTGTCCGATGCAAGGCCCGCAGCCGCATTCAAGGACGCGAGCGCCGGCTGAAATCATATCTCCCAGTGCCCCGGCCTCTGCCAGCATATTTAAAACTTCTCTGCTGCCAGGAACAATCGCAAATTCGACCATATTGTTTATACGCCTGCCCTTTAAGACCTTTGCTACCATCATTAAGTCCGCAAGGCCAGAGTTTGTGCAGCTTCCGATTAAGACCTGTTTTGTTTGGACGCCGGCAATTTCTCTGACGGTTTTGACGTTATCAGGCGATGATGGACAGGCCGCCATCGGTTCAAGTTCCGACAGGTTTATTTCAATGATTCTGTCATATTCGGCATCCGGGTCGGCAGCCAGCGGCTTATAGTCTTTCTTTCTTTTCTGGGCGGCGAGAAATCTTTTCGTTTGCTCATCGCCGGCAAAGATACTCGTTGTTACGCCTAATTCCGCTCCCATATTGGTTATCGTTGCCCGCTGCGGCACAGTTAGTTCTGAAGCGCCTTGGCCGAAATATTCGACCGCCCAGCCCACGTTGCCTTTTGTCGAGAGCCGGCTGAGCAGTTTAAGGATAATGTCCTTGGCTGATACCCAGTGGCCCAATTGGCCGGTAAGTTTGACACCCAGGATTTTCGGACAGGTCAGATAGAATGGTCCCCCCGCCATAGCCGCCGCCACATCCAGCCCGCCGGCCCCGATGGCAAGCATACCGAGTGCGCCGCAGGTGGGCGTATGTGAATCGCTGCCCAGAAGTGTCGCCCCGGGCTTGCCGAACCGCTCCAGATGGACCTGATGGCAGATGCCGTTGCCGGCCCGCGAATGATAGACGCCTGATTTGGCCGCTATCGTTTGCAGATACAAATGGTCGTTGTGGTTTTCCGGCCCGAATCCGGCCGTGTTGTGGTCAACATAGCTGACCGACAGGTCGGTTTTAACTCTGCCGGTTCCCATCGATTCAAACAGCAAAAATGCCGTTGTTCCGGTAGCGTCTTGTGTGAGCGTCTGGTCAATCCGGATGCCAACCTGCTCACCAGCGGCGATTTTGCCGGCCACTAAATGCTTAGAAAGTATCTTATCAACGAGTGTTTGTCCCAATTCTGCACTCCCTGAAAATCAAAGCAGCCAATTTAACATAAATGCCGGCTAAAGACAAATCTTATGTTTGCTCAAATAGTGAATTGGTGGATGAACTACTCACCAATTACCAATAAGAAAGCGGCCTTGTGCTCAATCACACAAGGCCGCCTGTTAACAAGGCCAAAAAGGTGTTGTACGAGCAGGTTAAACACCTATTAACGCGGTGTCTCACCAATCACGTACAATCACACCGTCTTTGCCTACAAAATACCGCTCTCCACCTTTAACCTTCAGATTGTAGACCTTACCAACAAAAGGCATTGCTCTCTTTACAACATTCTTGATGCTAATTGGGCCCTTCAATGATTGCAGTTTTGAGCCGCTTCTCAAATTCTGTACTCGGATCCATTGGCCAGAATTAACGAGAAAGAGGTGTGAACTTGCAACACTGATACGATTCCCACTTTCGAGCACTATATCGTAACATTCGAACGTCCCCTCGTGCTCCTGGACCCTTTCAATCTGCTTTAAGGAGGCCGGTTTCTCTGCGCATAGTGCCACTGAGGCACCGTCAGGCTTGCCGACGTTCTGTCCTGCGGCAACTCTTGAGATTTGCACAAGTGCGCCATTGATCCATACGCGAGTATCAGCAGGGAAACAAGACGGTCCTTTTTCTACTGGTGGTTCGCCTGCAGCGCCGAGACCGCACTCATTTACCAAAAATGAATCTTTTGGTACGCTCGGATGGAGCTTACAATATTCAGGATCCTGATCTACGGCGCAATCCAACGGGGGCACACCTTGCTGTATATCCGCCGAAGAGTCATAATATGTATAAATGTTGTCCTCTTCGATACCACAGAATGACTGTTTTTCAAAGGATACGTGGTTGTCCATAAACAATACGTTTTGCCCCTCCCTCTGGTGAGCTCCGGCGTTTCCAAATTGGTATTTTGTTATGCCGTCGAACTTTTCGTGGCTGTCCCAAAGGAATTGTGATGCGTCAGTATCGTTGTCTAACCATGGATTTTGGTCGGCTGCCACTGCCATGCCGGGTTCACTTGATGCGGTACTGAGGAAAAACCTATTGTAGGGCATATGGTAGGAGTAGCTGCAGTGGTTGGTGGGTGAATAACTTTCATTAGTGCTTGGGCCAGGTCCAAAATCCCAAACATCCTCATCTTCATAACCTGACGATAGGTAATTTTCAACTTTGAAGACTGTCGTATTGGATTCGCTCTTGCAGACAAACGACTTTGGGGTTACCTCGGCATACCTTACCAGAAGATAAAAGCTGGAAGTGATAGTTGCACTTGTTACCCCTCCCCCTACCGGATTGCCGAAAGCACCCGTGCGATCAGTAGCAGCCCATTGAAGAAGCTCGTCAACCCAAACGGTCCCGACATAACCTGCCCGCGGGAAGTCGTTGTCGTAATCGTTGGCATAGATAAGCATTGCTCTGCCTATGCCCGACAGGTTGGAACCGCAGACCATTCTAAAGGCGATCTGCCTCACCCTGGAAAGAGCCGGCATCAGGATGCCCATCAGCAGCGCTATGATCGCAATCACGACCAAAAGCTCAACCAATGTAAAACCTTTTCTTTTTCCTTTCATTTTATGTCTCCTTTACTTTTTTCGAGATTCGCAAAGTCAACTGCTTTTAAGCACACTTTTTTAATTTTATCGATTTAATAAATAAATGAAGCTAAATACTGCTGTTTGGAAACGAAAAAAAACTTGTTTTTTGCGAACCTCCTTTCTTTATTTTTTTCGCCTGAAAGCAGTTGATTCAAATCCACAGTATTGAATTTTTTCATTGTAGCTCATGTATCGGCTTACTCTTTATTTGAGGCTGCTCTGGCACAGCGATTTAAACCTTAGAGGCAAAAAAGCTCTTTTTCGCAGGCAGGTTAGGGATATGATAAAAAAACAAATTATGATGGCGGTTTAAGTTATAATAATGCTTTTAAACCTACCTGTCTTTATATTATATTCTAACACAAGGACAATTCCCTGTCAAATAAAATTTCGGCAAATACGCTAAAATTATTGAAATTTTATGAATTTTTCTTTATATGGCTGTTTTTAGCTTATAATCGTGGGTATGACCGCAATAAGAACTTTTGAAAATATAAAGAAGTTACTTAAAAAGCACAATCAGAGCCACCTTTTAACGTTTTGGGAGCAACTGGGTGCGGCTGAGAGGCAGAATCTGCTTGCACAAATCCGGCAGTTGGATTTACCGAAAACAGACGACTGGGTGGCTAAATTCGTTAAGAAATCCTTTTTAGCTAAAATAAGTAGAGATTTAGTCCCTGCCCAGTCCTACAGCGATGTTCCGGTCGACACCGCTCAAAAACGCAAATACGACAAGGCAATTAAATTGGGTAAAGAGTTGATATCGACCGGCAAGGTCGCCGCTCTGGTCGTGGCCGGCGGCCAGGGAACCCGGCTCGGATTCGACGGCCCAAAGGGCAATTTCCCTGTCAGTCCTGTTAAGAAAAAGACGCTTTTTCAAATCTTTGCCGAGAATATCACAGCAGCATCGGAAAGGTACCGGACCAATTGTCCCTGGTATATAATGACCAGTCCCTTGAACTACGCCGAAACGCAAGAAATCTTCCGCGTGAATAACTATTACGACCTGAGAGAGAGCGACATCTTTATATTTCAGCAGGGCACATTGCCGAATTTTGGTTTCGACGGCAAAATCCTGCTGGCCGACAAGGCCAATATAGCCTGCTCACCCGACGGCCACGGCGGATGCCTGAAGGCGCTTTGTGAAAGCGGCGCTGTCGGCGATATGAAAAAACACGGCGTGGAGTTTTTAAGCTATTGGCAGGTAGATAATCCCCTCGTAAATATCTTTGACCCCCTCTTTATTGGGCTGCACGCACTTGACGAGGCCGAAATGTCTTCAAAGGCATTGATAAAAGCAGGGCCAAAGGAAAAGGTTGGCAACTTCTGTTTGGCCGATGGCAAAGTGACCGTCATCGAATACAGCGATTTTCCCGATGAGTTGGCTGAGAAACAAAATCCCGATGGCTCACTTCTCTTCCAGCTCGGCAGTATTGCCATTCATATTGTTAGCGTGAGCTTTGTTGAAAGATTGAGCGCCGAGGGCATTTCTCTGCCTCTGCATAGGGCCGTAAAAAAAGTTCCCTATATCGATGAGCAGGGTCGTTTTATGGAACCCGATGAGCCAAACGGTGTAAAGCTGGAGACCTTTGTCTTTGATGCTCTGCCGATGGCTTCGAAGTCGGTCATTTTGGAAACTAATCGAAGTGAGGAATTCGCACCGGTCAAGGATACGACCGGTGCCGATAGTGTCGGCAAGGCAAAGCAAATGATGGTTGACCGTGCTGCCGGTTGGCTCGAATCCGCCGGGATTACAGTCCCCAGAAAGGCGGATGGCTCGGTCGACTGCACAATCGAAATCGCCCCAGGCTTTGCGCTGGAAAAAGATGACATCAAAGCAAAGCTGAATCAGATACCGGAAATCAAGCTAAAGGACGAAATATACCTGGCCTGAGCCCGCCTTCGGCGGGTCCAGGCCTCGACTCGTTCGGTGAAAATGGCTGTCTCAATCCGCAGCTTCACATCTACTTTGTATAAAACTTGTATACGGTAACTGTTGTGTACTTATCGCCCGGATTCAGAACAACAGACGGGAAGTCCGGTTTATTCGGTGAATCCGGGAAGTGCTGCGTCTCTAAGCAGAATCCATAGTGTTTCTTGTATACCTTGCCTGATTTGCCTGTTATGGAACCGTCTAAGAAATTTCCGGTATAGAGCTGAACTCCCGGCTCGGTAGTATAGATTTCCATTATTCGACCGCTGGTGGGCTCGGAGACCCTTGCACATAGACTAAGTGCCCCCCCGCCGCTGTTGAGAACGTAGTTATGGTCGTAGCCGCCCTCGACCTGGCCGATTCGAGAGCCGATGGTCATTGGCTTTGTAAAATCCATCGGTGAATCTTTAACGCTTCTGATTTCACCGGTTGGTATAAGACCTTCATCTACGGGAGTGTACTTATCGGCGTTGAGCATAAGTTCATGCCCGAGGACATCCCCACTGCCCTGCCCGGCCAGGTTCCAATAGCTGTGGTTCGTCAAATTAATTACCGTGGCCTTGTCCGTCTCGGCCTCATAGCTAATCTTCAATTCACCATCTTTTGTCAAGGTATAGGTAACGGTGCATGCCAGATTGCCGGGATATCCTTCTTCGCCGTCTTTGCTCAGATAGCTCAACTTCAGAAGTGCCTTGTCGCTTTCGGCTTTTATATCTTCGAGCTTCCACGCGACTTTATCGAAACCCTTGATGCCGCCGTGCAGGTGATTCGGGCCGTTATTAGCCGCCAGCGTGTACTCGATATCATTAAGTTTGAACTTGGCCCCGCCGATACGGTTGGCGTATCTGCCGACAGTCGAGCCGAAATATGGGTGCCTGGTGAGATATCCGTCAAGCTTATCGTAGCCGAGCGTGATATCAGCCGGCTTACTGTCTTTGTCCGGCACCTCTAATGATACTAATATCGCTCCATAATTTGTAATTTTGGCTCTAATACCATTAATATTGGCGAGGGTGTACAAGTCAACTTCCTGCCCGTCCGGCGTTTTGCCAAAGGATTCTACGTTGATGGTCATTGCTCTTTGCTCCTCAGTTTTAGGTTCTTGTGAATTTTCTGTCCCTTTCTTTGCACAGCCGAGCAAAATTATTGCCGCTGCTCCTAAAACAAACCAGGCTCTTGTTTTCATTTTTTCAGCTCCCTGTTCTTAAAATATGGATATATGTACACTTTGAAGACACCCCTGGAGTATAACGAGGTTGTGATTAAATATCAAAAAAATTATTTAAATCGCCTTAGTACCTTATGACAATTGAACTTGTGGGTTCCATTGTATTCGCTGCCTGTCATTGCGAGCGAAGCGAAGCAATCTCAACCTTTCGGAGGTTCGAGATTGCCGCGGCCTGCTTCGCTGGCCTCGCAATGACAACTTACAAAATCAAATGTCATGGAGTATTAGTTCATTGTTGGATGTTTGGTATTGCTTCGGTCATGCCGAGTGAGATGAAGAACCTCTCCCCCTCCCAATCGTCCAGCCTGCGTATGAGACGATTGTTATTAATTCATTGGCAGGGCAGGAGACCAGCCGGTCTCATTGCCGTGGATATCACGTGCCTTTACGCGAAAATAGTAGTTATGTCCGCTTGGACCTATCGTGACAGTGTATGTGGGGCTGCCTTGCCAGGCGCTGCTGAAGCCGCTCTCGTCGGTGCATTGAAAGTAATACTGAATACCTCCGCTTGGGTCTGTAGCTATTTCTGCCGTCATCGTGGCACAGTAAGGGCCGCCGCATTCAATTTCTTTAGGTTCGCCGCCCTCAGCCCATTCCATCGGGTCGGGTTCCGGCGGGTCATCGTCGATTGGAGACTCAACCCCGACGCCTGCAAGCCAGTTGTTGGCGAGTTTTGCCAGGTCGAAAAAGTCCACGTCGCCATCATAGTCTAAATCGCCGGCCAATACGGCTCTTACGGTAAGAATCATCGTATGCTCGCTGTAGACCTCCCCGCTTACCGCCGGGCCTTCGACCTTTGCATAATTATCTGCAAAGATACCTATTACATCGCCGATTTTTGCCGGGAAAGCATGTACACCACCAAACAAATCGCCGCCACTGTTGGATATCTCGACTTGAGGAAACCTCAAAACCTCATATTCGCTGGCCGGTTCTGTGGATACAGGCGGAAGCAGACCTCGCGTGATTGCAAGATGGTTCATAGTCCCCGGCCCGTCGATGCGAACGTATGTGGTTCCGTTAGACCAAATGTATAGCATATCATTATAATAAACCATCACGTCATCGCCTGTCTGCTCGTTGGCATCCGGCATAATCATATAGAATATACCCTTAGTTTGGGAGCTTTGAGTGCTGCCGGAAGCCTGGCCGCGTGCATAGCAGGTGCTGTAAGCTCCATAGCCGTTAGCGTTAGACTCTGACTTTATGCGAATAGAATTGCCGAGGCTCTTGCTTGCAATAACACTGCTGGCATAACTGTTTGCCTGAAAAACGACGGCTGATCCTAATGTCGCAGCAGAATTTGTACCATCCTGTGTCCCACTAAAGGGGCCATCTGTGTCAGTAAGGTTTTCTGCATAAACTTCGTAGAAAGCACGAAGTCCGCCCCCGTAATAGCTGAAATGTGCCCCCTCTGCGGTGCTGATAGTGCACAGTAATACAAAAATAGTCAAATAGCGCTTCATTGACCTCCTCTGGCTAATACATAGCAACAAGTTATTTATAAAGGACATTGTACCAAATCGGTTGGTTTTTGTCCAGAAGTTCTTCTCTACGAGCGGGCGATTTCTGCCAATACAAGTACAACAGGCACAAAATCGCCGGAGAATCGTTGAATTACCGGAAGAAAACTGGTATTATCTGCAAAATTTTTTTGTACATTGTGAAGGAGGTGTATTGCATAAATCAAGAGTACCATACGATATCGGAACCAAAATCGCCTGATGCGGAAAATAACAGTGAATTGCTTGTTCAAGGAAGCTGGAGGTAAGAGATATGCGAAGTAGATTGATTGGTCGACGCGATTTTATGAAGGGCTGTGCGGTAGGAGCATCGGTGTTTCTTAGCGGGGGATTCGTTTCAAAGCAAGCGTCTGCTGGTGAAAACAAAAGGCCTAACATTGTTTTGATTGTGAGCGATGACCATGGGCTTGACGCGGTCGGCTGTTACGGCAACCCGGTCATCAAGACGCCGAACCTGGACGGTCTGGCGCGTGAGGGTGTGCGTTTTACGAATGCTTTTTGTACGACGGCAAGCTGCAGCGCCAGCCGATCTGTGATTTTAACCGGGATGTACAATCACGCCAATGGTCAGTACGGCCACCAGCACAGTTACCATCATTTTGTGTCTTTCCCGAATATCAAGAGCCTGCCTGTGTTACTGACCGAGGCAGGATACCGTACGGGGCGGATTGGTAAGTACCATGTTGCTCCAGAGGAGGTTTACAAGTTCGATGTCGCGCTGAAAGCCAACAGCCGCAGTCCGGTCGAGATGGCTGAGAAATGTAGAGCGTTTGTTGCCGCTGAAGATAATCGACCGTTTTTCCTGTACTTTTGCACAAGTGACCCCCATCGCGGCGGCGGCAGAATCGAGAACCTGCCGGAAAAACCAGACCGGTTTGGCAATCGCCAACAGGGCTACCGCGGCATAACAGAAGTCACATACAAGCCAGAGGATGCAATTGTTCCACCATTCCTGCCGGATTCGCCCGAGTGCCGGGCTGAGCTGGCGCAGTACTACCAGTCGGTCTCACGTGTCGACCAGGGAGTGGGGAAGCTGCTGTCAGTTTTGAAGGAGGCGGGCAAATACGATAATACGGTTGTTATCTATATCTCCGATAACGGCGTTGCGTTTCCCGGAGCCAAGACAACGCTGTACGAGCCGGGTATGCGTTTGCCCTGCATAGTGCGCAATCCGAAGCAGAAGAAAAAGGGTATTACATGCGATGCCTTGGTTAATTATGCAGATTTGGCGCCGACGATACTTGATTTTGCCGGTGGGCAGTTTGGCAGGGCCGAGTTTCAGGGGCGTTCGTTCAAGTCGGTAATCGAGACCGAACATCCCAGGGGATGGGACGTTACTTTCGCTTCACATACTTTTCACGAGATAACGATGTATTACCCGATGCGTGTCGTACGTCAGCGTAAGTATAAGCTGATTTGGAACATCGCCCACGGCCTGGACTATCCGTTCGCCAGCGACCTCTGGGCTGCCTCGACCTGGCAGGCGACGCTGCGGCGGGGTGATAAGTTTTATGGCAAACGAAAAGTCGAGGCATATCTGCATCGGCCTAAATTCGAACTGTACGATCTGGAAAACGACCCGCACGAGGTAAAGAACTTAGCGGAGAATCCAAAATACGCGAAGGTGCTTGGTGAGCTGAAAGAGCAGCTAAAGGCATTTCAGAAGCGAACAAAAGACCCGTGGATAGTCAAGTGGCAGTACGAATGAAAGGGCTGCGGAACTTGACAGGTGGTCTTTGGTAGTTAAGACGTGGGCTGCGATTGCTTATCCTTTTGGGGCGATACAAAAGAACGGTATGTCGGGCAGAGATACACCTTTTTTCACAGCATAACTGAGCTTGAGTCCTCGGCCAAGGAGGGCATACAATATGATGCAAAAAGGCCCTGCCATTCAGCAGGGCCTTTCGATTCTTTCAAGCCTTATTGTTTGGTTAGACAGGCTTTACGTTGGTCGCACATGGGCCTTTTTTGCCTTGTCCGACCTCGTATTCGACCTTCTGGCCTTCATCGAGGGACGAATAGCCCATCGCCTTAATTTCTGAGTGGTGGACAAAAAAGTCATCTCCGCCATCATCCGGGGTAATAAAACCAAACCCCTTTCTTGAATTGAACCATTTTACTGTACCTATACTCACAATGTTCTCCTTAGGCCCAAAAGGCCTGTAAATAAAGATTCCCTCATCGTTCTTATTGAGGGGTATACTTCGAGGGATGCTAAGAATACTCCTGAACTACATACAAAAAATATAGCAATAAATTCTCCTATTGTCAAGAAAATAATGGAGCAACTCGGGATGTCCATCACTTTTGCTGCATAATCAGAATTATTTTATGGGCCCGAATTCTCCACACCAACTTTTTTCGTCAACATCAGGCCAATCCGTCCCGTTGTTGTTACTCCACACCGGTGGATATCTACGGCATTCACCATAGAAATTCGGCAGGTCAACAGGCTGGAAAAATTTACAATCCCTGCATTTTTAGGTCTTCTCCTGGGTTTTCATATCTCACCTTACTTTCTTTAAACAGTGTATCTGCGGCAATTACCCCGCAAGAACGGCACGTACTCTGAGTGCACCGCTCTTTCTTCGGTCAGGATGGTGAAAGGATTGCTGCGAGTTCGATATCGAAAGTCAAGTCTTTCCCGGCCAAATGGTGGTTGGCGTCCATCGTGAAGCTCTTTTTCTCTGAGACTGCATTAATCCCGGATATTTGCTACCTGTGTCCGCGGCTGCCACGACCTCCTCGCCCGCCACTTTCCGGTCTGTTTCCTTGACGCCCACTCCCGAAGCCTCCACGTCTCTCCGGGCCTCCACGACCTCCCCTGAGGCCTCCTTGTTTGCCTCTGTTGCGAACAACATTTGTTTTCGCCCGACCTTTCTCTACTTTAATAGCCTGTCCATCCAGCTCCTTTTCATTCATTTCGCGAATTGCGGTTTGTGCTTCCTCCTCAACCTCCATTCGCACAAAGCCAAATCCCCTTGATTCGCCCGTCGTTCCATCCCTTACGATACTCACCGATTTGACTTGCCCGAAGGCGGAAAAAGCCTGATTCAAGGTGTCCTCGGACGTTTCAATTGCCAGATTTCCCACATAGATATTCATTTCAATTTCCTTCTTAAACTTTTAAACCTAAAAACCCTGTTCCACAACTTCTGCTGATATTGAATCTTCGCACTGTTCCGCCTTATATTCCTCAACCAATTTATTAACAAGTAATCTGACGGGTACGATTTCATTACACCGCCAGGCATTTGAACCGGCGAAGGCAAAAGATTCATCCAGATTGCCCTCTGCCGCGATTGCCAAAACTTCAGCTATACAGTACGGTGCTTTGTCGGGCTCACACGTTCTAAGACAACGATATTTACATTTGAAGGGGACAGTCCTGCCCTGCTTGATTTCTTCTACGAAGCGATTGCTTATGACTCTTCCCGGCAGGCCTACGGGACTTTTTATTATTGTTATATCCTCGGCCTTGGCGTTTATATAAGCCTGCTTGAAGTTGTCGTGGACATCACATTCGTCTGTGCAGACAAAGCGTGTTGCCATTTGTACTCCGGAAGCCCCTAATCTGAGGAAATGAGCTATGTCCTTTCCATCGAAAATTCCCCCGGCGGCAATGACAGGGATTTTCGGATTAAATGTGTTGGCAATAGTCAGAACTTCCTGGAGTATCTGCTCGAGGCTGGATGTTGTATTGTCTAATGCATTCTGATAATGATATCCTAAATGCCCGCCCGCCTTTACGCCCTCAACAATGATCGCATCGGGTATTCTATCGAAATTCATCTTCCATTTTTTACAAATGATTCTTAATGCCCTGGCTGAAGAAATAACCGGAATCAATTTGATATCATTTCCATTCAGATATTTTGGCAGACTCAAGGGCAGCCCCGCGCCGGATATTATCATGTCCACCTTTTCATCGACTGTGGTTCTGGCAAGAGTGTCATAATCGGAAAGGGCAACCATAATATTGACGCCGATTACTCCGCCGGTCATGCTCCGTGCTTTTCGGATTTCATATCTCAACGCTTCGGAATTTACTTCACTGGAATCAGATGTTGGAAAGTTCTCATACTTGCCTATCCCGGCACTTGCAATGATTCCTGCACACCCTTCATTTGCGACTGCAGCGGCAAGATTCGCTAGTGATACTCTGACGCCCATCCCGCCTTGTATTATAGGCGGACTGATTTCCAAATTCCCTATTTTCAGGATCGGCATACTACCTGCATACATAAAGTACCTTTTTTAACAAAGGTTGGCAGAGTAAGAGAAATGACGATAATGATGATCTAAGCCGATACTCTTGGGCATCGATTCTGCTATTTCAACGCTCAATTAAGCAATCATTCCAATAAAATACCAATTATACCATATCATTATTATCGGTAATAAACAACAAATATTTCATCTTTTTAAAAAGTGTATTCCGGGGGCGCGCTGTTTCAGTTACATTTCTTTAGTAAGATCAATGGTTTTGGCCCTATCGTACTGTTCGGTCAATTAAAGTAGGCATTAGGTTGCTCCTTCTGGTCTTGCAGCTCGAACTTATCAAACAAATCTTGTAGGTTTAGCTGGAATAGTTATAATTTGGGTGGTTTCACGCCGCAACAGTATGGAAGTTATTACGGAAGATATCCTGGTTCAAAAGTAAATACGGGATAGAAAAGGGGATAGGTGAATGGCGTTATTGTTAGGATACGATGTCGGAAGCTCGTCAATCAAGGCGACGTTGATGGAAGCTGAAACGGGGGTTGTGTTGGCGACGGCGACTTCGCCGGACAAAGAGCTGGAGATTATTGCCCAAAAGCTCGGCTGGGCCGAACAGCAGCCGAGCGTCTGGTGGGAACACGTCAAAGAGGCGACACGGAAGGTCGCCTCTAAAATCCGAAATCCGAAATCCGAAATCCGAAATGTTGAGGCTATCGGGATTTCCTACCAGATGCATGGCCTGGTGGCTGTGGATAAAAACAAGGAAGTGCTCAGGCCCTCCATAATCTGGTGCGACAGCAGGGCGGTGCCGGTTGGCGAAAAAGCAGCGGCGGATATCGGGGAAGAAAAGTGCCTTGAGAGGCTGCTCAACCTGCCGGGCAATTTCACCGCCTCGAAACTAAAGTGGGTCATGGAAAACGAGCCGGATATCTATTCTAAAATTCATAAAATAATGCTGCCCGGTGATTATATCGCAATGAAGATGACGGGCCAGATAAAGACAACTCCGTCCGGTCTTTCAGAAGGGATAATGTGGGATTTTCAGCAGCACGGTCTTGCTGATTTATTACTGGATTACTATGGGATTAGCAGAGATTTGATTGCCGACGTTGTACCGACCTTTTCTGTTCAGGGGGAACTGACAAAAGGAGCGGCTGAGGAATTGGGATTGAAGGCCGGCACGAAAATATCATATCGAGCTGGTGACCAGCCGAATAACGCATTATCTCTGAATGTTTTGAATCCGGGCGAGATAGCAGCCACGGCGGGGACTTCCGGTGTGGTCTACGGTATCAGTGATAGTGGTGATTACGACAGCAAATCGAGAGTGAATACTTTTGTTCACGTTAATTATTCTGCTGAGCAGCCAAGGTACGGCGTGCTTTTGTGTCTCAATGGGACGGGGATATTGAACAGTTGGTTGAAACATAACGCAGCAGACACAATCGACTACGACCAGATGAATGAATTGGCAGGCAAGGTTGATGTGGGATGTGACGGACTTGTAGTTTTGCCTTACGGCAATGGGGCTGAAAGGACGCTGGAGAATAAGAATATCGGGGCATCCGTTCATGGTCTGAACTTTAACACGCATAGCAGGGCGCACCTGCTCAGGGCGGCGCAGGAGGGCATTGTCTTTGCGTTGAATTACGGTCTTGCAATATGCCGTCAGGCCGGCGTGCAGGCACAAAAAGTACGGGCAGGTCACGCGAATATGTTCCTTAGCCCGTTGTTCGGCGAGGCCTTTGCGACCGTAACGCAATCTGTCGTGGAATTATATAATACCGATGGCTCACAGGGTGCCGCAAGGGGAGCCGGTATTGGCGCCGGAATCTACAAGAGCCAGGAGGATGCCTTTGTGGGCCTGAAACCCGTTAAGACAATCGAGCCAAACGAAAAGTTAGCTCACCGTTATCAAAAGGCGTATGATAAATGGGAAGATGTTTTGAAACATGAATTGAAAAGGAGTAGATAAAAATGTCAGAGAAATCTTTACACAGTATATGCAGATGGACATTTAATCCGGGCAAGGGCGGCTTTGTGCCCGGTGACATGAGGCCGGAATGGGGGCCAGCTTTCGGAACGCCGGAGATGATTGAGCTGGTGAAAGACAAGGTTGCTCCTCGCCTGCCCGACAATGTCGAGCTTGGTATCGAGATGCACTATGATGCGGAGGTAGACGACAATAATGCGGCGGCGGTGGCTGATGCGCTGGTGGATTGTGGATTGTACCTGGCGATGATAACGCCGGGGGCACATTGTCACTTTGGGTACGGCGGTATCGCGTCTCTGGATGCGGCAGAGAGAAAGGCGGCTGAGGAGTTGGGGACGAGGACGGTCGACCTGGCATACGGGACTTTGAAGAAAGCGTGGCATCCGGATACGGCGAAGGCGCCGGCCCTTATAATTTGGAACGGCTCGTTCGGCTATGATATTGCCACCATCGGTATCCGGCAGATGTACCAGAATCTCAAGGAGAGCATCGCGGGGTTGTGTAAATATGAAAGCGGGAAGGGCGGGAGCCTATATATAGGTTTTGAGCCGAAACCGAACGAGGGACATCCGGCGATGTTGATTCCAACCGTGGCCAGTGCGATACTTTTCTGGAGAAAAATTGAGGAGGAGTTTGGGGTCTCAAGAGACAAAAAAGGTGTCAACAAAGAATTCGGTCACTCAGAAATGATAGGCCTTGACCACGTGGCCGATACCGTTGAAGAGCTGGATAACAATGCAATGGTGCACATGCACTTGAACAGCCAGGGGTATAATGACGGTATTATCCTCGGCGGGCCGGGCAAATACGATATCGACCATGGGACGAGGGTCAACGGTATGAATATCGCCATTGCGGGTCTTATCCAGCAGGCCGGCTTTAATCGCTGGAAAGGCCACGATATGCAGACGCGGGCGTACGACAATACCGAGCAGGGAATTGACAGAGTTGTAAGAAGCGTGCTGAGCTGGGAGGCGTGCGAAAAAGCGGCGCGAGAGCTGGATACTAAGGCCCTGATGAACGTGCTTGGCAAACGAGAAACTGCCAAAGCCGAAGATATGATGAGGGATGCCGTTGTGGCTGCTCAGAAGTATTTCAACGAGATGTATAAATGATAATACCCGAGGTGATGGGAGGAAAATATGAATTCGGCCGCTTACACGCGTCGTGATTTCCTGAAGGCCATTGGTCTGGGGGCTGTGTCACTGTCGCTGCAGGGATATACGAATACCTCAAAGGTATTTGCCGATAATACATTTAGGGGCAAACCCAATATCGTTTTGATTATGGCTGACGATATGGGTTATTCTGACATCGGCTGTTACGGCGGTGAGGTGCACACGGCTAATCTCGACAGGCTTGCGGCGGGAGGACTTCGCTTCACGCAATTTTACAATGCAGCGCGGTGTTGTCCGACACGGGCTTCTCTGCTGACGGGATTATATCCACACCAGGCGGGGATCGGCCACATGGTAGGCAACAGGGGCTATCCTGCTTATCAGGGCTATCTAAATGACCGTTGTGTGACTATCGCAGAGGCCCTCAAAACGGGTGGCTACAGGACGCTTATGTCCGGCAAATGGCATGTCGGCGAAAAGCGTCCACATTGGCCCGTCGACCGCGGCTTCGATAAGTATTACGGCATCATCAGCGGGGGTGCAAATTACTTTGATATTACAAAGGCTAAGGCCAGGGGTGTAAAGAGGACAATGGCGGTTGATGATAAAGCCTTTGTTCCCAGGCCGGGTAAGTTCTATATGACAGATGCCTTCAGTGAAAACGCCGTGAAGTTTATCGACACTTATGGGCGGAGGAAAGAACCGTTCTTCCTTTACCTGGCATACACCGCTCCGCACTGGCCGTTGCACGCCTGGCCTGAGGATATCGCAAAGTATAAAGGCAAATACCTGAAGGGCTGGGACAAACTGCGGGAGCAGCGCTATCAGCGGATGATAAAAATGGGGCTTATCAGCAGCAAGTGGAAGATGTCCCCACGCGATACGGCGACGTGGCCCTGGGATGATGAAAAGAACAAGGAACTGCTGGATTTGAAAATGGCCGTCTACGCAGCGCAGATTGAGAGGATGGATTACGGCATCGGCCAGGTCCTCGACAAAATCAAGGAAGTCGGCGCCGAAGAAAATACGCTGGTAATGTTCCTCGCCGATAACGGCGGCTGTGCCGAAGGTGGGCCGGTAGGCTTTGATAATCGAAAAAACGGGCTGCCGCCCGGCGGGGTGGATTCTTATATGAGCTATGGGCTTTCCTGGGCCAATGCGAGCAATACCCCCTTTAGACGCTACAAACACTGGGTCCACGAAGGCGGCATCGCTACGCCCTTGATTGCTTATTGGCCGGCTGTAATCAAAAACGCCGGTTCCCTTGCTCATCAGACCGGCCATATCATCGATATTATGGCAACCTGCCTCGACGTTTCGGATATCGAGTATCCGAAGACTTATAAAGGTCAGAAGTTAATTCCATTGGAAGGTAAGAGTCTGCTTCCAATATTTAAAGGCCGCAGTCGAGATGGTCAAGAAGCTATCTACTGGGAGCACGAAGGCAACCGGGCCGTTCGCCGGGGCAAGTGGAAACTGGTCGCCGCGCACAAAGGCCCGTGGGAACTCTATGATTTGGAAGCAGACCGAACGGAACTGAATAACATCGCCGGCAAATATCCGCAAAAGCTCGAGCAGCTAAAGGCAATGTACGAAAGCTGGGCGAAGCGCTGCGGTGTCCAACCGTGGCCTATAAAA
>CAYVIT010000007.1:17350-39794 GCA_964451425.1 uncultured Pirellulales bacterium
CGGTTCTCTGCTTTATCAGATAATCAACATTGCATCACCGTAGGAATAAAAGCGGTATCGCTGCTCGATGGCGTGTCTGTAGGCGGCTTTGGTTTTCTCCAGGCCTGCAAAGGCCGATACCAGTGCCAGAAGCGAAGATTTGGGCAGATGAAAGTTTGTTATCATCGCGTCGACTATCTTGAATTTATAGCCGGGCTTGATGAAAAGCCTGGTTTCACTGCTGTCAGCTTCGATTTGTGAATTGGCCGCTGCCGTCTCAAGAGCGCGTGTAGAGGTGGTGCCGACAGCGATTATTCGCCCCCCTTTATCTTTTGCTGCGTTTATTATACGCGCATTTTCTTCATCGATGCTGAATCGTTCCTGATGCATTTTGTGGTCTTCGAGGTTTTCTGTGGTTATCGGCTTGAATGTCCCTGTTCCCACGTGCAGTGTTATATATGCGAAGTTGATATCGGCCTGTTTTAATCGCTCGATTAGCGGATGTGTAAAATGAAGCCCCGCTGTCGGTGCCGCTACCGCACCGGGAATCCTTGCATAAACCGTTTGATAGCGTCGTTCGTCAATCTCCGCTGCCGCCAAATCATCGTCTCGTTTGATATAAGGCGGCAGGGGGGGAAAGCCTATTTTATCAAGGATAGTGTCGGCCTGCCAGTGGCGGGCATCCGTTTCTAACTTCAGCCGGCATCTGCCCTCAGCTTCTCTTTCGAGCACGACCGCCCTGCAAAAATCCTTTTTTACTTTATCTTTGAGATAGAGCACATCGCCGGCTTTTACTTTACTGGCGGTTTTTAACAGGACCTGCCAGGTGCCGGTTTCACTTTCGGCCAAAAACAATCCTTCGAGTTTGCCTCCCGTGCTTCGTCGGCCAAAAAAACGGGCCTGCAGCACTTTTGTGTCGTTAAGTACAAGGCAGTCGCCGGGTGATAAGAAATCACCAATCCTGTCAAATCGGCTGTCTATAATATCGCCGCTTTTATGGTTGAAAACAAGCAGCCGTGAATTGCTTCGAGTATCGCCCGGCTGCTGGGCAATCAGTTCCGGCGGCAAGTCATATTGGAGCTTATCTGTCTTCATAACCCCAACGTTATCAGACGGTCGGCAAAATAACAAAAAAATTTTGCCTCAATGATACGCTAATTCAGGGGTTTAGTCTGCGCTATAGAGATTGGGACGAAAGTGGCTTGATGTCCGGGACGATGTTAATAGGGCGAATACAGCTTTTGACGAGTGACCATATTTTTGCTGCAAGTCGCAAAATTTGAACTCAATAGTTTTTCTAAGGGTGATGGCAATGGTTTCAAAAACATATTTCGGCAAAGAAGCGACTTCAATTGCTGCCCTGGACAGGAATGAGCTTAAGCGGCGAATCAGAAATTTCAGAGGCCGGTTTAAGCTGGATTTTTCCGAAGATTATCTAAACGGTCTCAGCGTTGACAGGTTAAGGCACATCCTTCTGGCGGCCTTAATAAACGCAAAGCCCCACAATTAAAAAGCTCTTTTCCTTTCTGTTGGTTGCTTTCAGGTTGAGAAGAGATTTGATTAAGAAGCTCTGACAAAATGAAAAAGCGATTGGAAATGTCATTGCGAGGAGGCCGAAGGCCGACGCGGCAATCTCAAGCTTGAGAACTGAGATTGCTTCGCTTTGCTCGCAATGACAAACCTGGACGCTATCATTTTGTTAGATTCTTTAAGATTATCTATTTGCCCCAAGCAAAAATCTGTAAGCAATAAGGGCATCCTTGTTAATAAGTAGGTACATAACCCACTCCGCCCCAGCAGCCCTTCTGCATCCTGTAAAGGTCGTGTTTGCCCTCGGCTGTGATGGGCGTCCAGGTGGTGGGGTAGCCGATTATCGCTTCTCTGCCGTGCTTTATTGTTTCGGCAGCCTCCCACTTCCAGTACTCGCTGTGTCCGTCTGCAAAAGAAACGGTGACCCCGTCACCGTGCCGGACGGGAGGGTCATCCCACCAGTCCGGTATACTATAATTAACAGCGTAAGCATCCGGAGTCATATAGCCCTCGTCAATAAAAACGAGTCTGTTATGCGGGGAAGGATTCTGAATCTCGCTCATGTGGTAAATGCACGCACCTTCTACTCCCTGGACTTCGGGATGGCAGACCGCGTTCATGGAAAACATTATCGAGTATGTCAGGGCCTCTATGACCCCGTTGCCTCTGACCATTCCCGTCGGGCACCTGTAGACTTTGATGTTCTTAACGTAAGGAAACAAGGCTCCCTCTCTTATCCCCCGGATCTGTTCTTCGGTGCTCAAATCGCTGTACACGTGGACCCAGGCCAGTTCATCTGTGTGGTCACCCCAGGACTCGTTGGCATAACTAAATCCGGTGGCGCCGTTGACAATCTTGCCGTCGTTGTCGTCCGCATACAGAAGCCATGAAAGCGTCAGCTGGTTCAGATTATTAAGACACAGTACGCGCTGCGCCTGCTCTCTGGCCCGCTCCAGCGCCGGCATCAACAGCGCCATCAACAGCGCAATAATGGCGATTACCACCAGAAGCTCTATAAGTGTGAATCCCGTTAGAAAGACCTGCCTTTGGCGATTGGAAATCGCTGTTTCTGACGGTTCAAATCCTCTCCGCCTATCCACAATACTATTCCTTTGTAATTGCCAATCCTGCCAGCGGCGCTTTGCCGCCTGGCCCGCTTAGAGATAAAGCCACACAGAAGACACCAAAACCTCAGTGCGGACTTCTAACGATGCATCAGACTATGCATCAGAATGAAAGTCAATAATAACGAAAACTATCTGCTATATCGGTCTGGAAACTAATAGGTTACTTCGCCCCAGCAGCCTATCTGTAGCCAGCGTAAATCCTCAAAGTCTGCGGGGGTAGCCGTCGGAAAGCTCTGCCCCCCGAAGGTGGCACCTGGCGGATAGTCGTCTTGAGGGTGAATGCCAATGGTGGCCAGGCCGTATGCTACCGTCCAGGCACCTCTCCACTTCATCCAATCGCTGTGCCCGTCTGCATAAGACTGGGCGGACCCACCGCCGTGCCGGACGGGTGGGTCGTCCCACCATGAGGCATGATCAATATGTACAGCGAAGCTGTCCGGTGTTACCCAGCCTTCATCTATGAAGATGATTCTCTTGTGCGGCCTGCGATACGCCGTTATATTTTTCATCCAGTACACATCTTCTTTATGTCCTCTGGAAAGACCATTGGCGCCATCCATAGCAGCGTAGGTAACATACTCTCCCGCAAGGCCGGTTGGACATCGGTAGAGCTTCAGGTCTTTACAATATGGCCACATCGCTCCTTCTCTGACAGCATTTTTTTGTTGGTCAGGTGTTAATTTTTCCCCGCCTGCGTAATTCGGGTGAAAGGCCACACCTATCCAGGGCTTCTCGTTTTGATGCTCACCAGAAGTTGGAGGGTCTGCCCAGCCATCCCGGCCTGGCAGCGGCGCACCGTTCACAATCCTGCCGTCGTTGTCTTCTGTGTACAGAATCCACCCAAGGGTCAACTGGTTCAGATTGTTAAGACAAATTACACGCTTGGCCTGCTCCCTGGCCCGCTCCAGCGCCGGCATCAACAGCGCCATCAACAGCGCAATAATGGAGATTACCACTAAAAGCTCTATTAAGGTAAAACCTCTTTGTCTTTTCATATCAATACTCCTTTTTTTATAGTGAAAAGTGCCTATAGTTTGAAGTGCCTAAAGTTAAGAATGATTTTCACTTTAATCTACTTTAGTCACTTTAGTTCACTTTAGTTCACTTTAGACACTTTAGTTCACTTCGCCCTACGGTATTTTTCCCCAGATGGCCTTGCGCATATTGTCACAATCTGCAGCACCTTCAGGAGTAGTTGGCGGCCAGTTTATTTTACTTATTTCTCCCTGTTCAATTGTTTCCTTACCCTGCCACTTTATGTGATCGGTGTGGCTGTCTGCGTAGGCAACGGTCGTGCCGCCTGAGTGCCGTATCGGAACAGGGTCTATCCATGTCCGGGTATAATAATCAATTTTGAAACTGCGGTAGTTGTTTGTCTCGTCGACTGTTCGGCCTTCACATATAAAAACGATTCTCTCGTTCGGCCTGCGAACAAGCGACTTGTTCTTGACCCACAACATTGGTTGGGATATGCCAACACCACCAGTACCATTTCCGTTGTACCGTCCACCATCGCCGTTAAGAGAACAAACAATAGAGTAGGTTCGCAGGTGATTGGCCTTGCCGCCCGGGCACCTGTATACTTTTGTGTTCTTGCTATAGGGCCACAGGGCGCCTGCTCTGATGGCTACTTCCTGGGCATACGAGTTGGAAATGTTGGGGTTAGTGTTCTCAGGCTCAGTCCGGCGGACCCAGGGTTCCTCCACATACACCTTTCCGGTCGTGGGGTCCACCCTGCACCTGCCTCCCGGTCCCGTGTCTGACAATAAAGGGTCAGGGTCGCCGATGGCTGGCCCTGCTTCGCCGTTAACCAGCTTGCCGTCGTTACCATCGGCGTACATCATCCAGGCAAGCGCCAAATCCTTTAGATTTCCGCCACAAACCGTACGTCTGCCCAGCTCTCTGGCCCGCTCCAACGCCGGCATTAATAACGCCATTAGTAGCGCGATAATGGAGATTACAACCAAAAGTTCTACTAATGTAAATCCTCTTTTTTGTGTATCCATAGCGATACTCCTTTCTGATTACTTGCGTTTTGCCGACCCGCCCGGTTAGAAACCGACCCGCCCCTGGGGGGCAGGCCCTTAAGTAACGCCCTTTTACTTCCAACAGGCCATAGGCCGAATATAAATATCAATAAGCATGAAATATCATGCTTATATAATCACGGTGTATAACCCAACCTGCCCCACACTCCTCTTTGCATCTGGTACAGGTCTTCAAAGCCAGCAGTGGTAACGGGAGGGTTATGTGAGGGATTCCTGGCAATATCCGCTGTCTCCTCGTTCCATTTCCAATATAGACTGTGTGCGTCCGCAAAACTGACGGTTGCACCGTCGCGGTGTCGTATGGGGGGCAGCCCCACCGGTGGGGCGGACGGCGAGATTATCCATTCCGGGTTCGTGTAAGAGACATGATAACTGTGGATAATGCCCCCTTCCCACAAGGCCTCGCCTACATCAACGAAGACAAGCCTCTCGTTGGGCTTGGAAATATCGCCCCTGTTGCTGCACCATACCTGCTCAGCTTTAGTATTGGTTTGGGGTTGACCATTCATAGAGTCGACTATGGCGTAGGTAAGCATGTGATTTACCTTGCCCGCCGGGCAGCGGTAAGTCTTTTCGTTCTTGCAATATTCCCACAAAGCCCCATCTCTGACTCGTGCCTCTTGTATTCGCTTGCTGATGCCGGGGTCCACATCGCCTACCCAGGATTTCTCAAGAATAATGTCTTCGCCTGTGATCGGCTGCTTACCCCATCTGTCATCTCCTCCTATGCCGCGGACGAGGTTGCCGCCGTTTGAATCCGTATACATAATACAAGCAAGCGCCAACTGGTTAAGATTGCCCAGACAAACCGTACGTCTGCCAAGCTCCCTGGCTCTGTTCAGTGCCGGCATCAGTATCGACATTAATAACGCAATAATGGCAATCACCACCAAAAGCTCTACTAATGTAAACCCTTTTCGGTTATCCATAATGATACTCCTTTCTTCTATTGCTACTGACGTTTCATTACCGGCTATATGATGCGCAGAGCCAGCGTGCTGTTCCGCCAATTTCGCAATTTTTGCGCTAATTTTACCCTGTCAGAACAAGTGCATTATACTTCATATCTGAGCCTGTTGCAATACTAAAACCTGAAATTATTGGACATTTTTTCATAAAGGGCATGATTTTTTTGTGGACCGCAGTGAGTTTGTATGACCGTTTGCTTCGGGAAGATTATACATAAGCAAAGCGCATAAAGAAGGACTGGAACCTTACGATTCCAGTCCCTGTGAGACGGCCTTAAACTTAAAAATATACTGCAAACTTATAAAAAATCAACCTGTCTCACTCAAACCAAGACACTATAAGAAGAAAAGACCTTTATAATTCTATTTTCATTATAGACCTCAAAATGGTTTTTGCAAGCCTTTTTTTTGGAATTTTTGGAATTTTTTTCAAAAATTTTATTTTACTTGCTCTTTTTCATGTTTTTAGCCTTACCAAGGCTGATATCAGCCTTGAGAAGCCAATATATGGCAAAAAAGGTCTCAGGAAAGCCCAAAAATAACTTACTGTCCTTAAAAACTCCTATGTGGCCTGATTTTCTGACTTTCGTACGCCGGGTTCTTCACTTATCGCAGCGACACAATAAATGTAAGTAAGTGGTTCGCTGCCGGTATTTTTCACATCGTGGTCCGTATACGGCGGAATATAGCATACTATCCCTTCGCCGACCTTATGAGAGTCCTCTTCGCCGATTAGCAGTAATCCCAGGCCGGAAAGAAAGACAAGCAGTTCCTCGTGATGTTTCGTGCTGTGCCGGCCGCAGCTCTGGCCGGGATTGAGGTAAACCCTGCCCGAGCGCATTCCAAAGGTCTGTGGTTGGCCCTCCAGAATTCTTTGATATTCGGCCTTATCATTTAACTCTGTGACGAGCACTTTCTCTGATGATGCCATATAATTTCCTCGAAAACTGCGTATTTATTGTCAAATGAGCATATTTAAAAAATTTCTGCTTTTCTGTCAATTATTTTCTTGACTCGGTAGCACGAATACATTATTCTTATGCGCTACGATATGGTTTTGAGACTTTATATACGTAGATATCAATAACCCATTTTAATTTTTTTGGAGGATTTTGTTATGAAAAGTTCAGGTGTGGTGAAAACATTCATTTGTTTGGTGACGTTGCTGTTTGCTTTAAGCGGTTTTGCGTATGGCGATACCCACCAGGGGGTACAGTCTGTTGACGAGGATGGCTTTGGGACTCACCCCGATTTGTACACTTTCAACAAAGTTACGGTGGATGGAATAATTCTTAATCGGCCGGACTTTATGTTAGATGCGACCCCCAACGAAGATGCACCCTTCGGCCCGGGTGCAAGCTGGCAAATCTATATCCAGGGCGAAGGCAACGACCACGCCGGCACCGCTGTCTGGATGGGACAGTGTTACGACAATATCCCCGGCGGCGACGGCACATATACCAACCAGGAATGGCTCGACGAGATTTATCGCTTAAGCCACGATCCTTTGACGGGCTATGAGTTTGCACCTGGTGACCGTGTCAAGGTTACAGGATTACTCAAATTTTATACAGGAAAAACAAATATTAACGAGCGTCATAGTGCGGATCCATATAATGACCTAACTATTGAATTGGTGGAGGCTGGAGTCGGCCTTCCGCAGCCGGAGGTCATAACGCTTGATGATGTAAAAGATGGTAACGACAATTTCATTTTTGACTCCAGCCGGCTCACCGGCTGCGAATACTATCAGGGGCGCCTCGTTAAGTTCAACAATGTGAGTTTTGTGGATGCAAACTCCTGGGGCCCCGATGCGCAAATGCAAATAACCGATGGGCAAAAAACATTTCCTGTGAAGTTGGGCATCGGATGGGGGATTCGACCAGGCTCGAATAATTTAACCGGACCTTTTGATGTTATCGGCATCTTCGACCAGGAAAGCTCCGCTTATATGGTCTGCAATGACGGCTACAGGATTTGGGTAATGAATTATGACGGCAATGGTCGGGTACTCACCGACCGAGCGTACGGCAGGTACAATCTGCCCGGAGAGATTAATAAGGATGGCAAGGTTGATATGTTCGACTTTGCCTGGCTGGTTGATAACTGGCTCCAGTGTGTTCCAGGTTCTGGCGGTTGTGGTGGAGCTGGAAGTTAAAAGTCTCGTCCTAAGCACATAGCTGGCAGAGACATGTTTTGTATAAAGGCTTTCTCTAATGAAACGCGGCTTTACACTAATTGAGTTGCTGGTAGTTATCGCTATTATTTCACTGCTGATGTCGATACTGGTACCTGCATTGTCACAGGTGCGTGA
Source organism: uncultured Pirellulales bacterium (assembly GCA_964451425.1). Taxonomy (GTDB): domain Bacteria; phylum Planctomycetota; class Phycisphaerae; order Sedimentisphaerales; family Anaerobacaceae; genus CS2-K091. Next base: position 25,317 of record CAYVIT010000007.1, read on the forward strand.
ACAGGCTATGATTGTTGTCGTCAATAGCGAGCTTTACGGTATCGGTTTAGCTCTTGAAGCTTATGCAATGGAAAATGAAGAACGGTATCCACCTACCCGCGCAGATTGTAATCCATGGGCGCGCGAGCATACTTATGCACTGCCCCAGGAGCTGGTTGATTCGGGCTACCTGCCTAAAGGCGAGATAGGCAAGGTCCGTTTTGCCAAAATCGAAGACAAATACAATGAAGGGTGTGCTTACAAGTACATCGCCGTCGGCCCAAAGTACGACTATCTCGGTGCGCCGTTTGGCAATCAGCACCTGTATGTACCTGAGGGCTTCCCGGATTTTGAAAAAGAAAATTTAATCAAGTATAACGATTTTGAAATATCTCCTGTGACATGGGTTCTTTTTAGTTTAGGCCCAAGATACGATATACAAAGTCTCGAGAACAAGGATTTTCCGCTCAAAGAGGGCTTCCCCGCTTCAAGACGATTCTGGTATTCGCCTGAAACCGGCGAGGGTATATTGACTCGGATGCGATTGATAAAAGGCCGGCATATCGGCTCGTTCGAGAAGTAGCAAATGAAGCATAAAACACTTAGTTACAAATTAGTATTTTCGGTGACGTTCGGCTTGCTTGTAGCGGGCTGTGAAAACAAGCCCGGCGGGGAAAGTTATGCAGAGATTGCCGTTACCAATTCGTATTTGGGTTGTGCGGTCAGGCAGCTTTGCGGCAATGATACGGAGGTTCTGTGTTTGGTGCCGCCGGGTATGTGTCCGGGGCACTTTGATATTTCGCCGTTACAAGTCAAGCAGCTTTGTGGCTGCAGGATGCTGCTGCTTTTTGATTTTCAAAAGCAGCTTGAGGGGACGCTGTCTCGGGTGAAGGAAAGGGGGCTGAAGACGGCTTTGGTGACGGAGGAGGGTGGTTTGTGTGTCCCGGAGACTTACCTTGCTGTCTGCCGGCAGGTTAGTGAGATTCTTTCATCTGAATATCCCGAAAGCAAGGCCCGCTGCCAACAGAGGCTGGCAGTTATAGAAAATGACCTGAAGCGTTTGCGGGAGGAGCTTTTAGAAAAGGTTCAGCAGGCCGGCATATCATCGGCTAAGGTTCTGGTATCCAACCATCAGGTTGATTTTGTGAGATGGCTGGGATTAGAGACGATAGCGACGTTTGTAGGTAGTGACATTGAAACGGTTGCCGGCATCGAACACTGCATCAAAAAGGCGGAAGGCCGGGATGTACGATTTGTCATAGCGAATAAGCAGGAGGGAACGGCACTTGCGAAGGCACTGGCTGAGCGGCTGGGGGCCAAGGCGGTTGTTTTCAGCAACTTTCCGGACTTTAGTGGCGATGCGGGCGGTTTCAGTGCGCTTCTTCGAGCAAACGTAGAGGCTTTGTTTGGGGCGGCGAGACTATGATGGGGCAATGTCTAAGTCTTTCTGATGTTGAGGTTCGTTGGAGCGGTCGAACCATACTTGCCATTGAGGATATGCAGATTCAGCAGGGAGAGTTTGTTGGTATCATCGGAACTAACGGGGCAGGCAAGACGACTTTACTGAAGCTCTGTGCCGGTTTGATAAGGCCGGGTCGGGGGACGGTCAGGCTTGATGGGCATGATTTGGCTGAGCTTAGTGCCTGGCGTAAAGCGAATTTGCGAAAGCATATCGGCTATATTCCGCAGGCGGCTGAGTACAATGCCGAACTGCCCTTTACACTGCGCGAGCTGGTGGCGATGGGCCGAACGAGCGTCAAGGCCTTGCTTCGTCGGCTGAACAAAGAGGATTACGAGATTGTTGATAGCTGGATTGAGAAGCTGGGTTTGTCGCAGCGCCGGTCTCAAACGTTTAGAAGTCTTTCCGGGGGTGAGCAGCAAAAGGCACTTATAGCGCGGGCGATGGCGCAGGACCCTGAGATACTTATGCTTGATGAGCCTTGCTCCAATCTTGATTTCAACTGGAAATATCAGATTACGGAAATCATCGAGCAGTTGCATCGTGAGACAAAAGTAACTGTCGTGATGGTCTCGCACGAGACGAGTCTGCTGCCTTCGGCCTGCAAGAGGGTGGTTCTCTTGCATGAAGGCAACGTTCTGGCTGATGGTGATATCGAGGAGGTCTTTGAGTCCGAGGTGCTTGAGAGGGCCTATCAGTGTCGGATTGAGAGCTTCAAGCTCGCAGGTCGAAGGTACACCGTCAATAAGAGCCGAGCGTGAGGTTGCTGGTTTATGGATTCTTTTTTTTACCTTGTGATGTTTGCCGGTGCCGTTGCCGGTGCGAGTACCGGGCTGTTGGGGGTCTATATTGTTGGTATGCGGATGCCTTTTATCGGGATTTGCATATCCCATTCGGCGATGGCAGGGACTATTTATTCGATTCTATTAGGTGTTAATCCGGTCCTGGGGCCGGTAGTTTTTTCAGCGGTCAGCTCGATGGGCCTTGGTGTGGTCAGGCCGGGGAGGTCGAGATTGGATGCCAATGTGGCGCTGGCGATATTTTTCAATTTGATGCTCGGGCTTACGTTTTTAGGGATAGGGCTGATGCATGGAAGCCGCTCCGAGGTGCTTGGGCTGCTTTGGGGCAGTTTGCTTTTTGTGCGGAAGAGCAGCGTGGTAATTATTACGATTTGTGGTTTGGTTTTTGTAGCTTTTGCCGTTTTATTTAATAAAGAGCTGAAAGTGCTGCTGTTTAGTCGAACCATTGCCTCGGCGACGGGCGTGCATGAGAGCTTTGTTTACTGTCTTTTCCTGGCTCTGTGTGGTCTGATATTAGCGGTCAATCTTCCACTTGTTGGTGGGCTGATGATATTCAGTTTGATTACGTGCCCTGCTGCTGCGGCGTATCAAGTATGCACGGGACACAGGTCGGTTATCTTTGCGGCGACGGCTTTCGGGATGGCCAGTGCCGTGGTTGGTTTTTTGGTTTCGTACTATCTTGACCTGCCGACCGGGGCGTGCATTGTAATTGTCAGTGCGATTGTTTTTGCAGCCTCGGCCTCCTACAGGGTCCTAATAAAGAAAACTTCTTGACTTAAAACGAATTTGGCGAAACCTGCTGAAAAGTGCGGCAATGACTAACACAACTCCAAGAAATAAGGCAATGGCAGGACCAAGTGAAAAATCGAAATAATAGCCGAACAACAGGCCTCCTATGGAGGCTATTACGGCTGCCGACCAGGCAATAAGCATTCGTGTGCCCCAGCGTGATGAAAATAGAGCTGATGTCGTGGCTGGAATTATAAGAAAGGCAAACACAACAACCACGCCGGCAATCCTAACCGCCACTACTATCACGATTCCAACTAACGCATAGAACAGAAAATCCCACCATACCACTTTCACACCCTTGGTAAGGGCACCGTGGTAATCCTCTGATATCCTTAGCAATGGTTTTCGGAAAATATAAAAGCAGAATCCAATAGTGCAAAAGACAATCAAGCTCCCTATGATTTCCGGCAATCCTGTCCACAAAAGGCTGCCTGATAACATCTCATCCATATGCGCATGGCCGGGAGTGACACCAATCAGAAAAAGAGCAGAAGCAGCGGCTATGGCGTAAGAAATTCCAATTACCGCCTCGATTGAGATTTGAACAATTCTGCTTCGTACTAAAGCGTAAAACGCCGCTATGGATAAGACGAAACCAAATGAAAATGTGTATGCCAGCAATGTTCCCTCCTCTGCGTCAAAGACAAGGTGAGCTACAATGGAACCTACCGCTGCAATCTGGGCCAGGGCAATGTCAATAAAGATAACCTCTCTCTTGAGTACGTGAATACCGCAGTACCCTAATATGGCACCCATCATCATACAGGCTAAAAACGGTAAACCGAGCATTTCAATCAATTGCAGCATTATTGATGTCCTTTCTGGCAGAGTAGGCTGCGGATAACCACCGCACAGACAAAGAAAATACCTAATGATAAAACCAGGCTGGGCCCGTATGTAAAACTAAATAAATATGATGAGCTCAAACCAATAACACAGGCCACAAAACCTATGCTCCAGCCGACGATAACAGCCGCGCCCCATCTTCTGGTGAACATTGTGGCAATTGCTGCCGGTATCATAAGAAAGGCATACGCCAATAGCACACCGGCAATAGGAACTATCAACACCGTTATAATTCCCTGCGTGGTGAAGAATAAAAAGTCCCAGAACCTTTCGTTCTTTAACGTCTGAGGATTTTCTGCCAAAGCGATGAATTTATGTCGCAATATATAGTGAAACAGCAACAACGCAATATAGACAAGGATGGTTACTATAATCAGTGGCCAGCTCACCCATTCCATATATCCGCAAAGAGTCTTCTCCACGTAAATTTCACCGCTGGGCAGTTTGTCTGTTAGAAGAAGTGAAATAACCAGTGCCATCGCGTACAATATCCCGATAACCGCTTCGCGAGGTATCTCCCGACTTTTAGGCTTGATTAAGGCAAGCAGCAGCGAGCCAAACAGTACGGCCACCATTGCCAATAAATATGATAGGGGAGAGCCATATTTGATATGCAGAGCGACCCCGACCAGGGCACCAAAAGCAGCCAATTGGTCTAAAACCAGGTCGGAAAATATCAGAGTGCGCCTGATTATATGAAGGCCGATATAAGTATGCAGCACCAGAACCACGGCGATTAAGGCAATCTGACGTAAAAATAGACTTACTGTTTCTGACATTATCAATGCCTTTCCAGACTTCTCACGGTCACACTTTGCAGCACTTTACAAAGTGAGAATCCCGCCCAAATTTAGCTAATCTCTTAAAATATATACGTCTTAGCTGCCTTCAGCAGCTTTTATCAGCCCGTCAGTCCAGTAATCGACAAGTTTGAAGTAATCGTCCACCTCTGGAGCGCCGCCTACAAACAGTGGAGCTATAACTGCCTTGGCACCGGTTCTGTCGGCCACAATCCTGACCTTCTGCTCATCAAAGTAGTTTGCGGCCAGGATAATATGAATATCTCTTTCGCGCATCATGTTTACCAGCTCGGTCACATGTTTCAGTGATGGCGGTATACCCGGCTTGGTCTCAATGCTGCCCGCTTCTTCGAGCCCGAACAGCTTGAGAAAGTAACTCCAGTTCTTGTGATATACAACGACAGGCATCCCTCGCAGAGGAAGCATCTTACCCATCCAGCCGTCGAGTTTGTCAATCAAAGGCTTGTCTTGAAACTTGTTCTTCTCTAAAAAGTCGATGAGCTTGTCTTGTTGTGCCAGCCTGCACAGGGTCGGTCCTCCAAGCAATTTGACTAATTCTTCGCCAAACATGCATATGTCGATTTCATCATGCAGCTTCTTTAGGTTTTCTTCATAGGAATCCTTTCCTTCAGGGTCGTTTTTGATTAATCCAATGGTGATATTGCGCGCAATTTTCTTTGTGTTGATGGGACTGGTGGTGAGATGCGGATTACCAAAGATATGGACATCGCCTTCAATTTGTGAAATAACCTTGGGTTTTTCTACAAGTTCTATGCCTTGTGAGACTGCGACATAGCCGATTTCACCACTGCGGACCTTCTTGTTACCGGATTTGTTGATTACAGTTGGCAGCCACATTTCCAAATCGAGGCCAGTGCCAATTAGCACGTCAGCTTCTTTTACCATTTGTACGAAGGATGGTTTGGGTCTGATGTGATGAGGGTCCTGAACGCTATAGACTATAGAATCAACGTTAACTCTGTCGCCGCCGATAATCCTGGTCAGTACAGCGTAGTCCGACAAAGTTGTTATAACCCGAAGAGGTTTATTCTTCTCTGCCGCGGCATTCTCAAATGACAAAATACACAGCATAATGACCAGGATGGGCAAAATTAAATAGGTTCTTCTTCTCATAATAATAGCCTCCTTTAGCTTAGTAACGTTCGTGCTTATGCGGGCCAGCGGCAAAAATTGCCTGGAGCCAGAGTATGTGCTCCGGATTCTCCATACCCCGTCCGGCTGCATAGTCATACTCGGCGCGGAATTTTACAAACTCGCTCTGCCACCAGGTTATGTAAGGACATATTTGCCACCGATAGGCGTCATCAGCAGTATAGGCCAAAGGTGTCATAGAAGCTCCTGGTACGTCAGCGTAGCCTTTGGTGTCCGGCTGAAAATAATCATATCTGACCCCTATTTCCAGGTTCTGGGCTATTCTTGACTGCAGATAACTATAAGCGCCCCAGGCCTGCAAATTGTCCCTTCCGGAATCGTCCGGGGCAAGGATGTCTCGATTGAGAAGATATACTTCGCTGCGCCATTCCACATTGCGGTACAGCGCTTTATCTGCCGGTTCCCAGAGAAAAGAAAGGTCGGCCCCGTATACTTGAGTCCCTAAAGCGTCGTATTCGTTTTCAAGCGTGTCTCCTCTGTATACCTTCCACTGGTCATTCCAGCCGAACAGCCCGCTTAAGCCAAACTCCAGATATGTATCTCTGGAAAGGTCACGGTAATTCTTGTAGTGGAAAAGCAAGGAGGGATTACCCAACGTATCTCCACCGAACAGACGTTCATTCTCAGTATTCGTAACCTGAAGTATCAATCCTTGATGAGCCTTGCCCCATTTCGGCAGTATCCACTCCAAAGATGCGCCTGTTTGATTGATACCTTCATCGCCGAAGATACTTCGCAGAGCTAAAGGATATTCGACCTGATCGATTGCATCTTCATGCCAGCGGTTGACTACACCAAACTGCTGACGGAATTTACCCAGATCCAGATTGGTATTTTTGAACATCGAGAACCGCGTTAAATAAATCTCTTCCAGGTGAATTTCTTCATCATGTATATGCGTAATGGCTTTCAACCTCGAAAAGGGGTCAAGATAGGATTGAAAACTCAGCTCAAGACCTCTCATGGAAGCATCTGAACGTTCTCTCGTTCCGGATTGGCTCCTATAGTGACCAACAAAATCCCCTGAGACGCTGATTTCCGGATTAAGCTTTTGTAGGCTCAGTCCTCCAAATTTAAAGGTGGTCTCTTCTGGAGTCTTCTCTGGCTCTTCTTCACCTGCTAAGCCCTCGGCCAGCTTGCGTAAATAATCAGCTTCTTCCTCAGCTTTAACTTCCTCCGTAATGGGTTCAGCCGGGCTGAGCTTCTCTAATTCTTCTTTTAATGCCTTGATTTCATTCTCGTGCTTGCTTTTCATTTCATTCATCTGACGCTGCAATTCGAGAATCTGCTCCTTGAGCTCCGCAAACTCTGTATTTTTCGTCTCCTCATTCTGGGCAAGACCCAAACTGGGAAAACCTATCATCGTGAGAAAGAGGACTATACACGCTATTTTTTTAACTTGCATATTTATATCTCCCTTTTTGCGTACCGATATATTAGCCAGAGTATCACACGGTCCCTTCGTTTTGAGCGGCCGTTCTTATTCGCCGGCTGTGCCGGGTCCTGTTTTCTAAGAGTTAAAAATGAATGTTGATACTCTGTGACCGCATTAAGAAGTGATGGCTGATGGAGGGGCACGTAAGAGGATTGAGCAGGCCCACTCATGGTGAATTACAACCGTCAAATGCTGTAAGCGTTGAAAAATAACAGGGCTCTCAGTGGTAAGCTGTAGCGACCCAGAATTTGTTTCAGTCGAGTTGAAACCAGCCAAGAACATACAAGCCGGACATGGCTTGTTACACGATAGAACGTTTGTCGTGCATGCATGCTCTGTGCAAAAAACACAGCCTTTATTGTGAAATAGACAGGTCGTGGAGGTTACAATCAGATATACGGCAAGCATCACAGCCGATGCTGTCCTGTGCAACCTGAACTGTTTTTTTGAGGAGTCAAACATGCTTTCTGATTAGCTCCAACGATTTCATAATTACACGTCACATCAGCGAAGTTGAAATTCTACACATCTCAACATGGTGCGTCAATATGTATTTTACTCAAAAGGGGATATTCCTTGAATACCCCGCTTTTTGGCCACAATTTGCTTGATGTCGTAGTACAAATTTGGTATTTTTATGCGCAGAATTCGATGATTCTTTCACCTTTTTTGAGGAATTAAGTATAACGGCGGAACTGAATGCTCTTATTATCACCGCTGCTTCAATAGGCTTCTTCCATACTATATTGGGGCCGGACCATTATCTGCCCTTTGTCATGATGTCGTGGTCGCGAAAGTGGTCGGGAATGAAAACTACGTTGATAACCGTCTTGTGCGGCCTTGGGCACATAGGAAGTTCGGTTGTGCTTGGCCTGATAGGAGTATCGGTGGGTATAGCAGTCAATAAGCTGGAGTTCGTGGAGGGTTTTCGGGGCAACCTTGCGGGTTGGCTGCTTATCGCGTTCGGGCTGGCATATTTTGTGTGGGGATTGCGCAGGGCATACCGGAACCAGCCGCACGTGCATGGTCACACTCACGCGAGCGAGGCTGCGCACATACACCCTCACAATCATCATCGTGAGCACACTCACGTTCACAACGACAAAGCTAAGCAGAGCATTACGCCGTGGGTGCTGTTTGTCATTTTTGTTTTTGGCCCTTGTGAGCCTTTGATTCCCATCCTGATGTACCCGGCTGCAAAGAACAATTTCGTTGGCCTGGTGGTGGTAACGTCCGTGTTCGGTGTAGTTACGCTTAGTACTATGCTGGGTGTGGTTCTTCTTGCCAGGGCGGGAGTGAACTTTATTCCAATTACGCGACTCCAGCGTTATTCTCACGCTATAGCCGGAGCAACCATCCTTCTTTGCGGATTGGCAATTCAATTCCTGGGATTGTGAGCACTAACTCATAAAACCACAGTGGATTTCATTCGGCTGCGGTTTTAACACCATGAATAAATTTTGCCCTTGAGCTTTGGCTGCCTGAGTTTGCCCCTGCCGGGTAGGATTTTTGCGGGAATGTTCTGTAAAAAATGTGGGGGGGCTTTACTTGAATATTGCAAGCCGGTGTGCTATTATAACGCCCTGCTGGATACTGAAATAACGAGTGAAATTTTGGCTTCTCGGGCCGTGTCGTTTTCTTTTGGCAAAAAAATGGATACTAAGCTGGCGTTCAAAACCTTAACAGAGTTTTTTAATCAGTCCCTGCTGCGGGCCGAATTAACTAAGCCGTGCCTGGAAATCGTTCGGACCCAGCGGCAGGAGACTCTCACCTTTGGTCAATTGAAAACAAGGGCACGGGATTTTGCGCTGTGGCTCATTCAGGCCGGACATATCCGCAACGGGGACAAAGTAGCAATATTGGGCAGGAACCGTGCGGATTGGGACGTTGCTCTTTGGGGGATTATACTTGCCGGTGCCGTGCCCGTACTGATTGACCCCGAAAGGCCGGTAGAAGGTGTAAAGAAACACCTTGCTTCCACCGACACCCGCCTGATTGTTATGGCTGATGATTATCAGGATGCTGATTCCCGAAAGCAATTGAAAGAGTATGCATGCAGCCGGGGGCTGGGTCTAATTGTAATGACCAAACATGAAAAGATCGACTTTGACGGTGACGCGGCCGGTGAATTGCTCGATAAAATCCAGACTGAAATAAAATCTGATGACACCGCAGTCATTTTGTGCACTTCAGGCACTACCGCCGACCCGCGGGAAGTTGAGCTGACTCATACGAATCTCATCGCCAATATCCAGGGCGCTTTGGATGTAGTGAAAATAACCAGCGAGGACAAACTTGGCCATGTCACCCCGCCCCACCACTCTTTCGGCCTGACCGTTGGCAAGCTGCTGCCTTTTTGGGTTGGAGCAACGAATGTTTACACCAATAAATATCGCCAAATCGCGCAGTTAATAAGGCAGAAGAGCATTACTATCTTTGTGGGGATACCTGCACTTTTTGCCGTTATGGCCAAAAGAATTGAAGAAGAGATAAGCAGGCAGAGAGAAAAAAGCGTTCCTGCCGGGTTTCTTGATGGATACTTTCCGAGGCTGGTCGGAAAGAGGCTCGTCAAAAAACTGGGCTGGGAGAAACTGCGTTTTTTTATCTCCGGGGCGGCTCCGGTCCCGAGGTGGGTGCTGGAAGTGTTCTGGAGAAGAGGTCTGCAGCTTCGCGAAGGTTACGGCACTACGGAAAACTCGCCGGTTTACGGTTTTAACGCCGACCGGCGAAAATTAGGTTCTGTTGGAAGACCTATTCCGACATTGCTCGTCAAAGTTGTCAACGAGAATAACGAAACTCTCCGGTCCGGCGAAAAAGGAGAAATTGTCCTCGGCGGCCCGTGTATTATGAAGGGCTATTATAAGAATCCCAAAGCGACCGATGCGGTTATCAGGACGGACGATAAAGGTATCCGCTGGCTGCATACAGGCGATTTGGGCTGCCTGGACGAGGATGGCTGCCTTTATATTACAGGCCGAAAGAAATACCTGATTGTGCTGCCTGGCGGTAAGAATGTTAATCCCGAGCTTGTGGAGTCGGTTCTTTCCCAGGCGCAGTTCGTAGAGGAGGTATTGGTGGTTCCCGGATTGCAAAAGGATTGGCGCCAGCGAACACAGGAAGCCATCCGGGCGATTGTCCGGCCGGCGTGGGATACGATACAGGCTGATACCAGGTTTTCATATCCTGATTTGGTAGAGCAGCCGCAGGTTCTCAAAAAGCTCGTCTGGCAGAATATCAATGAATGCCAGCAGCAAAGCCGGCAGTTGTCCGGCTTCGAGAAAGTGTCTTCCCAAAATCTTGAAATAAGAATAGACGAATTTCAAAAAACCTCGACCGGTAAAATCAAGCGCGACCTGTACATTAAAATACCACAAAAATAGCTTCGGAGGTGCAAAAGTTATGGAGCTCAGGTCTAAAATTTCTCTTTTGTTGTGTGGAGCTGCTGCCTGGCTGTTTTCTGTATCAGCGGAATTACCGGCACAGACGGAGAAAGCACAGACAGCGATAAATGACGTTAGGTTTGTCGTCGAGGTTGAGGAAGTCGTCACCAAATACACGCCCGCCGATAATGGTGCAGGGCCTTTATGGTGCTATGGTTCCACGGTTATTGCCCGGCGGGGAAATGATGTATACCTGTCAGTCATCGAAACGGGAAAAGATGTTCCTTTGCTTTGTAACACCAGATGGCAGCTATGGCATCGGTCGGCAAACGGCTGGAAAATCGCTCAAAGTGAAAAAGAGTATCGGCAGCGTGAGCCTTGTCCAATTGCAATATTTCAAAAAGGGGCGGTCTTTCTGTCGGCGAATCCTTCTATCGAGCCGCCCGGCGTTAAGTATGGCCGCTGCCGGCCGGTAGTACTTGAATTCAATCCTAATGCTCTTGCCGGTGCCGCGAAAATACACCAGCCGGTCTGGGCTGACGGAACTTATTTTACCGACCACTCATACCGGGGCTTTGCCGCCGACGGAGCGAACGGCGAATTACTTCTGCTCAATATCAATGCGCAAACCAGTGAACAATTTGTCTCCTACTGCGACAGCAGCGGCAAGTGGCATCAAAAGGGGAAAATCGAGTTTCCCATCCGGGCCTGTTATCCGCAGGTTGCCCTGCGAGGCCGGGCCGCTGCTGTTATGGCTATTGGCGATATCGTTGAGCCGGTCGAGGAATGGCAAAAACTCAAATTCGAAAAACTCAAGCGCAAGTGGGATTATGTTTTCCGGCGTTTGTTTTACGCTTTCACTGCGGATATTCGGAGCAGTAACTTCGTTACTCCAATTGAGATTGACACCGTGGAGAAGACCGCCGGCCATATTCAAAACCTTGACCTTTACATCGACGAAGGGAGGGCGACTCACCTTCTTTATCTTAAACGGCCGCACCAGTACTCGTTTATTAGAGACAAATATTTTCCCGGCCAGGCAATGACAGCTCATCTGGAATATGTAGTGGTCAAAGATGGAAAAATCCTATCGAGGAAAACTCTGGCCGAAACTCCGCAAGAGTCGAAGGGACTGGAGCCATCGTATGGCCGGTTCCACATCAGCAGTGACGGCGCTCTCTGGGTTATTGCAGCCGGCACATATACTGATGGAACCAAAAGGACTTTTGGAAACTACGCCGGCCGAATCCTTCCGGGGCAGTCCGGGCAAAAGTTTGTCCGCATCGACCTCAAACATCCCTTCCGAACGTTCTTTACAAATACCCCCCGCGGCGGCTCAGAACCTTCTGATGTTATTGACCTTTTTGGCATCGCCGACGATAATCCGAACCTGCGATATGCCGGAATCCGGCTTGAAACTAATAAAAACTGACCGGATTAAACATTACCCAATTGGTGATTGGTGATTGGTAATTGGTTACCAGTAACCAATAACCAATTACCAATCACCAGTAACCAGTTACCAGTTTCACTTAGTCGGCAGTGTCAGGTGTATTTTGAATATCCCTCCGTTTTCGACCTCTGCGGTCGTACTGCCGCCTAATGCTTTAATGATTCTATCCACCAAAGCCAGACCCAAACCACAGTGAACACCTGCATCCTTACGCGATGAATCGCCCCGCCAGAAGCAGTCAAATGCCTGTGCGGCTTGCTCGTTATTGAGCCGGCAGCCGGTGTTGGAAACAGTGATTTCTACGGAGACGTCGCCTTGACGGCCTGTTGTCCGGATTTGACCTCCCTCATCGGTATATTCTACAGCGTTCTCAAGTACGTTCGATAGAATAATGGCCAGGTTCTGGCGGTCTGTTTCACATGTGATTTCGGGGTCGATGCGATTGTCGAAATTGATTTTGCGATTGGCTGCCTCCTCTGAGAGCGGTCGCCAGCAGGAGTTCACCAGTTCGGCGGGTCGAACCTGTTCGCCTTGGAAGCTGATTTGTTGGGCATCCAGCCGGGCGAGCAGCAGCAGGTTATTAACCATAGTCTGCATGTTTTCAACGATTTCCAGGCACTCGGAAAGAGCGCTGCGATATTCGGTAGTATCACGGGTGCGCGTAAGATTTACCTCGATTGTAGAGCGTATCCCTGCCAAAGGGTTTCGCAGCTCGTGGGCGACGTCGGCGGTAAAGCGCCTCTCTCGCTTGAAAGCTTCTTCGAGTCGGGACAAGAGGTCATTGAGGCGGTTCTTAATCGGCAGAATCTCGGCCGGTATTGAAGCGGTTCCAATACGGGTCGCGAGGTCATCTTCCCTGACGGCCGCAATCTCGGATGCGATGGAGTGCAGCGGTCTAAGCCCCCGCCGGACCACAAAGGCAGCGAGCAGAACCGACAGGGCAATTACGACGGCTGAGGCCGTGAACAGAAGCCATCGGAGCAGGCTCAGTTGGTTGTACAAATCGCCGGCGCCGCGAGCGACAGTTAAGGTCAGTTTCTTGTCGTTGGCTGCCGGTTGGCTGCTATTTTCGTTTCCGATTTCGCTCCTGGGCAGGAACTTCAGACAAACCGCCCGCTGCGGCGGACCATTTCCTACGTTCAATGCTTTGAATACGGCAGTTTTAAGAGAAGCCTCAAGACGGGGCAAGTCGTCTGTTCCCAACAAAGGAGAGCGTGCCACAATTGCTCCGCCCTGTTCCCATATCTGGTAGTATGTCTGGAGTTCCGGATCGTTAAACTCGGGCATGTGTTGTACATCTTCCAGGTCGATGTTATTGGCGTCTACTTCGATTGAGGAGGCCAATATCTGGGCTGTAGAGAGAAGTGCCGAATCAAACTGATTGACTAATGCCCGTTGAATCAGTATGTAGATTGTCATACTGAAGACGGTCAACAGCAGGACCGAACCGGCGACTATTCCGAGGATTAAGCGAGTTCGCAGCGAAGTCGTCATGGCTGGCTCCCCAAAAGATAGCCGCGACCCCGGATTGTATGGATGAGCAAAGGTTTGCCTGGTCGTTCGATTTTCTTTCGCAGGTAGCCGATGTAAACGTCCACTACATTACTCGATGCGGCGGATTTGAACTCATAAACATGTTCCCATATATCTGTGCGGGATACGGGTTCGCCTGCCCGCATAGCCAGGTATTCCAAAAGTGCATATTCGCGCGGCGTAATATCAAGTTCCTTTCGACCGCGCCAAACTCTCTGTGTCGTCAGGTCAATCCGCAGGTCTTTAATCTCGATTTGAGGGTTTTTCTTGCGGTAACTGCGACGCACTAAGGCCCGAACACGCGCTAACAGCTCTCTGAATTCGAATGGTTTGACTAAGTAATCGTCGCCGCCTTGGTCTAAGCCGGTTATACGGTCTTGCAGAGTATCTTTAGCGGTCAAAATCAATACATGACTCTGTCGGCCCTTAGATCTTAGTTCTTTTAGGATTTCAAGGCCGTCAATGCCGGGCAGCATAAGGTCGAGGATAATCACGTCATAATCATTGCTCAACGCATACCATAGACCCTCCTGGCCGTCACCGGTGGTATCCACTGCAAAGCCGGCTTCGCGCAGCCCCTTTACAAGGGATTGTTGTAAAGGTCGATAGTCTTCTATAACCAGCAGACGCATTTGAAAACTCGTAAAAAAACACCGCTGAGCGAAAAAGGGTTGTGGCCCAGCGGTGCGTATTTTAGCTCCACAAAATTGATGTGTCACTACTTTTGTTGTTCTTAACCATCCTTATCATCTTCGTCATCATCGTCTTCGTCGGCGTCTTCATCGTCGTCGCCTTCGTCGTCATCATCATCGTCATCGGCGTCTTCAT
>CAYVIT010000007.1:39894-50035 GCA_964451425.1 uncultured Pirellulales bacterium
GCGTCTTCATCGTCGTCGCCTTCGTCGTCATCATCATCGTCATCGGCGTCTTCATTATCGTTGTTATTGCAGTTGCCATTTTTGTCGTCATCATCGCCTTCATCGCCTTTTTTCTTGCCCTTGGCCTTCATCTTTTGACTGTCGTCATCATCGTTGTCGTTCTTGCTGGCCTTACGTTTCTTCTCGCCTTTATCCTCATCCTTTTTCTTGTTCTTATCGTCGTCGCCGTTGTCCGATTTGCCTTTCTCAGCCTCTGCCTCAACGCGCCGACCATCAGGTGCCAGAAGCAGCTCGTGCAAACCGCCGTTTTTACTGAACTTGATTTCATAGAGTATCATTGTCTTCTTCTCGCACGCCAGCTCAGCATCTTTGCCGGCTGCCTTACGCGCCGCCTTCAGCACCGCCGCCGGGACCTTCTTGATGTCCATCTGTTGCTCGATTTCCACTAAGGCGCCTGCCTTTGTGACCAGCACATCCATATTTGCCCCGGAACGTGTTTTCCATGAGCCTTCGTAGAATGTATGACCTTGCTCGATTTCCTCTGCAAACTCGGTGATCTTTGCGCCGCGTGCCATCTTTTTGAGTGTCTTCAGAGCGGCCTTTGGGACCTGGGCTTCTTTTACTTTGCGTTCGACTTCGCCCGTTTTGGCGGCTTGGGCTTTGGACGAACGCTTACTCTTTTTTGCGTATGCCGCTGTGCACAACACGGCCCCGACTAAAACCATTACAGCAACCAGTTTCCAATGTCTGCATTTCATTTTCTGTCTCCTTATTGAAAAAGTTCCCACGATTTTACAACCTCCCACCATGGTCAGGCTGCCCGATACTCATCGGTTTTGATGACGACAATATTAACAAAGCAAAGATGAGATAATTGTGAGAAAAGATATTTTTCAGAAAAATTTTTCTACTGTAGCCTCTTTGTATTACTTGACTTAACATGCCACGTCGATATTGGAAGTATTCTACTGATGAATCCCTGCCCCATCATGGATGGCGCCTTTTACATCTTTCGGCAGGCTCACTTGTCCTTCTGCTCCTCACCCTTGTCCTCTGTGTCCTGGTCTGTGTCGTTCTCGTTTTCCTTTTTGATTCCGAGATACTTGCCTTTGGCCGAGATGAGGATATCGGACTCCTTGCCGTCGCGGACCACCTCGACTTCGTAAACGAGGGCGCCCTCGACCGTCTTTTTCTCGATTTCTGTGATTTCACCACCGGCCGCATGCTTCTTGATGGTCCTGCGCACCGCACGCGGCAGGTCCTTGAGCGCGACGGTCGCTTCCTTGGCTTCACTGTGGCCGGTCAAAAGCAAATCTTCATCCTGAATAAGACCTATTCCCGGCGCATACGTTTTGTAACACTTATCGTTGGGATTTAATCCGGAGGTTTCTTCCACCCTGATGCAATTATTGAACGTTCCGGCTGGCGTCTTCAACGTCACGTTATCACTGATTATCTCGGCCCGATCCATGGCATTCGGGGCAATCTCCTGATAGTGTCTGGCCCCCAGAAGAACCGTCCCGGGCATTATGATGCCCGCTTTCGAGTCCTTCTGGTCCGCTCGCCACGCCCCTGAGTGCCTGACTATCTTGCCGTCCTCGTAATCATCCACCTCTTCACCAAAATAGAACACGTCGCCATGCTCTTTGCAGATAGCAAAGAAGTTCCTGGAAATCTCTTTGAGCTTTCCGTCCTCTTCTTCCCGCTCTTCCACGACTCTCGTTACTACCCCACCGACTTTCTTCGTTTGATCCAGGACGGTGATGACTACTTTTTCGCTGCGATTCTCCAGCACCGACTGGGATCCCGGCTCGAGGATGAAGAATCGATTTCTCCCGGTCGATGAGAACGTGCAGTTCTCCTGCCCGAATGAATCGGTCCACTTCCTGGCTTCCCTGCCGGTTGAGGCAGCCTCTTCCGGAGCCTTTTCTTTGGTCTCGATGACCTTGCCTTTCGGAGATATCTCGATTTCGTACTCTTTTCCGTCAGAGCGAATATCCACGTCATATTGGCCCGGATACTCACCTTCGACTTCCTGCTGAACAGCTATGATTTGCCCCTTCGGAAAGGACTTCTCGATGGCCTTTTTTATGACGCCTGGCAGCTCCGTGATACGGACGGAAACCTTCTTCTCTTGTGGTGCGGCCCCGGACGCAAAACCATTGGCCACAAGTATCGTGACCAACGCGGCAACGGGAAGAATTGCATTAAGCCAGGCGGACTTCTGTTTCAAGGATCTCCATCTCATCTTTTTTCTCCTTATTCAAAAAGTTCCCAGGATTTTACAGCCTGCCACCATGGTCAGGCTGCACGATACTCATTGGTTTCGAAGATGTTAATATTAACAAAGCAAAGATGAGATAATTGTGAGAAAGCAAATATTTTCAGATTTTTTTACATGCCCTGAATTCTTTTCTAAAGATAACTTGGTTGCTGTAATAACCTTTTTCGAGTCTTAGGCATAATGAAGGCCGGGCAAGTTGACCGGATTTGTCGTTCTACCTTTCGTTCGACCTTGAGGCTCTCGATAGGGAGGCTCTCGACAGGAAAAATCGCTCCTATTTGTTGATTATACGGGAAATGTCTTTTCAAATTGACACACTTGGCGTCCTTTAGTAGAATTTCGTTTCTCTCTGAAGGTGGCCCACACCGTTTTGCTTCGCGAAACGAAGCAGCGGGGGTAATGAGTAAGTGTGATGGAGGGTATGGGATTGTGTGTTTGGTTGGACATCTTCGTTGAGTGGATTAAGAAAGCTTTACGAGCTGGTTTTCGCACGGAAGTAAAGGATTTTTTTATGCGGTTGATTCTGGTTGACAGCCCTGATGAGGTCAGAGGGAATTTTTATCCTTTTGCATTGAGCCATCCGCTATGGGAGCTTCGATGCGGATTCAGTTCACTGGGAGAAAAACTGGTCGCCAGGGTCGGCGCCGGCAACGTGGCCTGTTTCGTGCCTGAATATATGGCGGCTGCATATCGAGCGAAGGTAGAGGGCCTGGTAAACGAAACGTCGGTTCTGGAAGGCGATGACCTGTTTATTGTCGACCCACGGATTAAGGCGGACGGCTTTAACGTCTCAACCGCCGGTCCCAGTGAGGTTGGCCTGGATGAACAAGGCGATTTGCTGTATGCCCGTGTTACCAAAACCGATCTGGCTGAACTGCCGAAAGACGGAATTGGGCAGTTTATGGCATCGGCAAAGGCGAAGCTGCCGAATGTCAAATCCGCATTGCCGACCTGGCAGTACATCTGGGACCTTGTGCTGGCCAATGCGGACCAGATAACGGCTGACTTTGCGACAGCGGGACGAAGCGGTGTTGAAGGAATAGTTGAAGAGCCAAGTGCTATTCGGGGCAATAAGAAGGACATATATATCGCGCCGGGTGCGAAAGTGCATCCGATGGCAGTGCTCGATGCCGAGCATGGCCCGATTTATATCGACGAGGGTGTTGAGGTGCATCCCTTCAGCAGGATTGAGGGCCCTTGCTATATCGGCAAAGATTCAATCCTGCTGGGCGCGAAGTGTCGCGAAGGTAATTCAATCGGGCCGGCCTGCAGGATAGGCGGGGAGGTGGAAGAGTCTATTATCCACGGGTATTCGAATAAGTATCATGATGGTTTTCTCGGACACGCCTACGTCGGCGAGTGGGTCAATCTCGGAGCGCTTACGACGAACAGCGACCTGAAGAATGACTATTCCTGCGTCTCGGTAATGTTAGACGGGCGGCGGTCTATCAATACCGGCTCAACAAAGGTCGGCTCTCTTATCGGAGACCACGTGAAGACATCAATCGGAACGCTTTTGAATACCGGCTCTTATGTGGGAGCGATGGCAATCATAATGGCCATGGGCAAGCCGCTGCCGAAGTTTATACCGTCGTTTGCCTGGTTCCTTGAAGGCGTTGTGACAAAAGGATTTGGCAAAAGGCAATTGTATGAAACTGCAAAGGTGGCAATGGGCCGGCGAGGATGCCGGTGGACCGAGGCCGAGCAGGATATGTGGGACGCCGTCTTTGAAATGACGGCGCCGATGAGAAATAAGGCCGTTAAAAAGGGCCGAAGAGCAATGCTAAATCGATAGAACATAAAAGGAAGTGAATCAATGGCAACAGTAGAAGAACGTATTAAAGCGGTAACCGCACGGGTTTTGAAGCTTGACCCGGACGAAATAAAACCGGAGCATAGCTTTACCGTCGACCTGGGAGCCGAGAGTGTGCAGTCGGTGGAGCTTGTAGCTATGTTTGAGGAAGAGTTCGGTATCGAAATGGATGAAGACGCCGCCCTTTCGGTGGAAACAGTTGGCAACGCGGTCGAATTCATCGCCGATGTCTGCAAACAGCAGGGCGTTGAGGTCGAGCAGTAGTTACGAATACAATAAAAAAAGGACTTACAATGAAAGAGACAAAAAAACGGCATCCATTGGTTAATGTACGGGAACCGAACCTGCTGGAGGGAACTTTCCCGTACAGTCTGCCTCCGCTGATACATTTTGAAGGCCCGGCGGTTGAATACATTGACGGCAAGGCGGTGGAGTTTGACTTTGCGGCTGTTAAAGGCAGAGACATTTTGATTACCGACACGACTTTCCGCGACGGCCAGCAGGCCCGTCCGCCTTATACCATTGACCAGATGGTCCACCTCTACGACCTGATGTCGCGTCTGGGCGGACCCAACGGTGTGATAAGGCAGACCGAGTTTTTCCTGTATACCAAGAACGACCGTGAAACACTTGACCGATGCCGGGCGCTGGGCCATAAATATCCTGAGTGTACCGGCTGGATTCGTGCCATCAAAGGTGACTTTCGTCTGGTAAGAGAGGCCGGGTTGAAAGAGACCGGCATACTGACAAGCTGCTCGGATTACCACATTTTCCATAAGCTGAGATTTCGCAGCCGTGCCGAATGTATGGATAGCTATTGCGAGGTTGTGGAGGCGGCCTTCGAGGCCGGCGTCCGTCCCCGCTGCCACCTTGAGGATGTGACGCGTGCGGATATCGGGGGATTTGTCCTTCCATTCATAGACCGGCTGATGGAGATGAGCAGCCGGGTGCCGGAGGAGCTTTCCGCCAAGATTCGTTTGTGTGATACTATGGGTTTTGGAATCAGCTATCCGGGTGCCGCGCTGCCCAGAAGCATCCCGAAACTTATCTATAAGCTGAATCATGAGTGTGGCGTGCCCAGCGACCGTCTTGAATGGCACGGGCACAACGACTTCCATAAGGTACACGCCAATGCTGCGACGGCCTGGCTTTACGGCTGTGGTTTTGTCAACACAACCTTGTTTGGCTTCGGCGAACGCACGGGAAATCCGCCTCTCGAAAGTGCGATTTTGGAGTATATTGCGCTCAAGGGCGATTTGTGCGGAATTGACACAATGGCGATTACCGAGCTGGCTGACTATATGCGTTCTATTGGTCTGCCGATTCCGGACAATTATCCGTTTGTGGGTAAGGCGTTCAATACGACACGGGCCGGCATCCACGCGGACGGGCTCCGGCGGGATGAGCAGATATATAATATTTTCGATACTGAGAAGCTGCTCGGCCGGCCGCCTCGCGTTGCCATCACCGACAAGAGCGGTACAGACGGCCTGGTGCACTGGGTCAACGAGTTTTTCGGCCTCAAGGGCGAAGAAAGAATCAATAAGATTAAAATGCACAGACTTGCACGCTGGGTCATCGACCAGTATGATGAACACGGTCGGCTCACTGCCATAAGCGACCAGGAGCTTGAGGCCAAGACAAAAGAATTGCTGCCCGACTACTGGCAAAAGTTCAAGGGCGGATAATAAACTATATAGATATAGGCTGGTATTAAAATGTGATTTCAAGAAACAAAAATGGGGGAAACCGATAATGTTGGCCAGGCTCCACAGCGTTACGCTTGAAGGAATAGAGGGTATAATCTGCGAGGTTGAAGTTGACGTTGCAAGAGGCGGATTTGAAAAGTCTCTCATCGTCGGCCTGCCCGATACTGCCGTCAAGGAAAGTATCGAGAGGGTCAAGAGCGCGATTATTAACTGCGGCTACAAGTATCCCAAAACACAGTCGCTGATAAACCTGGCTCCCGCCGACGTGAAAAAGGCAGGGCCCGCCTTCGATTTGCCTATCGCTTTGGGGATGCTCACCGGCCATGGCACTTTGGTCAGCACGGTCATCAAGGATTTCATAATCGTCGGCGAGCTGGCCCTGGACGGCAGAGTCAGAACCGTAAACGGCGTATTGAATATGGCTATGACCGCCGCAGCAAATGGTTTCAGCAGGATGATTGTCCCTTTAGACAACGCCAGTGAAGCTGCCGTCGTTCGGGATATTGAGGTATATGGCGTTGGCTCGCTGGCTCAGGCGGCGGCTTTTCTTTCCGGACAATTACCTCTGGAAACAACAACCGTTGATATCGAGGAGCTTTTTAACGTAGCATCGAATTATGATGTCGATTTCGCGGATGTGAAGGGCCAGGAGAGTGTAAAGCGTGCACTGACAGTTGCCGCTGCCGGCGGACATAATATAATGATGATTGGCCCGCCCGGAGCGGGCAAGACAATGCTTGCCCAGAGGCTGGCGACCATCCTGCCGCCTTTAAGCCTGGAAGAGTCGCTCGAAACAACCTGTGTGTACTCCTCGGTCGGGCTTCTGGGTAAAAACAAGGCGCTGATGGCCACCCGCCCTGTGCGGATGCCGCACCACTCGGCCAGCGGCCCGGCCCTGGTAGGCGGCGGTACAACGCCCAGACCGGGGGAATTATCACTGGCCCATTTCGGAATATTGTTCCTCGATGAATTTGTCGAATTTCCCAGGCATGTTCTGGAGATGATTCGCCAGCCGCTGGAGGATGGTTTTATCACCGTCTCGCGCACCAAGGGCACCATCCGCTTTCCCGCCCAGTTTATGCTCGTTGCGGCAATGAATCCCTGTCCGTGCGGCTACTTCGGCACCGATGCGAGAAGATGTAAGTGCACGCCCGGCCAAATCGAGAGGTATCTGTCGAAGATATCCGGGCCTTTGGTGGATAGGATTGATATTCATATCGAAGTGCCGGCGATAAGTTTCAGCAGACTGCGTTCCAGAAAGGGCCAGCTCGGCTCAGCCGAAATGAGACAGGATGTCGGCAGGGCAAGAGAAGTCCAGACGAAGCGATTCGGCAACGGCGGCGGATTTACCAACGCAAGGATGACGCATAAACAGGCCGAGAAGTTCTGTAAGCTGGATTCGGCCAGCGAGATGATGTTAAAGCAGGCGATGACCGAGTTCGGCCTGAGCGCCCGGGCACACGATAAAATCTGCAAGGTCGCCCGAACGATAGCGGACCTGTCCGGCGTTGAGGAAATCGCGCCTGAACATATCGCAGAGGCCATCAGCTACCGTAAACTCGATAGAAAATTGTAATTCATACAGGCGCCGGCCGTTAATCGTCATACGCAGCAGCATTTTTTGCCTCTGAAATTGGCTTTTTTTGGCGTTAAGTTGGGTTTGGTTATTTTGATTTTTGTTTGACAGAAATCTATGTAATTGGATAATACTTTTTTATACAAAATCAATATGCGATGAGAATAGGAAATAACAATATGAAAACCCAAGAAAGACCGAAAATTAAACCGAATCTATTCAACAACTTTTCTTTCTCTCCCGCTAACAGACAGTTATATATCAACAGAGTGAAGTTCTTAGGCCTGATTGAGCAGATGAAACAACAAACAACCCTTATGTCTCTAAGGAATTCAGTAGTTCATTTAGAAATTAATCTTCGCAACGTCAAAACTGATAAAATCGGTATTCTAAATATCGACTCAAATGGAGATACTATAGAGATTGGTCAGAAACACTTATTTGATCAACTATACCAGATTGCAGAATCCCAAACACTCGAGCGGGCTAAATATTATGTTGATCGGATAGAAAAAGCTCTTACCCTGGTCAGAACAAACAAAATTAATGACATAAACTTGAACCGTTGGAAAGAGTATGATGACCTTAGAACAGACAGCTTATGGATAATAGACAAGCGCGATAGCACAGGCGTCCACACTGCGGGATATTGGGGAAATTTCATTCCACAGATTCCCAATCAAATGTTGAAACGCTACACCAAAAAAGGCGACTGGGCTCTTGACACCTTTGCAGGCTGTGGAACAACTTTGATTGAAAGTCAACGACTTGGAAGAAATGGTATTGGAATAGAACTCCAAGAAGCCGTTGCCCAAAAAGCCAGAGAGCTTATTTCTTACGAACCTAACAAATATAGCGTTGTTACTGAAGTCGTAACTGGTGACAGTATAGAAGTTGATTTCAAAGAAATTCTTGCGAAACATAAACAAAAAACTGTACAGTTTCTGATAATGCACCCACCTTATTTCGATATTATTAAATTCAGTAATAATCCCCGAGATCTCTCTAACGCTCCTTCGGTTGATAAATTTCTGGAAATGATGAACTCAATAGTTGACAACGCTTCTTCGGTTTTAGAAAAAGGTCGCTATCTTGCTTTGGTTATAGGTGATAAATATTCTAAAGGTGAGTGGATACCCTTAGGTTTTCTAACAATGAATGAGATTATAAAAAGGAGCTTCATTCTGAAAAGCATAATTGTCAAGAACTTCGAAGAAACAACAGCCAAAAGAAATCAAAAAGAACTCTGGCGATATCGTGCTTTGGTCGGTGGTTTTTATATTTTTAAGCACGAATATATTTTTGTTTTCAAGAAAAAATAGATATGCCTTCTGCACACATTTTTACAGTTAATCAGACAACGTTCAATATTCATCTTAACTATATGTTTGCTGGTACAGGAGCCGGTAGAGAAGGTGACAGCAAACCAGAACAGAAGGGTGCTTTGGTTGATATAATGGGTATCAGGCCAAATGACTATATTTTATTTTACGTCGCCGGATGGGGATTTTATGGTTTTTTCAGAGCCAAACAAACAGGAAACAATCTTGTATTTTACGAATCTCCCAAAAATCAATACTTGAATGACGATCTTGGAGGAAAAACACTAACATATAGGCTCTTCATCGAACCAAGTGAATATGGAGTTTATCGATATGGCGTTAATGAATGGGACGCACTAGAGAATCCAGAGAAGATACAAGACCAGAGCGTTTTCAATATGCAATGGACTTGGATATTCAAGAAACTAAAAGGTGGCAGAGGCTGTACAGCAATTCCAAAAGAAGAATTTCAATTACTCAAAAATGTTGTTACCTCCAACAACAAGAAACTGGAAAACAGCAAATGCTATGGTTTTGCTGGAGGTGAAATTCACACTTCTGATCAAATTTACAAATATCAAGGGAATATCTCTAAGTCACCTGTACTCTCTGGTAATCTCAGAAAGGTAGTTGCAGAGGTAGATTTAAGACTTTTTTTTACCGCAAGTTCAGGCTTGGACAATATTTTAAATGAGGTTTTGAATCCTGCTGAACACGGCCAGATTACTTATATTGCAAATGAAAATAAATGTTCCTTCGGAATGAAAAGTATTGATCTACTTTTTCTCACAGATCAGGATAAGTGTTTACTGATTGAGCTAAAAAATGGTTTTAACTGTGATGATTCTGTCATAGCGCAAATAAGTGGTTATGCGAGGTGGATTTCCTCCTATAAACCATATCTAAAAGAAATAATTCCTATTCTAATAGTCAGAGAACCAAGGCTATATCCTGCAAGAAAAGGAGGGAAGTATTTTAAATATCTTTCTGAAACAGACTATGATAATAATAAAGTTTCTTCGTGGTTTCAAGGCAAAATAAATCAAATCAAAGAAGCAAAAGGCAAGCTTCGAGATTACGAAATAGCTAAACTATCAGAATTGCAGGTTTATCAATTTCACACGGATAATGAAAATATACTCCAGTCATTTAGCTTTCTGTGAAAAAAAATTTTCCAAACACAAATAATAACAACATGACAATGTTATCCATAGGGCATGTTTAATTAAAGAAGGCGACTTATGACAAAACATCCATTTAATGAGGGTACAAAATTAGCTAAGATATTCACTATATTATCTGATGGAGAGTGGCACTGTGGCAAACACGAACTGCCTGGCACCCAGCCAGCAAAAGCAATTCAAATTATTAGGCAACACGGCTTTGAAATTGAAAATAAAACTATTTATTGTGACATTTGCAAAGATAAAACGGTCC
>CAYVIT010000008.1:0-11458 GCA_964451425.1 uncultured Pirellulales bacterium
TGTTATTATTCGGCGATTCCCAAAGGGAACAAATAATCATCGTGTTTATAAGATGCTATTTACAAAAGATTTAGGAGTAGATGAATATGGCAGATAAGAAGGCAGACCTGGCGGGGCCGGGGATAGGTGACTATGCGGAATTGGAGAAAATCCTGCCTCAGGATTATAACTCGCTGCTGTCGCCGAAGGAGACACAACTGGCCACATACGCTGTAAAAGACTACATCGAAGAAAATATGTGCAAGCAGCTTAACCTGATTCGCGTAACCGTTCCTCTGATTGTAGACGTTGAGAGCGGGGTCAACGATATGCTGGACCGTGACGGGTCGCGGACACCCATCCAGTTCCACATCTCAAACGACCGCGACAAAAATCCAATCGATGCGCAGGTTGTTCAAGCGGCGACGAAGTGGAAGCGAATGGCGCTGAAGCAGTTCGGAATGAACATCGGCGAAGGTCTGCTTACCGATATGCGGGCCATCCGAAAGGACTACTGGCTCGACCATGACCACAGCGCTTACGTGGACCAGTGGGACTGGGAGCTGGCGATTACGAAAGAGCAGCGAAACCTTAAACTCCTTAAAGAAGTTGTGCAGAAACTGTGGAAGGTGCTCAAGGGGGCCGAGGCCCACGTGCAGGAAATGTTTCCACAATTAAAAACAGACAAGTATCCGGACCTGCCCGATGAGCTTACTTTCATTCACGCTGAAGAGATACTCGAAAAATACCCCGACCTGCCTCGCAAGCAGCGCGAGACGGAAATTGCAAAGGAACTCGGCGCAATGTTCATCTATGGCATCGGCTGGGTGTTAAAAGACGGCTATCCGCACGAGATGCGGGCGGCTGACTACGACGACTGGGTTACGGAGACGACTTCGGAGGACGGCAGGCCGATGCACGGGCTGAACGGAGATATCCTTGTCTGGAACCCGGTGACAAAACGCCGGCACGAACTGACTTCAATGGGGATTCGTGTTACCGCAGAGACGTTGAAAATACAATTAGAGCTATCCGGCCAGCTTGAAATGCTGAAGCTGCCATACCATCAGGCCATTATTAACAACGAGATTCCGCTAAGTATCGGCGGCGGTATCGGCCAGTCGCGGACGTTTATGCTTCTTTTGAAAAAGGCCCATATCGGCGAAGTCAGCGCAACAGTGTGGCCGAAGATTCTGAAAGACATGTGCAAAAAGAAGAACATATTCGTAATAGAATAAACACAGGAGAAATGAGATATGAGCGATTATGAAGAAACGGAGCAAAGTTCAAGTTTTAAGGACAGGAAGACGGGACTTGTGGTATTCGGAATTCTCCAGATTATATTCGGCGGGTTTTGTGCGCTCATGATACCTTTTATGATAATAGGTATGGTTGCATCGGCCTTTGTTGAAAGTAGTACCACCGCACCTGTGAGGCCTACTATGATGATTCCCGCCATTCTGTTCTATGTGGCAGCGGCTGTCTGGTTCATCTGGATGGGGATCGGTTCGATTAAAGCGCGACGGTGGGCACGAGCTCTTTTATTGGTGACTTCATGGATCTGGCTTGTGGGCGGGATAGGAGGACTTGTTTTTATTCTGCTGTTTATGCCTGATATGTACGAGAAGATGGGAGAGAACAAACAGATGCCGGCTGGAGCGATTTTTATTGTTAAGTACGTCACGATGGTGTTTATGGCGGTCTTTTACGTGATTATACCGGCAGTGCTTGTTCTGTTCTACGGAAGTAAGAATGTCAAGGCGACATGCGAGTTCAGGGACCCCCAACTTCGCTGGACCGATAAATGCCCTTTGCCTGTTCTGGCTGTGAGTTTGATGTTTGGATTATGGGCGGTGTCGATTCCCTTTATGGGATTTTACGGATGGGCGATTCCATTCTTTGGGTCCATCCTGAGCGGGATGGGTGGTGCGGCGGTGGGGCTCGCGGTGATGCTGCTGTCCGGCTACATCGCGTGGGGTACGTACAGATTGAGTATTAAGGCGTGGTGGGGCGCTGTTTTATTAATTGTCGGCTGGGCTGTATCAGCGGGTGTTACATTCTCGCGTGTGAGTATGCTGGATTATTATGAAAAGATGAACTTCCCCGAGCAGCAGCTTGAAATCATCAAGCAGTATAGTTTACCGCAGGGTTATTCGATGGCCTTGTTTTCCGGGCTCTGGCTTGTTGGGTTCCTGGGGTATTTGCTGTACACGAGAAGATACTTTGTGCGTTCTGCCGAACCAGAAAACTTTTCACAACAGAGAATACCTTAGTCAACACATCACTGAAATTAAGCGTCACACCTTATTAGTAGTTAGTATTTAGAATTTGTTTGCGATATATGTGGCTGTTTTGAATTTTCTTCTATTCTCTCTGGCCATTATTCTTTTATGCCGTGTTTATCGAGGAGTGCTTTTAGTTTCCGGATTTCTTTTTCCATTTCGTGCTCTGCTTTTTCGAGAGCGTGCTCGGCCTTGATGCGGTCGGTGATGTCGCGGATGCTCTGTCGGTGGCCGAGGGGGTTGCCCTTGTCGTCGAAGATGGGCTGCCAGGACATTGCGGCCCAGATTATTTTTCCGTCTTTGCGTTCGAGCCTGAACTGGACGTCGTTGCCTGTGCTTCCTTTGAGGGCCTTTTGAAAGGCCCTGGTCATGCGGTCACGGTCTTCTTCGTGTATGAGGGGGGTTGGGTAATCGGACATTGCGCTAATTTCTTTTATGTTGTATCCTGTGACGCGCTGCACGGCGGGGTTTGTCCAGAGGACCCGGCCAGTCGGGCCGACCCATACCTCCCAGTCGTAGGTGTAGTCGGCGATGGCGCGGAAGCATTCGTTGGTCATTCGAGTGACTAATTCGGTGCGTTTGCGTACGGAGACATCGTCGTATATAGCCACGACTTGTTTTGATGGCAGTCTGAAGACGTAGTTTTCCCGCCAGCCTGCGATTCTTTCATCCTTGTATACGGAAACGGGGAGGCGCTCGGAGATGCCCATTTTGTAGACACGTTGGAATACATCGAAGAGGCCGAACTCCCTGACGCCGGGAAAGACCTCAGTGACACTTTTACCTATTAAATCCTCTTTTTTTATATGGTCGATCTCTTCAGCCGCCGGGTTAAAATCCACAAAGACAAAATCTTCGCCGTCGTTTCTTGCCTCGTATATCGCCACTCCGCTGCTGGCATTTTCGAACAGGACCTTGAATTTCGCCTGATATTCTTTGAGCCGGTCTTCGAGATTTTCCCTGTTGCCGGAGGGATTTAATTTTTTGTCGTTATTCGTTTCCATATTTGGTCTGGGCCTGCGATCCCTGAATCTACATACGTAATTAACCTACCATTAGGATTTCGCCCTGTTTTTTCGAATGAATCTGCAGCTTAAGGTGGCCTTTATTTTACAATTATGCCGGTCGAGCAGGCAAATTAAAAAACCAATCCGTCAAAATAAAACTCTTACATGCGCTGTCGGGCGTTGGGAGCAGTGGTCAAGAGTCTCGTGTTAATCAGGGATTCCAGCATAAAATCGCGGAAATTTGCCGTATAGAAAAGGTTTGCTTTAGAATTGGATTTATATTAGAATGTGGGTGTTATCCGGGGCGTGGCGCAGTTTGGTAGCGCGCTTGACTGGGGGTCAAGAGGTCGCTGGTTCAAGTCCAGTCGCCCCGATTCACGAGGTATGTCGGAAGTGCTTTTGTGAAGGTAAGTTACGAAAGGGGCCGCTTCGCGGCTTCCTTTTTTGCGCTTGCATTATCGCTATTTTGGGGCGTCAGTGTCCAACCAGTGTCTAAATGGTTCCGGGTTTTGTCATTCAATATCCGGTCCATAACCTGCTTTGTCAATGCCGTGTGCGATTCATCAACAATGCTGTAGAACTTATTGGTTGTGTCCATGCTGCTATGTCCGCGGCCCTCAGGCCATAAAGAGTGAAGACTCTTTTCTTACAGGATATGTTGTGTTTGACAAGAGGGAAGGCTACGCGGAAGTTGATGTTGTAGAAGACTGCAAGCGTTACCTGAAAGAAAAGATTGCGAGCGGGGAATTTGTGGTGCCGGCGGAGGTGAGCTATGCCTTCGCGGGCACCTACGAGAACCAGGTGTGTGCGCAGAAGAAGCTTGTGATAGTGGTGCCTTTGGCACTTTTTATCATCTTTATGATTTTGTGTTCTCAGTTTAAGTCGACCGTGACGAGCCTGCTGGTATTTTCGGGGATAATTGTCGCGTGGGCGGGCGGATTTTTGTTGATATGGGTCTATTCGTATAGGAGAGGTTTCTTGCGCCAGTCTTTTTCCTTGTCGTGGCCGTATTTTAGAACGCGCGGCCGGCGCTGCCGCAGGCGGACCGATTCAATCCCGAGGTAATAACCGGTAGATTGTGGATTGCGTCCCACGCACTCGAGGCGCAGGGTGTAATTGCCGGGTTCAGGCCAGAAGTCCAGCAGGTGGTACTCCCGCGTGACGATGTCTTTGTTGTAGAGGTCCATCACGCCTCCAATCTTGATGCCGTTCAGGTACGCCTGATATTTGCCGAAGTCGTAGGAGCTTGTCATAACAAGCAGCAGCCTCTGCGGCTCTTTCTTGCCGACTTCAAAAGGAGTTTGCAGCCAGGCCTGGTCCGGGCTTTGGGGCGTATAGAGCAGATGGCCGTTCGGATAGATGCTCAGATTCTGGGCGACTGCCTTGCCCTGGCCGTGGAATTTGTCCCCGGTGTAGTTGCGAGCCGGGAAGGTCTTATCGAGATTTGGGAGTCTGCGCTTGTCGGCGTGGGGAGCGGTGGCCTTGAAAGCAGGCTCGCCCGTCTGATACCAGAACGCGACACTGGAATAGTCGTCCTCCCTTTCGTTCCAACTGTGGCTTTTGTATTCGGGATTCTCATCCGGACTCATCCAGCCATAATGCTCAAACGTTACCTTTATTCCTGTGTTAAAGACAATCGGGTCGGCGATGTGCCAGCGGTAAGCACTTGTATGGCCTCCGACAATGCCCCATTGGTCGAAATATGGTACGCCGAAATATGGTGTGCCGGTCGTCTTGAGTCCCCAGGCGCTTAAGAAGTAGTCCTCGGTGCCTGTGCCCCAGATAGACGGCTTCTTTTCTCCATCTATGTATATTTTCTCATCGCCTTCGCCGAACCATGCGGGGCTTCGAGTCCGCACGGCAAGCACGGTGCCGACATAATGTCCCTTGCCCTCTGTATCGAGGACAACATAGTCCCGGCCCTTGTTGACGGGATACTCCTGTCGATATTGGGCGTAGAAAAAGGGGGTATCTTCAGGGAGCGTGTCTTTTTTAATCCAGTCTATGTTGTAATAGAGCAGGCTGATGGGTTTTTCGCTCTGGTTAACAACCTCGACTTTCGCGGACTTGCGGAAGGGCATGTGCCAGAAGCAGTTGTAAGAGTCTGCATCTTCGACGATAACGGGCAGACTGATGACCTCGCTGCGTTTTCCGAAACAGTTGGCGAAGAAGTCACCGACCGGTGCCTCGACGCCCGGGCGTTTGCTGCCGTCCCAGTATATCCTCAAGAGCATCTCCTGGTGATTGGCGGAACCTTTTTTTGCCCACGGATGAGGCTGAGGCCCTAAAAAAGTCATCCAGATATGCGTGATGAGGCCCGGGCCTTTGACGTCCATCAAGACCTTGGTTTGGCCCGGAGCGACATTGCTGTTATCACTATTGCTTTGCGGGTCCGGCTCACCGTTCGGGTCGTACTTTCCATCCCGGCGAATCCTTCCCGTCGAGGTAGCGCGCATACTGCGTCCCTCGTGCGGGCGAGCAAGGTCGGCCAGGAAATCCGCAAAAGAAACCTGTGACAACCATATACAAAGTAAAAGACCGAATACGAGCAGCGAGCGTTTTTTTATTGAGAGACTGTGATTGGTTTTAATCATTTTTTCACCTCATCATTACGCTATTTGCCGGCTCAGGAATTTATATTATCCTCGTCGTTAAAAAACCACCCGGCTCAACTTATTATCCGCTGTGTCACTTGAAAGTTCTATAATGGCTTGATTCGGATGTTGCGGTACCAGACGTTTGCGCCGTGGTCCTGGAATCCGATGCGGCCTTGGCGTTTGAAATCCTTCAGGGCCGTGTTGAATTTGTTCTTCTTGCCATCGGGATTGGTGTTAGGCTGCGTCCATTGGTTCAAGTCCATATCGATAATCTGCTCTCCGTTTAGGACGATATTGATTTTGTTGTCGATGGCGGTAATCGTAACGTGGTTGAACTGTCCGTCTTTGGTCATTTCCTTTTTAGGGGCGAGGGCATCGTAGACCGCGCCGCAGCTATACTTGCTGGGATTATTAACGCGATTGTAAACCTGCATTTCGATGCCTGTCTGCACGCAGTCCCCGGGATTGTCGGTTCGGAAGAAGATGCCGCTGTTGCCTTCGGTTTTGAATTCGAGGTCGAGGATGAAGTTGCCGAAGCGTTCTTTGGACCAGATCATACCTGCGTTGGGCTTTCGGACGAGCGCGCCGTCTTCGACGACCCAGTTGTCAGAAGGTTTTCCGCCGCTCTCATTTTGCCAGCCGGTGAGGTTCTGCCCGTTAAACAGATATCGCCATCCTGTACCTGAGTTCAGTAAGATGTCTATACGCGGGGTATTGTGGTTGTATGGCTTTAGGAGGATGTCAAGGTCACCGTCTCCATCGAGGTCGCCGAGTTTGCCTTCGTGGATGCCCTGGCCCTGCGAGGCGATTGTTTCTTTGAAGTTTCCTTTGCCGTCGCCATACCATATATAAATTTTGGCCTTGTCGCCGGCGCCGGGATTGCCCATCTCGCCGATGAAGATGTCGAGGTTGCCGTCGCAATCTGTATCTCTTATCTCACAGGTATGGCCGTGAATAACGTGACGGAGTTTATGAGTTATCCATTTTTTGCCGTTCCACTCGTACCAGTTTGCATCACCATCCATATCACCGGGGCTAAAGACGACTTCGGGTCGGCCTCCTTTTACCAATTGGCCGGCTGCACACTGTGTGAATGTCATGTCACCGTCGATAACATTTTCCGTGTAATTTGTGCCGGAAGTGTGCTTGAACCATCGGCCTCCACCGACGATGTCGAGTTTTCCGTCGAGGTCGATATCGACGGGGATTGATGGGAAGCCTTCACGTTCCTGTCCGGATGACCAGGAGTAAATTGCAGTTGAGGGCCAGATTTGAATTGCTTTTGGGTCTGCGGGGATTTCGAACAAAAGTAAGCTTTTCGCGCCCTGGTTCCAGGATAGAAACTCGGCGTCCCCATCGCCATCGAAGTCACCGAAGGCCTGGTCGTGATGCTTGCGAGCACCGGAGTGTTTGATGAAGCGTCTTGACCAGGAGTTTTTGAAGTCCGGGCAGGGATTTTCCCACCACCAGACAGCGTTGCCGCTGTAATCCTGTCCCAAGACAATGTCGAGGTCACCATCCTTATCGATATCATAGAAGTCGCCGCCCGCCTCGGGATTTAACTGGGTGTTATCAATAACGAATTTATCCCAGCCTTTACCGTTGTATTTGTACCATACGACGGAGGGCGTTTGGGTCCGTTCGCCGATGACAAAGTCATCAATGCCATCTTTGTCAATATCGAGGATGAGACAGCAGGTCTGCTGCTTACCATCGCTGGGGGCGGGTAAATCGCCGGTTGTGCTGCTTTTGCGTGTCCAGGTCACATCGGCGGCCGATACTAACGAAGCAAAAGAAAGAATCAGCAGCAGGGTTGTTGTCATTTCAGGTGTCGTTGTTTTTGTGTTATCCATAATCAGTATCCTCCAGAATAGAAATTTTCCTTATTAAGAAGGCACTATGATAAGATGAAGGCGGGTAATAATCAATAAATCTTTTGTTTCTGTAGATGAAATTATATCAGAGGTGCTTAGCCAGAGGGAGACAAATCATTACCGGCAGCCGCCTGTCCAGGCCCCCATTTTGCAATCCGGTGGTAATCAGGTTTGAGCCTAAGCTCAATTTGTGTGGAATAAAATATGTTCTTACGGAGTTTCGGTCCAGATGCCATCCTGGTCCAGCGCGACTACCGAAGGTGATGTTGGCTTGTCGGGGCTGAGCGAATCATCAGCGGTTATTGTAATCGTGTACGTATTGTAGGCGGTAAAGACAAAGACATAAGATTCATTAGTGAAGTACCTGCCGTCCAGGTCGTCTCCGCCGACGCCGTTGGTGACATTAAGTCCGATGTCGGCCAGAGTTACGTTAGCCCAGATGCCGGTCCAGTCTGTACCCCTTTCGGCACAAAACGCGCGTGCCGCAGAACGAATAGTAGAAGCGCCAGCCAAGCCTTCCGACCATTTGGCGGAATCGATACGGCCTCGCATGATGGGGATAGCCACTGCGGCCATGATGCCGACGATGAAGATGACGATCATCAGCTCAATAAGCGTAAAACCTTTTTGCTTTTCGATCTTTATGTTCCTAAACCGGATTTTGGAATTGCAATTCCGCCTGCGAACGGAAGTACCATTCGTTTGTAACACTTTTAATCGTCATAATTCATTTGCGATATGAATAATTTATCCAACTAACTTGCTTATATACGGGACAAAATCTTAACAAGGTACATCAAAACCAGTTTTGCTATCGGACACTAATTAGTTCCTGTTGCGGAAAGCCGAAACCAGCGATGTCACCCCTGCGAAAGCAGGGGTATACGCCTAAAAAACTGGATTCCTGCTTTCGCAGGAATGACAAACGCCGTTTCCACAACAGTCACTAATTAAAGTATACACCCAAAAACCGACACAGGCAAAAGTTCGTGCTTTATTGTAAAAAGCCCGGCAAATACAATACCTTATATGAACTTTTTACCGGTTTCAGAAAGTGTTTACCGGACGTGCATCCTTTTTTTGACCCATAATTTTGCTGTTGAATTTTATGGTGTTTTCGGCGATTCTATCGTGGCCGGAGTTCCGGATACATAAAATAACCGTTTGGAAAGGGCAGTATCTTATAAACGGGCGCATAGCTTTTTACATGTGTCAGTGTTTAATCACAGCGAATTTGTAATGGAGGTTTATAAATGAAAAGACGCGATTTTCTAAAGGCTGTTGGTTGTGGGGCTGTGAGTATGGCATTGTCCGGATGTGCAAACGCGGCACAGCGGACGGGAATTGGAGCCGACAGGAGAAAGCCCAATATTGTATATATCATAGCGGACGACCTCGGTTATGCGGAGGTGGGCTGCTATGGGCAGAAGAAGATTAAAACGCCTAATATCGATAAGCTGGCGGCCCAAGGGATGAAGTTTACACAGCACTACTCGGGTAATCCCGTATGTGCACCCTCGCGCTGCGTGCTGATGACGGGAAAACACAGCGGGCATTCACAGGTACGCGGCAACAAGCAGGTGGGTGGGCAGGAGGGCTGGAAGTTAGGCTCAACAACAGGGGGACAGTGGCCTCTTGAAGCTGGTACTATTACGGTTGCCAAGATTCTGCAGGAAGCCGGCTATACAACGGGAGCGTTCGGGAAATGGGGTCTTGGGCGCGTTGGCACAACAGGTGACCCGAACAGGCAGGGATTTGACCATTTCTTCGGCTATATCTGCCAGCGCCAGGCCCATACGTATTATCCCAACCACCTTTGGCGGGACGGCAAGGTAGAATGGATTGAAGAGAACAAGGACGGCAAAGAGCAGGTCTATTCGCACGACCTGATAGCGGACGAGGCGCTGAAATTTGTCAAAGCGAACAAGGACAGGCCATTCTTTCTTTATGCTCCCTTCACGATACCTCATGTTGCGCTGCAGGTGCCGGAAGATTCGCTGGCCGAGTACAAAGGCAAATGGCCCGACCCGCCATACACGGGGGACAAGGGATATTTTCCACACCCGAATCCCAGGGCGTGTTATGCGGCGATGGTGACACGAATGGACAGGGACGTCGGCCGGATTATGTCTTTATTAAAAGAGCTGAATCTTGAAGATAACACGATTGTTATGTTTACGAGTGATAATGGGCCGACCTTCAACGGGGGTTCGGACTCGGAATTTTTCGAGAGCGCGCGTCCGCTTCGCGGGCTAAAAGGGTCCGTTTATGAAGGGGGGATACGCGTGCCGTTTATCGTTCGCTGGCCGGGCAGGGTTAAAGCCGGAAGCGTGAGTGAGCACATTTGCGCTTTCTGGGACTTTTTGCCTACATGCTGTGAGCTTATAGGAGTTGATGCACCGGGAGATATAGACGGAATATCAATACTTCCGACTTTATTGGGACAGGGAAAGAAACAGAAAAAGCACGAGTATTTGTACTGGGAGTTACGCGGGCAGCAGGGAGTGCGAATGGGCAGATGGAAAGCGGTTCGCCCAAAGCCGAACAGAAAAATTCAGTTGTATGACCTGGATAAGGATATCGGTGAGCAGAACGATGTGGCTGGAGCGAAACCGGGAATTGCAACAAAGATGGCTGAGATTATGATGACCGGCAGGACTGAATCAAAAATATTCCCATTGCCGAAACCGAAGTCCTGAGCCACGTAGGATACCTCGTTGCAAAAGCCAGAACAGATGTTTTTAAGCATCTATGAAGAGCCGCTATGAAAGCATGCATTAACTGAGATAGGAATGTTTTAGTAATACCTTGAAGATGTCAAATGCCGTTACTAAGCCCTGCACACCGCCCTGCTCGTCGACGACGGGTAAACATCTTATGTCTGCCTGGCACATATTTTCCATTATTGCCGCGAGTGGAGTATCCGGCACTATGGTGCAAGTGGGTTTGCTCATTATCCACTTGATTCTAATTTGAAGCGTAGCGTCATCCAGCGGTCGGCGCCACTTGGCAAAAATGGTTCGCAGGTAGGGACTAAGCGCTCCTGTCAGGTCAGATTTCGATACGATACCTTCGAGTACGTTTTCCCTGCCTACCACCATATAGCCGGCGTTGCGCTGCTGAATCTTTGCGAGAGCCTGCTGAACGCTTTCGTCCGGATTTGCCCAGATGACATCCTTTTGCATAATGTCTTTTGCGCATACGATTAGAGGTGTATCTTTATCGGTAAGCGTTGTCTTTTCCGCCGTTGTGGATTGAGGTTCCTCGCCCGGAAGAACAGCGGGTGACTCGGTCATTTTTTGAATGGTTTCGGAAACCGGGCGCTCCTGCTTTTCATCAATCTCAACTGTCGCTTTTTCTTCGGCATCATTGGGCATTTTTTGCTCTGCGTCGGCTTCGGGTTCTTGCTTTGCGTCACTTTCGTCTGCAGCAGCGGTTTCTTCATCTACAGATTGCGCTTTCTCAGCAGCAGCAGTATCTTCCTCGGTGCCAGTTGTTTGTTCAGTATCTTCCTCAGCCCTGGTTTGTTCCTCAACCGCCATTTCAACTGCCGGCTCCTGCGGCTCAGATTTTTCAATATCACTTTGTTGAGTCGTATCGGATTCGTCAGAATCGACTTTCTCGATATCGGTTTTTTTGTTCTGAGCTGTTTGCTCAGTTTCTTCCGCGATATTCTCCTCAGTATTTTCCTGTGCCGCTTGTTCCGGCTCCACCTGAGC
>CAYVIT010000008.1:11558-26930 GCA_964451425.1 uncultured Pirellulales bacterium
CCGCGATATTCTCCTCAGTATTTTCCTGTGCCGCTTGTTCCGGCTCCACCTGAGCTTTCTCTTCAACTTCTTCCTCAGCTATTTGCTCAGTAGGTTCGAGCTGGTCGGTCTCAGGCTCAGATATTTCATTGAAGATTGCTTTTTGGAAAATGACGCCGCACTTAAAAGCCGGATAGGGTCCGACAGTCATCTCGTATGGAACAAAGACAAATTCTTCATCTGCGGCCAGGCCTATCTTTTCCTCGGAAGTATCCCAGGGATTGCCGACAAAAGTATCGGTTAGTACAAATCGGCCGTGACCATCCAATCCTTTACTGAAAATTCTTTCCCAGGCCCCGGTCAGTGCAGTGCCAACTTCTTTTAATATATTACTTGTTTTCGCAGCCTTTTCGAGTGAGCCGGATTTTGTATCTTCGAGAATCATTTGCTCGGGCTGCATAGCAACGACACCGGCCAGGATGAATAGTCCCTGCTGGTCGAACACTAATCTGAGAGTGCTGTCGAGTGCGCCTTCGGCCCTGGCGGAGTAGACGACCGCCAAGTCCTGAAAACGTGCCTGAATATCTTTTACAGTTTCGTGCCCAACCGGCTGTGGGACACACTTCATATCTATGCCGAACATACCGGAAATATCTTCACAAAATGTATCAAATGATTTTTCCGCTAATTCTATAACCTGAGACTCGGCTATTGTTTGTGAGGGTGCCATTTGTCAGATTTAATCCTTTATTGGGGTATTATTAAACACATCCTATTGCGTTTTACGTCCCTGTGCTCTGTTTTACACTTTCCATAAAACTACAATTCAACCATTTTCGACATACTTTCCCTTCTTATTTTCGATATCTTTGGTCGTTACCTTAAGAACTTTTTCGATATATTGAGATTAACGGGTGAAAAGTCCGCTTAATTGCAGCTTGAGCTTTTTTGACTTTAGATACGACTTTTCTTCTGAATCTCTGATTTTCCACCGGTCTTTTGCCGATATATGAACGATGGCTTGTCACTTAGTCAGTTACAAAGAGAAAAAGGAGATAATCTTATGAGAACCAAGGCTTTATTGACCGCTGCCACGGGCCTTGCTGCCTGTGTGATAGTGATTTGGTTTTCTAAATCCATTCAAGGCGGCCAAAGAACTTATGAGGTCCGGCCAGAGGTTGCCATACCGGAATACAGAACCGATGCAGCACGTGCCATAGATGCTTATGAACGCCTGATGGATCGGTATATGGGACTTACCGAAGGGAATTTAATCAGGATTGAAGCCGACCTGGCGACTGTTGTAAGAAAATTAGATTCCATCGACAGAAAGTTAACAGGGCTTTCCTCGAGAATATCAAGAATCGAAAAGGCGCTTGGTACAGGTGAGCCGAAATCGCCGGCCAGCAAAAAAGGCGAGCCTAAATCTCCCGATAAAAAGCAGACAGGAAACTTTAGCCATCTTCATGAAATACCCTGATGTCGCCAAGACGGGTTATGAAAGGAAAAACTCGGTGCTCAAGGCAAAAGACATTATGTCAACAGAGGTAGTCAGAGTAAAAAAAGAGACGCCGATATATGAGGCAATGGCGCTTCTTATAAACAATGAAATTACAGGTATGCCTGTTGTTGACGATGATATGAATTTGGTGGGAGTTGTAACAGAGAAGGATTGCCTGAGATTATTTTACGCCGATGAAGACGAAAAAAATAAAACCGTTCGTCATTTTATGACACAACCTGCGGTTCACTATAACGAAAATGACAGCCTTCAGACTATTTGTGACTTTATGATGATTAATTATTTCAGACGGATTCCGGTCACTTCAAAAAAAGGAAAAGTAGTCGGTATTCTCAGCAGACCTGATGTCATTCGGCACATCCTTGACCAACGGCGTGATGAATAGCTTATGTCGGCCTTGAAGGTGAAATAAAAACCTCCGGCAGATAATTTTCCACATCAGAAACTAACGGCTAATCCGCATGCATTAGCCGTAGCTTTTGCCGACTTCATCCACGTAAATAGTGCTCTTGGCGTTTTTTATCACCTTAATTGCTTTCGAGACCTCGTTCAGTCTGGGGATTTTGAATAACATCCTGCACCTGCGGCATCTTACGCGACGGTCGGCGGCGCCGGCATCAAGCAAGCGGGTGCTGCCACATCCCGGGCATTTTGCAATAATCTGCATAGGCAGAGTCCTTTCCGATGTCTGAGCACTGAAATTCAAGACTAACCTTAGTAAAGAGCATTCTATTCGCAGACCCAATAGGTTTCAAACATAAATTTGCTTTGGAAAACGCCCTGCCTTGTCCTATAATATCACTTTATTACAAGCAGTTTACGGTTCGATATTAAAAGTCCCGTGCCTATGGCACATCCTTAAGCGATTAGCCTTGATGTGTTCTTTTGAATGTGCTAAAATAGCTTTTGTTGTGAGTGTGATGAAATGATAAAGAAAATTTCATGCAGAATTGTTAGCTCTAAACCTCTCGACAAAGGCAGTAATACACTTCGTTATGTAAGCCCCGTTAGAAGTCCGTGGGTAAGCTCTCGCAGGGGCGCGTATTGGTTTACTTCTAACGGGGTGAGTACGTCAAATAATTTCCACAACAAAATTAAGGGGATTGCTCAGTACAAATACGCCGGGCATCCGGTTACTTACACACGCCTGTTAGAGATAACAAGTGCATCTATGGACGATGGCCAAACCGCCCGAATTTTCGATTGCTACTTTTAAGGTCCGGTTCTGAAAATTGCGGGTAAGGGGTCAATAACTCGAAAGACAGCCTAAACCAAATCTTTCAAGTGGTTTCTTAAATAATAGCGGCATTGAGACAGTATCAGCGAGCTGGTCATTATAGCGACAAAAACGGGGGGAGAGACCTCATTTATCACGACGGCCAGGGCCGTACCTGCAGCCGGCGGGTGTTCGACGTCCAAAACTACCATTAGAAAAATCGCGAGCCCGACTGCGCAGGGATACTCAATGAAATAAGGCAGAGCGGTGAAATAGAATATCGCTCCGGAGGCCAGGCCGACCAGATGACCGCCAAGAATGTTTCTTGTTTTAGCGGAGGCGGCTTTGGGCATTGCGAATGCGATAAAACTTGTGGCGCCCATCGCACTGATTACGACCATTTTGTCTTTGCCCAGGACGAGGACGATGATAAAGAGGGCAACGGCAGCCAATAAACTCTGCAGGATGTAATATATCCAGAGCTTTTTGAATTTGCCGATAATTATGGTATTCAATTCCATTTTTAACAGGACGCTGCTCTACGATACAGGGTCTTTTCACAGCCCAGGTTGTAAGCAAAGGAACGGCGAGGGATGAGTAACCTTCGGGGTGCCAAGTTTACACATTTCCTCGCCGAGTGTGTAAAATCCGTTCACGCTTTTGTAACGACCTTCCGTGGTCGAGCTTGTGATTTACCACTTTCTTACTTAAGGTTATTATATACCAAACGTTACGATATTTTCTGCGGCTTCTCGAATGTTTTCCGTACTTTCAAGTTGTCCGGACCGCAAAAGCTTTCGTGCCGCGCCTACAACATCTTCGTCCGCTTGTGAGGCCTGCATTGCCTGGTTAATAAGTGAGGCATGATTAACCTGCACGGATACGTCCGTATCATTATTTGGAATAGCGCTGCCGGCGTTGGGCTGCCTGGAAGATAGTTCTTCCAAAAGTTCTCGAATTTGATTGGAGTCAATTTTGCCTATCATTGCATACTGTTCTCTCAATGTTATTCCATAATCTTCTTCGCATACTATCGATAAAACTTTAGGACTTTTTTTGAAATTTCAATTTTTTTCTAAAGTCGACGTTTTTTGCCGGACGAAGAAATAAGTTTGTTAGCATTTGTTTTGTACTATAGCGTCTCAGCCACCTCATAAGCTACAAACTTCATAAACTCAAGCGGACTAACGACCGCTAACTGTTCACGCAAAGGTGCATAACCCGAGCGTATCTGATATTGAAAATAGCTTTTTATCCGATGCTCAGTTGTTTTATCGGAAGTATCCCAGATTTGCTCAAGAGCCCACAGTAGCTGCCCATCCCTGAGGTCTACAAGTTTGAGTCGAAGACCGA
Source organism: uncultured Pirellulales bacterium (assembly GCA_964451425.1). Taxonomy (GTDB): domain Bacteria; phylum Planctomycetota; class Phycisphaerae; order Sedimentisphaerales; family Anaerobacaceae; genus CS2-K091. The sequence continues at coordinate 15,629 of CAYVIT010000008.1, forward strand.
CGGCCATATGAGGGTGCGGCCTGAATTGAGTGATAGTTCCAACCAATACCGCATCACACTTTAATGTTTTGCGAATTGCGATTAACTCATCGAGGGTGTATGTTGGCGGGACCTGCATACTTTGTATCTGGGCAGACGAGTCTAATTCCGTTTGTAAACTGCGCCATGCAGGTTCACTTCGGTCAACGACGGCCAATCCGAAACGTTGTTTCTTCTGCAGCGCCTGAAAAAGCGCTTCGGTTACATCAGTTGAAATCTGTGGATAAGCCGAATAGTTGTTCAGCTCGACTAAGGCGGTCCTGCCAACGGATGACAAGTCCTTATCCGGATTTTGATAATAGAAATCCGGGAGCGGCGGGGTTACTGTATAAAGCTGGCAGGCCGAGAAGAGAACCGGCAGCAATAACAATATTGTGAATCGTGAAGCGTAAATCGCATGCCATATCCTCTCGTGGATACGAAATATGAACAACGGAGCAGGAAGCACAGGGAACGATAATATTGTTTTCAAGGTATTCATTTACTTCACCTAAAGAATTTCAGATTGGCTACAGTTCAGACCTGCCGGTTTCACCGGACGTAACGTCTGCTGAGCTTACCTTCTCATACTGAACTGATTCGGCCTTGCTATCACCGCCGAGAATTTTAAGTATCCTGAGCAATGCCTGCAGTTGAGCAGTTTCGGCGTCACGTATTTCGCCGCGAAAACCCAGGATGTTGTTTTGCCAATTATTCAATTCAATACGCATTTCAACCATAAGTTCATTTGCCTCAGTCAATTCCTTCTGCGTCTGCTGCAATTGGGCCTTAAGAGTGGTGTTTTGGTCTATGAACAGCCGGTTTTTTGTTATCAGGTCTTTGTTTTGCTGCTGCATGAAAGCGGCCTCTTCAGAAAGCCTGGCGTATTTTTGCGATAATTCTATCGCAGATTCCACCGGTGTTTGGCTCTGCGCGGCTGGTTCCTGGAACCTATTGCCGACGGCATCACTTGAAACCTGCTTGACATTTGGTTCCGGCTGCCGGGCAGAGACGGGCAGAATACTGAGTTTGCCCGGTTCTTTAGTGAGCGTGCAGCCGACAGGCAAAAAAATCAGCAGTGACAAGATTAATGACAAGATGATTTTTGGTTTGGTTTTCATTTTATTATTCTCCATTTACCATTTGTTTGTCAGGCATTTCACCAGAGACAGCCGCCTGACTGTTCAGTGTTTTGGTTTCCCCGGGGGTCTTGGAGCCGGCATATTCACATTTTAAATTCGTCTTCATACCGCAGCAGCACGTTACTTCTATAACAGCGAATTCGGGATGGTTTTCCACGATACGCGCCTTGGGCGCGGCCAGAGCCGGACTTGTTGTCTTTTGTCCGCCTGTCGGGGGCTGCACCGGCCCCACATTCAGATGGAATTGACCTTCGAGTTTAACGTCATCGCCCTTTAGAATGTGTCCTGCTGCTTTTGCCATTTGCTGCTCCAATCTTTCTTTTTTGTAAGAGAAGTTTTGGAATCACGCACAATAATCGATTCCGCCAGAGGCGGACCGGTCATTTTCGTTTTCGCCAAGCTCACTACCCCCGTTTCTGTCTTCGACAGAAGACACAGGGGCCGCATCCAGGTTATTTTGTTCCTGTTCTGAAAGTTTTGTTTTTTTCCCGTGTGGCTGCCGACGATTCTTTCTTTGTTCACGACGTCCGGCGGGAGTTAACACGGGAATATTTTGCAAGATTTCCACCGGCTTTACTGTATTAGAATCATTATCTGCCATTTTTCCACTGCCTTAATTTCAGGGACAGGTTAAATAAAGCACTCGCGTGCAGCTGACTAATACGCGGCTCGGTAATTTCAAAGACCTCAGCAATCTGCTTCATCGTTAAGTGCTGCTGATAATAAAGCAGAATAATTTGCTGCTGCCTCTTCGTCAGCTGTTGAATCGCCTCGGTCAACTTATCTATAAGTTCGGCACGTTCTATCTGCTGCGCAGGAGTGATCGTGTCGGCCTTCATTAAAAGATCACTTAGGGCTGGTGTGCTCTCTCCCGGGGCATCGATTGAAACAAAATGCTGTGCACGGGCACTTTCAAGCGTTTCATAGAGTTTATCAACTGTTATTCCAAGTTTTTCAGCTAACTGGGCATCCGTAGGGGCGGTGCCTGTCCGCTCGGCGATTTTCTGTGCCATCTGCAGGGCACTGCGTATCTGCTTGTTGAGATTTGCGGGCACAAATGACCAGCCTCTCAGCTCATCCAGAACAGCTCCTCTGATCTTAGTATAGGCATAGGTTTTGAATTCGGCGGAGTAGGACGGGTCGAAATCGCGGGCGGCCTTGACCAGGCCAACAGTACCGGCAGAAACCAAATCTTCAAATGACAATGGAGGCTTCAAATACGTTACTACACGGTGGGCTATTTTATGAACCATAGGCAAAAATTCGGCTATTTGCTCATTCTTGACCGATTGTGTTCTTTGGCCGGTGTATACACGTAATGCGGCGGTATTTCGGTGCTTTCGGCTGTCTTCGAGCATTCCCAAAGCCCCTGCAGCTTTGCTTTGAGGGCAATCCACGGGACAGCTTACGGTGGAAGCAGTATCAGCTTTGTGCTTTTTAACAGACTGGCGCTCGGTAATATTTTCAGTCTCTACCGGCATTGTTTTCTTCCTGTTGTCGTTTTATCTGGTTGGTAATAATCGCGTTCATCAAAATAGCGTTAATAGCTTTTACAGCCCAGAGGCCTGCTATATACGCAGCCGCTGCGCCCAGCAGGGCCCTCTTACAGCAGGTGAACGGCGAAAGACCGCTGCTCCAGCCGATAATGGCTATGGTGAAGAAACATATCACCGCAATGCTAACCGCAATTGACCGACTGTTTAACGGCATAATCTATCAACCTGTATTTTGCAGCGAATTACATTATCAATTTGAAACTGCAGCAAGCTCCTGCTCCTTTGGCTCCAACGATTCGAGTCCGCCATTGGGGGAAATAGATATTGTTCCTATTGGTTCTATTTCTGTTCCGAGCACGATTTCATCATAAGCCACGACCGGCAACAACGGCACTGTTCGTGATAACATCGCTGACAGAGACGCTCGTAATCTCGAATCGCACACCAAAACCACCTTGTCCCTGCCCTGGTCCATCGCTGTTTTCCATGCTTGTGCGATTTTTCTGCTTATGTCCATTATTATCTCAGTCGGCAGGGACAGAGATATTGCCTCTGCTTCCTGTCTCAAAGTTGAGGTCATCTGATGCTCGAGGGTAGGGTCGAGGATTATGGCCAGGATTTTACCACTCTCGTCCTTTGAGTTTTCGGTAATGGTTCTACTTAACGACTTTCTAACCATCTCTGTTAAAGCGATAGGGTTTTTAGTTTTTGGAGCGTGCTCACCAAGCGATTCCAGTATGGTTGTTAAATCACGAATTGGTATTCCATCCCTGAGAAGATTTTTAAGCACACGTTGAAGCAGTCCAATGGAAACTTCTCTGTCGGCTCCGACAACTTCTCCTACCAACGATGGTTGAGTTTTACGAAGCCTGTCAACAAGAAGCTGTGTATCTTCACGGGTCAACAATTCGTCTGCGTGTTTTCGCAGTGTTTCGGACAGATGTGTAATAAAGACGGACTCAGGGTCGACGACGGTATATCCGTTTAGTTCCGCCTTTTCCTTGTTGGCCTGTGTAATCCAGAGAGCGGGCAGGCCGTAAACAGGTTCTGTAGTTTCAATGCCCTCGATTTTCGATTGTATATTACCGGAATCCATAGCGAGGAACATATCAGGCTCCAATCGCCCTTTTGCTACGGTATGGTCGAACAGCCTAATCTCGTAAGCAGTGGGTTCGAGCGTAATATTGTCCCGCAGGCGAACCAGTGGTATAACGATACCCATCTCCTGTGCGAATTTTCTCCGCAACGCTCCGATACGTTCAAAGATAGCGCTGTCTTTACGTGGGTCAACCATAGTAATTAATCGTACGCCGACCTGTACGCAGATTCTATCGACATCCAGCAGCTCTTCTACGGGCTGTTTATCAGCCTTTGCCTGTGTAGGGGCAGCGTGTTTTTTGTCCCTGCTTTTTTCAGCTTTGGCCGCTACTCTTGCGAGCAGAGCGGCGCCGACGGCGAGGAAAAGAAAAGGTATTTTGGGCAGGCCCGGCACGAGTGCCATCAAACCAATGATACAAGCCGCTATAACCAACGGCTGGCTGGCCTTAAGAAACTGTCTGCCCAGGTCCTGGCCGACGCTGTGGCGTGACGAGATTTTGGTTACCAAAAAGCCTGAGCTTACAGAGATTATTACCGATGGTATCTGGCTGACGAGTCCGTCGCCGATGGACAGGATGGAATAGGTCCTGACAGCATCGGCAATGGACATATCGCGTGAGTACCCCATAGCTATGCCGCCAATGATGTTGACGGCGGTGATTACCAGCCCGGCCTTTGCGTCGCCGCGAATGAATTTGCTGGCACCATCCATTGCACCGTAGAACTCACTTTCCTTGACGATTTTTGTTCTGCGTTCGTTAGCCTGCTCCTCGGTGATAGTTCCGGCGTTAAGGTCGGCGTCAACCGCCATTTGTTTGCCGGGCATGGCGTCAAGAGTGAAGCGTGCAGAAACTTCACTTATCCGCTCGGCACCCTTTGTGATTACTATAAACTGTATGACTACGAGTATTAAGAAGATTACCAGACCGACAACGAAACTGCCGCCGGCAACGAAATCACCGAATGTCCGGATAATTTTCCCCGCGTCTGCATGCAAAAGTATCAACCTGGTTGAAGCAACATTAAGAGAAAGCCGAAACAGCGTCACAAAAAGCAGCAGGGATGGGAAAGTAGACAATTCGAGGGCCTCTTTTGACGACAGAGTAACAATCAAAACAGCCACAGCCAGTGATATGCTGCAGGCCAGAAGCATATCCATCAATGGTGTGGGCAGAGGGATTATAAGTGTGGCGAGCACGGCCATAAGGCCGAAGGCCAAAATAACATTGCTGCGAGTTGCAGAAGGAGCCTTGAGGAAGTTTGCATCCGCAGATTTTCGTCCCTTATACCCTGACAATCCCGTTGAACCTTGTTGTGCAGAATCCGCCATTGCGCTTCTTTCTTATTTATGCCTCGACAGCCTTAGTAGGCGCGGCGGCAGCGGCAACAGCGCCGGCGCCGAGAATCTGTTGAATTCTAATGGCGAACTGCCCGTCTACGATTACTACGTTTCCGGTGGCAAACTTACTGTCCTTGAGGTACAAATCCGCCGGCTCTTCAATGGGTTTATCGAGTTTCAATACCGAACCGGGTCCGAGCTGTAAAAGCCGGCGAACGGGTATCTCTGCCTGGCCGACAGTGACCGTAACAGGGATGTTCATATCCAGTAAAATATCCAAACTCGCTCCGGAACCAGCAGCGCCGCCCTCAGCGGCCTCGGCAAAATCGACGGACTGTGCCTGCTTTTTTGAATCCTGGATTTCAGTATTGTCCTGCTGGTCCTGCTTTTCCTGAACTTCTTCGGTTGTTTCTGCCATATTTTGGTTTCCTGCTATTAAGTGTTTTTATTTTGAATTACATTTTCGAGATATATTAAAACGGAACCGGGTTTCCCGAACCCTGCTTATTGGTTTCGGTTTCCGCAGCGATTACGACGGCGTGCCGGCCGTCTGATTTTGCGGGCCAACCACGAAAAACGGTTCGGCCGCCTACAAGCAATTCGAGCGGCTCATCAATCCTCTTATTAAGCAGCAGTATGTCATTAGGACGAAGATTCACTATCTGCTCAAAAGTAAGCACTGTAGAAGCCAACCGGGCCCGAATAGAAACCTTTATTGGCTGCATGTGCTCAAGTATTGCTTTTGAACTATCCGCAGCGGAAGTTCTATCGGCAGCTTTTGAGGTTTTGCCGACAAAAGGTTCAAGCTCGCTGCAGAGTATTAAAATATAGGCATCGGACCCATTTTCCTGGTCGGTTTTCCTGACCTGAAAAGTAATTTTACAGAGCGCGTCCGTGTCCTGCAGCTCAAGAGGCAGGGGTTTTTTATCGAGGCTCTGACCCGTCTTGACATCACAGTTTTCACAGTGGCTGAAAAAAGCCTCAATCAGGGCCGAGGCGATATCCAGGAGAAGCGATTCTTCCAATTGCGACAGCTCTCTTTCCGAGTCTTCATTGGACTCGGAATCACCAAGCAATTGTGTTGCCCAGATGAACGCAGTTTGCGCCGGTATACAAATAAGTCCATATTGACGGTCCTGGTCGGAACCGAAAGTCAGGCAATAAGTCTGCATGCTCTCGTCCTGACTGCGAAGCTCGGCTGCGAAGTGCTCGGTTGCAGACACAATTGTTATATCGAAATCATTATTACAAAACTTAGCGAATTTTTCCGCCATTTCCTTAGCTGCTTCTTTCGTGAGTTCGTCGAGTTTGCTGAGCTGCTCGCTGCTGAAGTAATGCGGCTGCTGCCAATCATAGTCAGCAGCCTCCATTTGTGCTTTGTCCTCATTTGGCTCGGAGCCTACAGTCGTGAGAAGCTGTTGTATCTTTTCTCTGCTTAAGTTACCGGCGTGTACGCTGTTCATTGTACGGCGAACTCCTTAAAAAGAACCCGCCTGAGCTGAGGCTTGGCGTCAGGGAAAAGTTTTTCATTAAAACCGTCGACTATCTGCGATTGAACACGTTTGAGGTTTCTATCGCCTCTTATATCTTCAAGACTTAAACTTGCAAGGTAGATAGTAAGCCAGTTTGTTAAGATGGGTTTTTTCTCTTCAATAAAAGCAGTTCCTTTTTTTTGGTCTACCTGAGCATCCATAACCAGCGTCAGAGTTACTCTCACGTAGCGTGTGACGGAGGGTTCGTTAAGGTTTGCAACGACAGGTTCCAAATCACAGTACCAGTTATCCTGAGGTTCCTTGGTGGTCAAATCCCCGGTATCGTCCTGTGACTGAGTTGAGCCGGCTTCGACGGACTTCTCGGCCTGGTTTGTTTGTGAACTGCCAAAAAGCCGACCGAGCCCAAAGCCCGCGCCGGCACTGATTATTACTACAACAGCCATTATTATCCACAACAACCGGCCGCCTGAGGCCTTCTTATCACCTGAGTCCGCCTTTGCATCTTCCTTCTGTTCCTGTTCCTGGTTTTTTGCATCATCTTTATCTGCCATTTTCTTGCCTCAATCAAATTTTGTAAGAATACTTTAATCAAGCTGACTGCAGACAGCCCTGCTGCCGATACCTGTGTATTTTCCCTCTCAGCGTTCGGTCACTAATGCCCAATACCTTCGCGGCTTTCGTCTGGTTGCCTCCTGTCCTGCGTAAAGTATCTAAAATTGCCCTTCGCTCCACCTGCTCAAGAGGCAGCCCTGCCAGTCCGTCGCTATTACCGCCTTCGCACGAAAACGCGGGGTCATCCGAGCATATTTCGTACGACGAATTACAGACACTTGTTTTCTCCTGTGTCAGCGGCTGCAGCTCATCAAAGAGCCACGAGACATCGGCTAAAGACAAAGTTTCGCCGCTGCCCAAAATCAGCGATGTCCGGACAACATTTCGTAATTGCCGAACATTGCCGGGCCAGTTGTATTTGGCGAAAATGTCTATCATTGTCGGGTCAAGTTTAGTGATATGACGCTGCGCTTCACGGGCATAAAGATTGACAAAATGCCATACCAGGTCGGTCAAATCTTCCTGGCGTTCTCTCAGAGGGCAAATGACTAATCTTACACCGCTTAGTCGATAGTAAAGGTCCCGACGGAATCTGTTTTGATTAACTTCGTGCAATAAATCTTTGTTTGTAGTGCTTATTATTCGTACATCCACCCTGATATTTTTATTTCCGCCGACCCGTTCAAAATCCTGCTGTTCAAGTACGCGTAATAGTTTGGCTTGAAACTTTATCGGTGTTTCGGTAATTTCGTCGAGGAGCAGTGTCCCGCCGTGAGCCATTTCGAATCGGCCTTTGCGCTGATTGTAGGCGCCGGTAAAAGCGCCTTTCTCATGACCAAACAGCTCACTTTCCAGAAGGGAGTCACTTAAGGCCGCACAATTAACTTTAATGTATGCCCCCTCGGCTCTCTTGCTTTTGTGATGAATAAGAAAAGAAAGCAGCTCTTTGCCTGTTCCACTTTCACCACATATTAAAACAGGCGCTGAGGTTGGAGCGACTCTCTTGGCCAACTCGATAGTCTGAATCATTTTTGGATTTTTTCCCACAATCTGATAAAGACGGTCGGTGCCCTCGTAGGCGGAAGCTACCGCTGAGACGCAGTGGTTGGGCAGAAAAGTATCAATTAAGTTCTCAACTTTTTCACGGTTGAGCGGTTTGATGAGGAAATCATTACAACCCATACGAATAGCATTGACTGCTGTCTCAATTATCACCTCCGCCGATTCTTGTTCTTTCTGCTTTTGAATGTCTGCTATCATAAACACCGGCAGCTCAGGCGAATTTTCTTTGATTTTCTGCAGCAGCTCGAAACCGTCCGGTGACTGGCCTCGCCTTGTGGAGCAGACGCTTATCCTGTTGCTGGTGAATACGAGGTCACAACTGTTCTTTTCGAGGAAGTCAATCGCTTCTTTTTTATCACCCGCCAGATGTCCCAGAATTCCCTTGCCGGCTAAAATTTCAAGCATAAACCGAACCAGCTCAGGGTCGTTATCAACAATCAAGACATTGGCGATGTTCTCGGAGTTCCTTTGCCGTTGGTCCCGGTTTATATTACTTACTTCGTTGCAGCTGACTTCGGGCATATTGTGTGTTCCATTGAAAATGTTGTACTAATAATCTACAACTAACGTTCGTTAATCAGGGTTTCGGGTTTGTCTTTGAGGTACAAGTCGATTAGTTTTTCCCAGACTTTGGCCAGGTCCGCCCACGTCGACTCGGGATATTCCGTAACGAGCTGGACGTACATCTTCTTTGCTGCCGGCAGGTCATAATTCCGCAGGCAGTTACCCAATTGGAATAAAATCCAGGCCCTGTTCTGCTCTGACCCGGCCTTGTCCTTGTCGATTCGATTAAGCGCCTGCCGGTAAAACGGAACCGCTTCTCTTAAGCGGCCGCTAAAGTACAAAATCTCCCCCAAACCAAAAGGATTGTCCATCTGGTTGGGGTCTTGTGTGGAATTTGCGAGCATTTGCAATGTCTTGTCGGTTACAGGCTCGTATGGCAGCTCGGATTCAATTGTCTTCTTCTTGGTTTCTTCTGTCAGCTCTACGTCGGATTGTGTTTTGTTAGGTTCAGTTGCCGGTACTATCGGCTCAATTGTAAAAACAGATTCAGAATGATGCTCCGGCGGTTTGACCTCAAAAGCGCGAATTTGTTCGATTAATCGTCTGAGCTCGCTTTTGCCGGATTTATCGTTTTGGTCTTCATAAAAACCAATGCCTGCTCTCCACAATTGGCGTCCGAGGGGATTATTGATACCTGCCGGAACAGCAGAAAGTGTCCGCGGCAATTCCTGATTGACCTCCACGACAGGGTTTGCAGTTTCGGTATCACCTGTTTGTGGCTCCTCCTGCAGGATTGAACCGATATTTGCATAATGCATCTGAACAGCAGCAGTATTCTCGTCCCGGAGAGCCTGCTCTAAAAAAGGCATTAAAAGATCGGTTGGACCAACCTTAGTATCCTGTGTCTGAATGGCCGGGCTATTAGTATCCTGTAGAGCCTGTTCTAAATAAGGCATTAGAAGATCGGTTGGGCTAAGTTTTACCGACGGTATTTGTGCGCTGAGAGGGGATGTCAGGAAGCAGAAAAAGAAGAGCGAAACACAAAGAATGAGAAAAACCTTAAGCGATACTCGATGCGGAAATCCGCCATAGGCGGACTTCTGACAGGCGTGTTCAAAAATCGAGTCCGGCTTTACCTTTTTAGTTATATACATCATTGCGTTAACCATCCTGTTCTATAAGATTCTATTTTCCTGCAGGAAGTGACTGGTCCGACGGAATCGGTTTGTCTAAGGTTGGTTTTTCCTTTTCTGCATTTACCACATTCCACCTGCCCAAAAGTGCCAATGCCGCCCGGTCATAATCTTTCCGCTGAGTATAGGCTGCTGCCAGTATATTCAAGGCCTTCTGCTTTATCGTCTCTGTTGGGCGCAAGTTTAGGAGCTGTGAGCAAACCGAGATGGTTTGGGAACTGTGGCCAAGTTTCAGACAAACATCAGCTAATTCGAGTGCGATTTCGTGTGCCAAAGGCCCCGGTTCGACAATCATAAGGATTTCGGAAAACTCCTTTCGGGCCTGTTGCAGACTTCCTTTAGCACTATAGCATTTGGCTAATTCTAAAGATATTGAGGCTTTCGCCTGTGGGTCAAGGGTATATTGCGCTCTGTCACCAATCGCTGCAACAGCTTCGTTGACGAGTCCCATATCTCGTAAGACTCTGCTCTTTAACAGCAGCAGCTTCATAGATTCTTCTGCCGATAACCGCCCTGAACGTGTGTTTTCTAATATTGCCAGCGCCTCGATAAAATCGGCCTGTTCTATTTTTGCCTCTACGAGGGATGAGAGGGCCTCTGCGTATTCCCGCCCGCTCAGCAGTTCTGCCGGTCCACTGAGGACGGCTTCAAAGGCGTCACAAGCCTGTTGGATTTTTCCCAGAGCCAGGTTGCTTTTACCCAGAAGGAGGCAGGCCGAGTATAATTTTTTGCTTTTGCGCATCTTTACAAGGTCGATGTATCGAGTCAGCCATTTTGCCGCCGCTTCGTAGTCTTTTTGTTCATAAAAGCATCTGCCCGCTCCAAATGCAGATGCAATCTGCGATTCAAGAGACAGCCCAAGGTGATAGACTTTGCTGTAAAGTCGCCCGGCTTCATTTGAAAGTCCGGCTTTCATTGTGGCGTCAGCAAGATGCAGACAAGACCGGCCGGAAAGCTCGTTCTCAGGATATTGCTCGACAAGCTGTGTTAAGTCCTGACGTGCGCCGTTATAGTCCCGAAGAGCGGCTTTGAGTTTGCTCGAATGTGACAGGGCAAACGGTGCCAGAGATGACTGCGCATAGCGATTAGCAACCAATTTATATTCTGCGACAGCCTCAGCGACATAGTCGGTTTGGGCCTTTAGAAGTCCTATAGCAAAATGAGCGTTGGGGACGCGCTGGTCGCTGTGGAACACGGATAAAAACCTTTGCCACAATGAAACGGCTTCCTGGGTAAGCATATCTTTGTGTTCCGATAGTGAGCGGTAATCAGCCGGATTGTAAATGTTGACAACGCCTTCATTGTCCAGACGCGCCAACAATCCTATGTGACCGGCTGCAATTCTTAAAAATTGCAGTGTTGTTACTTCTGGCAGAAACAGACAAGCAGGTTTGTGCCGGGCAGC
>CAYVIT010000008.1:27030-49337 GCA_964451425.1 uncultured Pirellulales bacterium
CTCTTTTCCCACTTCCGGGACCGGTGTATTACTTAGATGCCATATAATATTAAGGCCGGAATTAGCGGCAAATCTCACCAGCAGCTCGTCGATAGATGCCCCATAGCAAACAACCGACCATGAAGCATCCTCGTTTTCAAGCCTTTGAATTTGCGGGCCCAGCAGAGATTTGTTTAACTGCTCTGAACCGTAATTCAAGAGTGAACATAGTTGTGATTCGTTTAGATTGCTGAAAGGGTCTACCTCTACAATGGTACTCCACAGTTGGCCGGGAAGGTCTTTGTCAGCATCGCATAATGAAAGGATATATCTGGTCATCGATTCGGCAATCAGGAAGTGACAGTCGGGTCTTAGTGACGCGGTCCAGGAGTTGTCGAAATCCACGGCGTCAATTAAGGCAATAGTCTGATAAGCCCTGGTTCGTGCTCTTATATATTGTCCTTTTTGCAGCTCAATAAAGCTCAGGTAGTAATTAGCCAGCATCTTTACAACAGGCGAGCGACTTAGTAACAGAGTTCCAAATAAGTGGTAAGCCCGGTCGGAATCACCTGCTTTCCCGGATTCGGCGGTGATATTTTGGGTGTTCCGGATGCCTCTCATACAGAGAGCCATTCTCAGCTTAAAGAAATCATTCATTAATTCCTCTTCAGTCCCTGTCGGCAGGCTTTGGCTAAGCTGGTTATAAACGGCGTAGGCCTTTTTATAGTCAGCCTGCAGATAAAGGTCTTGAGCGACTTTCAGTGACAAAGGTTGTATGGGTGTGGTTGTGGGCGTGGGCGCAGGTTCAGGTTTTTGTATTTGTTCCGGCCTTTGCTGTTTAGGAACCTCAACAGCCGGTTTAGCAGGAACTGTTTGTTGGGCGACGGGTGGTGTATGTCGGTTGGTTACAAGCAATAAAGGAGATTTTAACAATGTAAATACCACTATTGCCGCAATTATGATAATGCTGACAGCGAGGACTTTCTGTAAGGTCGAGAAATTCCTGTGATGAGTCTGCACGTCAGGAAGCTGGCCTGGAGCAGGGTTGGCTCGCCGGGTACGCCTTGCGGCGGTTTGTACTCTTGCCTGGCTGGCCAGAAATAGTTGAAAATCTTCGTCACCAGTGAAAATTTCACTGTCCGAGAGCTCCTCGTAAACCTGGCCCGCGAATAATTCGGCGTCCACTGGTCCCTGGCTTTCGGCACTATCCTGAAGAATATCTTTTTGATTTTCTGTCGCCATAACTTCCAAGTTCGCTCTCAATTTAGTCCCAATTAACGCTCTTCTCACTCAAGAAAGCCAATGAGGGCGTATACCATAACCTCTTTAATGAACAGCAATAGTTGTGCCAGATTCGGCTTGCATTGCGGGCCGAGTGCGTTTAGAGGGCTTTTACGTGTTAAAGGCGTTTATCTTAATTTCATCATTTCGTCTGTATTGCACAGGGATGTCAGGAATTTAGACGAGCCGACAGATTTTCTGACAGGAATATGTACAGGTTTTCAAGGGGATGTCCAAAGTGTATTTGAGGCTGCCACGCCTCTGTAACGCCTATTGGTAAGCTATTAGGTCCTATAATATCAATGTGCAACAGGGGCGACAGGTCCGTAAAGTCCTCGGCGAGGTGTTCTAAGTCTTTGATTATATGGAAGTTACATACTCAGATGAGGTTGGTGCTGAGATTTGATTTTGAGAATCTGCTGGCAAGTGCCCTATAGTACCTGACACTTTTTCGATATTGTACTGCTTGACCTTGGCATATAGTGTTGCCCTTGTTATGCCGAGAAGCGCAGCAGCCCGTGTTTTTTGCCAGCCTGTTTCCTGCAAGGCTCTGGCAATCAGTTCACGTTCGGCCTTTACCAGCGAAAAGTCCTTTGTGTAATTATATGTGGGATTGAACGGTTCACCGCATTCGGCTGAATCAATTAAGATACTGCTTAGACCGATTTTATCCGTTGTTTCCAGCAGTATCGCCCTTTCTATAACATTGCGAAGCTCACGTACATTTCCGGGCCAATCGTGTTTTACCAAAGCTTCAAGGGCTAATTTTGTCAGGGACGTTATCTTTTTGTTTTTTTCCGGACAAATAGTTGATGTTTTAAGGAAATACTCCGCCAGCAGTGGGATGTCCTTTCTTCGGTCGGGTGATTTTAGAGGCGCAAGGATAACCGGGCAGATGTTGAGACGATAGTAAAGGTCGCGTCGGAAGCGATGAGCTTTGGTCTCCCTATATAAATTTCGATTGCTCGAAGCTATAATCGTGGCGCGGCAGGTGATGTTTTTGATACCACCTACTTTTCGGAAAGTTTTTTCCTGAAGAACTCGGAGCAATTTACTTTGCAGGTCCATCGGCATTTCGCTTATTTCGTCAAGAAACATGGTTCCAGCCCCGGCAAGCTCTAAAAGCCCGGTTTTCTCACGGTCGGCGCCGGTGAAGGAACCCTTTTCGTGGCCAAAGAGTTCGCTCTCAAGCAGGTTTGCCGTCAGCGCGGCACAATTGACAGCCACAAAAGGTTCATTCGGATGCCTAAGTTTATGGATTGCCTCGGCTGCCAGCTCCTTACCGGTGCCGGTGTCCCCTACTATCAGAACCGGATTGCATCGGCTGGCGGCGACAAGTCTAATCATACCGAGCGCTTTCGCGAGCGCTCCGCTTTTCCCAACCATAGAGAAAGAAGCAACATAGTCATCCAGAAAATAATCAGTTATCTCTCTTTCAGAATCTGCTGTCCCGGATTCATTTTTGATACGACTTACAACCTGCTCCAGCCGACTGTAATCCTGTCTTCCCCGCAGATAGTCATAGGCCCCAATCCTCTTGAATTCTTCAGACAGGTCGACATCAATTTCGTCGTTGCCCACCACCACGACAGGAGGAACATCAATCGAATTTTTATAGGCAACTTCGTGGAATTCGTTGATACGGCCCGGACTAAACTGATTATCAACAAGAACTAAATTCGGCCCGACCGTTTCAATGATATCAAGGGCCTCGGCCAGGTCGTCAGCTACAAATATTTCCTGGCCAAACTTTTGCGCCAGTTGTTTGAGCTGCGCTTCCCTGCTTACGATAACGATCCTTCGTAGGCTCATCCTGTTACCGAACCATCAGTGTTTCCCCCATATTTGCTGCTTTCAGGGCACATCGACATTTTTAATTTACCGACAGCGCTCCCATCATGCCCATAAGCTGATAGGAAACTAAATCGACAGATGACCAAAAACAACTTTAATTTTTTTATGGGACCGGCCAATAATGTCACTGATATATAACAGGCCAGGGGACACCGATGCTGTTTGAAAGTCTTATCGGACATTTCAGAAAAACAAAAAGGTAAAAAACAGAAAGCCAAACCAACAGTGAGATGGTGACGTTTGTTATGGGACGTCCAGGTATCTGCTGATATGTAAAGAGTTAACAATAACAATTTATATACGTCAGGCGAGAGGCGGCAACATTTTCAGCAGCGCAGGAAAAATTGTCCTTAAAGAGAATTTTTTATACAGGTTATGCCAATCCTCATCAGTTTCCGCAGTTTTCTAACTTTCTTTGTTACAAGCAGTTATCCGTTAATAAAGCGGTCCTGTCGTCAATATGGCACACCAATTGCTGCTCCTTTTACCAAGAGCACGAATAGTGTACGGAGTATCAGTGTTCGCAAAGAAAGTTGTAATTATTTTTTGTTCTTTTGAAAAGGCAGAAACTGATGGATTCGGTATCAGCAACCAGCATCCAACTGGATTTTATGAAAGTTCTCATAGCGCAGCTGCAGAACCAAAATCCACTCGAACCACTGGACAACAACGAGATGGCTTCCCAAATGGCTCAATTCTCACAGCTGCAACAGCTCGAATCAATGAACGCTAACTTTGCCGAAGTTCTTGCGACTACGAGGCGCACCTACGCTAATTCACTGATAGGCAAAGAGGTTACGTTTCTGACGCAAACAGAATCGGGTACTGCCGAGCTGACAAGCGGCATTGTGGAGGAGGTCTGCAATGACGTTGACGGAAAAATCTTTTTGCTGGCGGGAGATTATACCCTGATGTTGGAAGATGTTATCACGGTCAAAAACTGAAATAAAAGTCTGGTTCTGTCGTTAAGGATACGGAAAAATGGATTTCGAATTACCGGCGCACGTTAACGGATTGCATGCTCGTCAAGAGATGCAGAATATTGCCGGTGACGGGGCCGAGTTTAATGCGACCACTTCTGATTCCGGCAGAACCACTTTTTCGGAGCTGCTCGGCAAAAAGATAGAATCACAGCCGGCGACTAATGTCGGCAGCACCGCTGCTCAGCAAGTGAGCAACAGTGGATTAACAGGGGGCAAGCCCAATATGCCGCAAAGCAATATCATAAATACGGGCAATCCTCTTGACCTGGCGATAGAAGGACAAGGTTATTTCGTACTGAGTGACGGCCAACGCAATATTTATACTCGCTCAGGCACATTCACGGTCGATATGAAGTCGACTCTGGCTGAACCTGTCACAGGCTATAAGCCCCAGCGTATTGGTTCGGTGGGCGAGAGTGATGGTTTTCAGACTTCCGGTGATCATACTGTTCACATTCCTTACCGTGCTGTGATGCCGGCAAACGGGACATCAAAGATCAAAGTGGCCGGCAATTTAAGTAGTGATGTAACGATTGCCGGTGGAACCCAAACACAACAGATAGCCTCGAATATAGCTTACACAACCAACGAAGATGATGTTGCTGCTATGACTACAAAAATTAGTGGGCTTGACCAGTTTCACAGCGAGCCAGGCATAAGTGGACAGTTGGAGGCCGGGGAGTCAGGAATAATTACCATTTCCGGTTATAATCCGGATGGCAGAGCAATAAGTCGCGGCCTGATGTTTACGGTCAATCCAGAAACTACACTTGGGGATTTTATCAATCACCTTAATACGAACGTTCTCAGCGGCGCAACCGCATCTTTGGTCAACGGCAAAATCCGGATAACAGATGATAACGACGGCTACAGCAGGACAGATATCAAGCTGTCGTACTCCGGCAGCGGTTCGCTGACTATGCCGGGCTATTTTGAGATACTATCCGTGGGCGGCGGAGAAATCAGAAACGCCAATATCACGATTTACGATTCTCAAGGTGGTAAGCACGTTCTCACCGGCGCATTTGTTCGAGCGAACAGACCTGACACGTGGGATATGGTACTGACCTCAGTAACCGGCGATATCAGTGAGATAACTATGGATAACAGGCGCATCGAGAATATAACCTTTAATTCAAGCGATGGTTCTTATGCCGGTTTAAGTAGTTCGGATTTGCCCCGATTTGTAATAACTTTTGCAAATGACCCTGCAAAGCCACAAACCGTGGAGATGGAGTTGGGCACCGCAGGCAAGCTGGACGGTTTGACACAATTCAAAGGTATTTCTACCGCTGCAGCAAGAGAACAAAATGGATATGAAGCAGGCAGGCTTTCAACTGTTTCGGTCAATAATGAAGGTGTAATTGTCGGCGTCTTCTCCAACGGGGCCAAGAAGAACATCGCCAGATTGCAGATGGCGTTGTTTAAAAACACATCAGGCCTCGAAAACATTGGCGGCGGATATTTCATAGCTTCGCCCGACTCCGGCGAGGCGGCGGCAGCCGGCGCTATGATGGATGGCGCCGGCATTATTCACGGAGGTGCGCTGGAAAAATCCAAGGCCGATGCGGCCATAGAGTTTGCTGATATGATTCAAAGCCAAAACGGTTTCCGGACCAACGCCGGGGTCATAAAAGTCGCCAATGAAATACTGCGGGAACTAAGCAGTCAGATTAGATAGTGGAAACGTACGTAAATTTATTTGCAAGTTTAAGATGACAACCGTACAAGTAAAGACAACGTTATTCAAAGTTTTGCTTTCGGGCCTCTCGGCGGTTTTACAAGAAAGCCGGGCACTGGCACTTACACCTCAGGAGCGGTGGAGGGCTGCAGGCGACAATTTCAACAACGGCTTTATAACTGAGCATTGGTTTGTTCTGACCGCAGCGGCTGTTGGAATCATCTTATCTTTGCTGCTTTTAGGGATTAGCCGTAATCGTATCACAAAGCAGCGCCGTGGGACCAATCGACCTTTTACCGAGTATGCCAACAGAAGTGGTTTGAACGCATGGGAGAGTCATCTTCTGTTTAGTATAGCAGCTAAAGCAGGCCTGAAGCAAAGTGAGGCGATTTTCACACTTGGCAGCGCTTTTGAACGAGGGGCCGCTATGATTGTCGAAGAAAGCGTTACCGGAGGGCAGACATCCGCACAAATCGAACAGTTAAGGGCCCAACTGTTTTTCCTGCGTGAAAAACTTGGCTTCCAGAAACGAGCTCCCGCCTCAATAGGTTCGTCAACCAGACCCAAGAGACTAACCAGCAGTCAAATTCCCGTAGGCAAGAAAATTTACCTTGTGCGCCAAACGGGCCATCCCTCAGATACTATTGAGTCAACTGTAATAGAGAATAATGATGCGGGGCTGGCTGTTAAGCTGGCAAATCCGATAAAAATTGTTTTCGGGGAGGTGTGGTATGCCCGTTATTATTTTGGTGCATCCGTTTGGGAGTTTGATACTTCGGTGGTAAGCTGCAAGGGGGACATATTGGTCTTAAATCAAACTGATGACCTGCGTTTCGTCAATCGCCGGCGTTTTCTGCGTGTTCCGGTATACAAGCCGGCTTTAGTTGCATACTTTCCGTTCACCAGAACGTTTGCCGCAAGCAGTCACAAAAGTATGAAGAGTTTCAGGATGTACCGAAGTTCGGCAGGCTCTTCGGGTGATGTGTGGGGTCAGCCGGAATTTGTACCTGCGGTTGTAACCGAGCTGGCCGGTCCCGGACTTTGTATAGAGGCCCCGCTGGAATTAAAAGTAGATGACAGAGTGTTGGTTGTGTTTAAGCTGGATGAAAAAAATGTTGCAGAGCCGGTAACGAAGGGAGAAAAAATAGCGGAAGATATCGGCGTGGTTAGACACATCAAAGCTTTACAAGAAGGCTTTTCAATAGCGATTGAATTGACGGGTTTGAGCGACTCAGACGTTAGCGAGCTGATTCGTGTTACGAATGCAGCTTCCCTGAAAATGAGGTCTGAAAATATTCCTTTTTCTGAAAACGTAAAGGAAGGAGCTGCGAAACCTGCAGTTGCGCAGGGAGTTTAAGATGGCAGAGGTTACAACCCAAATTAGTTCGAGCGTCAATGCGTTAATGCGAGAATTTGATATTGTCACGCACAATTTGGCCAACGTAAGCACGGTCGGATATAAGCGCAGGTGTAACGCTTTTTCAAAATCTCTTGAGTCACAGAGCACGGGCCAGGATAGTTATTCACCAGGCGGCATTGATGTGGAGTCTGCATTTGATTTTTCTCAGGGCAACATTGTCGAGACAGGCAGAGGCCTTGACTTTGCACTATATGGGCGGGGCCTCTTTGTGATAGAGACGCCCTCGGGCCCACTGTATACACGCAATGGTGTGTTCAGTACAAATCAAAACGGCCAGATAGTGGATTCATCGGGAAGGATTGTAGCAGGCAGTGCAGGGCCGATTACAATACCGGTCAACATATTACCCTCGCAACTGAGCGTTACAGGCGACGGCAGTATCAGTGCCGGTGAGGTAACTTTAGGTAAATTCAGACTGGTTAATTTCCAGGATAATGAGAAAAAGCTGGTGCCGGCCGGCGAGAACTGCTACCGGATGCCGGAGAAGGATATAACACCGGTTACGGCTGAAAATATAATCGTTAAACATCGTTACCAGGAGGCATCCAACGTTAATATGATTGACGAATTAGTAGATATGCTGATGGTGTCCAGGCTTTATGAGGCGAATATGAAATTCGTGGCAGCTCAGAGGGAAGCCTCCGGCAGTATTTTAAGCGTAGCTATGGGTTAGGGTCACAAGTTAGGCTTTTGAATTTGTAAAGCATTAAGAGGGTCACCATTATGCGATACATCGCAAAATGGGAATCCGGATAAGGAGAACAAGATAATGTTAAGAGCTTTTTCCACCGCAGCGACAGGCATGAGCGCCCAACAGAAGATGGTAGACGTGATTGCCAATAATTTGGCCAACATTAATACCACTGGTTTTAAGCGAAGCCAGATTAATTTTCAGGATTTGCTTTACGTCAAGCTCAAAGACCCGGGCACAGAAGTGTCTTCCGGTATAAATTCTCCCGGAGGCCTGGAAATAGGCAGCGGAGTCAACGCCGTATCCACAATAAAAGTTTATACTCCCGGCGAGCTTCAAAGTACCGGCCGGGCCCTTGATATCGCTATTATGGGCGAAGGTTTCCTTCAGGTAACTATACCGAGCGGCGAGATAAGATACACACGAGACGGCTCCCTTCAAACAAATGCCAACGGTGAGCTGGTTACAACTACGGGATACCTCATAGAGCCGGCAACCACTATTCCGACAGACGCTACCTCCGTTAGTATCGAAAAAGACGGAGGTGTTAATGTTACCGACCCTTCGGGGACAAAGTCGGTTGTAGGCACTCTCCAGTTAGTGCGATTTTCCAATCCGTCAGGTCTTCTTAGTGAAGGTGATAATCTTCTGGCGGAAACGCCGGCAAGCGGTACCCCAACGACCGGCACGGCAGCAGAGGCGGGTTTCGGCACTATTCAATCGGGATACCTGGAAAAATCAAATGTCCAGATGGTAGCTGAGCTTGTCAACCTTATAACCGCCCAGCGAGCGTATGAGATAAACTCGCGCGCAATAAAAGTAGGCGATGATATGCTTCGGACGGCAAATGAAATCATCAGATAAGGAATCATTATGAACAGGAGAAAGAGCACAAGAGCACAAGAGCATAAGTGCATAAGGATATTTATAAGCTGTGCACTTATGTTTTGTTTTCTTCTTTGCCGAACATCAGCGGGTACGAAAACGAACGACTTACAGAAAGAAGCCAGGCTACAGGTCTACCTGCCGAGAGAGGTCACCATCAAGGGTGATATTATCAGCCTCGGAGAAGTCAGCATAATACAGGGCAATCCTCGTCAAGGAGAACTTCGAGCCAAGGCAGCCAAAATCCCTCTGGGTATAATCTCAATGGTGGGTCAGGAAATCGTTATCGACAGGTCAATGGTCTTGAGCAGATTGGCCTGCAGCGGAATACCGGCGTCAAAAGTGATGTTAACCGGTGCGGAAAAAGTAACAGTAAAACGGCAGCAGAAAATCATCAAAAGCACTGAATTCGTCGAGTTGGCAAGCGCTTTTCTGAAAAAGAATCCACCTTCCGGTTCCGTTTGCAAATGGGAACCCATACGTATACCCAAGGACCTGGCCGTATCTGAAAAGAATTCGGATATAAAATTCTCATCCCGTTTAGTCAAAGATACTGCAAAAAATCAAGCCAAGGTACTGATTTCTGTTATAAAGGACGGTAATCAAATAGAGGAGCGAGAGGTAACTTTCCGTCTTAAATTCAAATCCCGAAGGGCCGTAACCCTTGTTGACATTCCTGCAGGTACGGTTATCAGCTCTGCGAATGTCAAGATAGAAGAGTTTGTATCAAGCCAGCCGGAGCCTGCCAATTGGAAGCCGCCTTACGGCCAGACAACCAAGCACACACTGTCTGCAAACATGGTGCTTGGGCCGAATATGTTTGGGCCTGTCAAGCCTGAAGCTGTCATTGAGCGAAACCAGAATGTTGTTATTCGAATTGAAAGACCGCTGCTTCTTGTTACGGCTATCGGTAAAGCGATGCAGGAAGGGCGGGCCGGTGAATATATAAGGGTGCGAAATCTGAACTCACAACGAATAATTTTAGCCAAGGTTAAGGAAGACGGGACAGTGGAACCGGTTTTCTGACCTGAAGCCGCCCCCGCTGCTTCGTTTCGCTAAGCAAAACGGCGGGGGCTGGAAGGAGAAACAATGAACAATAAAACAGGTATGGTACCAGGGGTGACACCTCTCGGCGTATTTATCTTAACGGGTTTTCTGCTATGCTCCGTTTTACCCGTGGCGGATTCGCAGGCGGATTCAATTTGGGCAAAGAGAAACAAGAATACGCGGGAATTATACACCGACGATGTGGCTCGCAGTATAGGAGATCTGCTGACCATATTGATCAGCGAAAACAGTAAGGTAGATAACAAGGCAAAAAGAGATTTGAAAAAGGAGACCGACAAATCAACCGCTTTTGACGGAGAGCTGGGGATTATAACAAACAATCATAATATTTTACCCCGCATACCCGGCTTTAGTATGAATGCTGAATCCACTAATGAGTTGAAAAGCAAGGCGGATTTTAAGGACGAACGTAAATTTACAGACCGTATCACTGTGGTTGTTATGGATATTCTGCCCAATCGCAACCTTGTAGTAATGGGGTCACGTAACCGTAATATCGCAGGTGATATACAAATCATTGAAGTGAGCGGGATAGTCAGGCCGAGCGATATTGCGTTTGATAACACTGTTAAGAGCGAACAGGTTGCGGACTTTCGTATTGTAACAAATAACAAAGGTATTTCAGCGCCATATACCAAGCCGGGCTGGCTCGGCAGAATATTCGATATTATCTGGCCGTTTTAATTATGTTATTTTCAAACATTTATTTTTTTGAAGGGCAAAGTTATGAAGTCCCGTTTAATACTTTTATTGGCAATTTTGCTAAGCGTGTTTGAAGCTGGGCGATGCGAGCGTATAAAAGACATCGTTGATATTCAGGGGATTCGCAGCAATCCTCTTAGAGGTACCGGATTGATTATTGGTCTGTCCGGCACCGGTGACACCACGCTGCTTTCCCGCCAAATGCTTACGAATATACTAAGGAGTTCGGGCCTCGTTCTGACTCCTAAGGATTTGACGGGCGGCAATATCGCCGTGGTCATGGTTACAGCGGAACTGGGTCCTTTTGCCCGCGAAGGCTCCCTGATTGACGCTGACGTTTCCGCTATAGGAGACGCCAAGAGCCTTCAGGGTGGGATGCTTTTGCCGACACCATTAAAAGGTCTTGACGGCCAGGTTTATGCCGTGGCCCAGGGTGGAATCTCGATTGGCGGCTGGACGGTATCAGGCGAGAAGGCCTCGATTACAAAGAACCATCAGACTGTCGGGCGAATACCCGGCGGCGCAATAGTTGAAAAGGAAGAAATTGCAACATTTATCGAATACATAGCAGGCCATAGATTTATTACTCTTAATCTAAGAAACAGCGATTTTTCTACAGCGCAGCGCATAAGCAAAGCCATCGAACAGATTTATGAAGACAGCGCAGTTGTAGTTGACGCCGGTACTATCAAAGTTAAAGTCCCCAGTGAAATCAGCCGGGAGGGCATAGCAGGCTTTATCGATAATATCACAATGCCCGATGTCAAAGTTGACGTTCCTGGGGTAGTGGTGATTAACGAGCGCACCGGCACTATCGTGGTAGGGGAAAACGTCGGCATATCCGCGGTTGCAATTTCCCAGGGCAGCCTCGTTGTAAAAATCAAGGAGACAGAAACTGTTTCGCAGCCTGTCGCTCCTTTCTCCGACGCTGGTACAACAGAAAGAGTACAAGACACTATAATAGGAGTGGAAGAGAAAGATGGGTACCTGATTCCCGTCTACCGGTCGGTTACTGTCTCTGAGCTGGCCAATACACTCAATGCCATAGGAGCAACACCAACGGATATGATAGCTATATTTAATGCCCTGAAAAGGGCCGGAGCCCTCCAGGCCAAACTCGTGATAATGTAAGAGGGTACACTATTTTGCAATAAGCAGCAAAAGTGGAACCAGGGAATAATTTTATGGATAGCACCAAATTGACATTATCTGAAGTCCTGTCAATCCCTACGTTACCGGGGAACGCAAACAAGGTCGATGGTGTTTCGGAACAGAAAAAGGAACAGGCAGCTAAAGATTTCGAATCAGTTTTAATCGGCAAGTTACTGGACGAAATGAACAATTCCATCGGTGACTGGGGATTTGAGGAAAGTTCGGCTTCCAAACAAATCCAGGGAACATTTTGGCTGTTCCTAGCGCGTCATCTTGCAAACAGCGGCGGCCTGGGGATTTGGAGAGATATATACAAATCTTTATCAATCCCTGAACAGACTGACAAAAACAATGGAGCAAAACCGCAAATAGATGGGATGATATGAAAGAAACGGCAATCAGCGTAGAAGATAAGGTTGATGAACTGCTAACTGTTCTCGACAAAGATATTCAGCATATACAGCAGAGTCTATCCCGGCTGGACGAACTGCGCAGCCTGGTTATCAAGCGCGACGATGCCGCTTTGGGCAAACTGCTTGAGCGCATCCGAGACGAGTCGGACAGCTATCGAAGCCACGAATTAAAACGGCAGTCGATACGGAAAGAAATAGCGAGCGCCCTTGGCTGCGGTCCTGATAAGGTGACTCTGTCGACGCTCGAAGCCAGGCTATCGAATGTGAAAAGAGAAGAAGTGGCCCGGAAAAAGGCGGAGTTAATATCACTGATTAAGAAGCTTAAGAGAGAACATTTGAGTACGGCGCTGCTTTTGTCGGAATGTGCCAGAATCAACAGGATGCTTTTGAAAGACGTATTTAAGCTTGGCAATACCGGGACAGTTTACTACGGTTCCAAAGGTGCAACCAAACGGCAAAGTGATATGGCTTTTGTTAATCTTCAGTTTTAGCGGTCCGTCCGGTTCCAAGTAGAAGAATGATGAGTACCGTGAAAATAGGAGTCCAAATATGGATAGTTTCTCCATAGGTCTTAGCGGGCTTGATGCAGCTCAAAAAGCCCTTGATACAATCGGAAATAATATTGCAAACGCAGCCACTGAGGGCTATCACCGTCAGAGAATAATTCTGAATCCCGCCTACTCGTCTCAATTAGGCTCGCTTCTTTTGGGAGGAGGCGTCGACGTCACCGGCACTACCAGAATGATGAACCGATTTTTAGAACAGGAAATTCTTAGACAGCAGTCATCCTTAGGGCAGGTCTCGCAGGAATTTTCCACTCTGCGTACGGTCGAAGCTGCATTCGGGGATATCTCGAGCAGCAGCGGCCTCAATACTGCTATAGATGAGTTTTTCAACGCATTAGCAGACCTTTCCACCCATCCGGCAGGGCTCATTTGGCAAAGCCAGGCTACAACCGCAGCCGAGACTATGGCTTATCAATTCAGAAGGTTGGGCGAAACGCTGTCTGCGCTCGAAGATAATATTAAATTAGAAGCTGAAAATACTATCGGACAGATTAACGTGTTGACAAACGGAATCGCCGAGCTGAATCATAAAATAGAAGGCATAGAAATAAGTGGGGGACACGCTCATAATTTAAGTGACCAAAGGGACCGGTACATTAGCGAATTGTCCGAGTTGATTGGTATTCAAACTCAGGCAACGGACTATGGGGTCGTTAATGTCAGTGCCGCGGGGATACCCATAGTGACAAGCGCCTCTGTTACCGAATTGGAGGTTGGTTTGATGCCAGGTGGAAAGATTGGTGTCTCGGTTGCCGGAGGGGGCACTTATAGTACAGATATTCAGGGGGGGCGTCTCAGTGGATTATTGAGACTGCGAAACGAACTTATCTCTGGTATTCACGACGACCTGGATACCCTGGCGGCTGCAATAATACAACAGATAAACCAATACCATGTTCAGGGAGTAGGTTCAGAGGGTTCCTTTACAGAGCTGACCGGCTGGTCGATGCCCAGCGAAAATTTGTCGGATTTGGGCACCGCCGTAACGGACGGCAGTATATACATAAGGGTTACAAATACGAGCACCGGGGAAATCACACGCCATGAAATTCCTATTGATATATCAACGGATTCGTTAACAACAATAGCGGCGGATATTTCGGCTATTACAGGCCTGAATGCCTGGGTGTCTGCGTCACAATTGCATATTCAGGCCGACTCAGGCTATGAGTTTGATTTTCTCCCCTGTGTTTTACCTGAACCTACGGCCAGCACTCTTACAGGCGCATCGCCGCCAGCTATATCCGTTTCGGGCATTTACACAGCCGCCGTTAACGACACCTTCAGGTTTACGGTATCAGGTGCCGGTTCGGTAGGCAACGGCAGCCTGCAGCTTGAGGTCAGGGATGCCGGTGGTGCCGGAGATGTTATCACCACATTCAATATTGGTAGTGGTTACGCCGCAGGAGACCTGCTCGATTTGGGTAACGGAATCATGATATCTCTGGGTGTCGGTGATTTTGGTGCAGGTGATAACTTCGACGTCGATGCGTTTGCCGGCAGTGATACTTCGTCAGTACTGTCAGCGATTGGAATCAACACTTTTCTTTCCGGCAGCAGTGCTCTGAATATAGCGGTTTGTTCGGATATTGCCGCTGCACCCGGTCGAATAGCGACATCCCTGGGTGCGGATATGACCGACAACAGAAATGTCTTCCGAATGGCAGACTTGAAGGACCAGGGATTTAGCAGCTTGAACGATATGACCCCGGGACAGTTTTATCGCAGTCTTGTTACAGATATCGGCCAACAAATTAACCTTAATCAGATACAAAACGATAACATCGAGATTATGGTCAAAAACCTTGCCAATCAACAAGCTGAGATAAGCGGTGTAAATATCAACGATGAAGCCGCGCAAATGTTGGTTTTTGAACAGATGTATCAGGCAATGGCCAAATATTTGAGCACGGTTCAGGAATCGATTTCAGCTATTATGGAAATAATATAGACAGCTAAGGATTTGGACGCCGCTTTGCAGATACAGGAGCAGGCAAAGCAGCAGCGTTCCAGGCGCAGTCTCCTGCGTTAAATATCCCGAAGCTATTTTAGAGGTTCTTTATGAGCGGAACACTGAGCAGTATTTACAACAATATCAGCTTTGCACTGGCTCTGCACTCAGGCCAAATAGCTCGCCTGCAGGAACAGGTGTCTACCGGCGCCCGGATAAATCGAGTATCCGACGACCCTACTGATGCGTATCGGATTTTAGGTCTCAACACCGAGGAAAGATCACTTGCAAATTATATAGACAACCTCACCGAAGTAACTAACACGCTGGAGTATTCGTCTTCCACTCTTGAAAGTATCATATCAACTCTTGTGAGCACGAAAACACAACTGACCCAGATTGTCGGCGGCATCTATGGTGAGGATGGACGACAGAGGCTCGCAGAAGGAGTCAACGATGAGCTGGAGCATATCATCTTAATGGCCAATACTCAGCGCCTGGACCAATACCTGTTTGGAGGCGGCAATACAACCTCAGCGCCCTATGTAGTTGAACGCACTGATGGGAAAATCACCGGAGTAATTTATCAAGGCAGCGTTGAAAATCGAAATGTAGAGCTGGCCCCTGGAGTGCAGGTAGACGCATTTTGCATAGGCGAAAGCGTTTTCGGTTCTGATGATCGAAGTGTCCCGACATTTCCGGGCGATACCGGCGCCGCAGCCGGCACGGGGACATCAAGTGTCAGCGGATATACCTGGTTGACAATAACCGGCTCGGCCGGCAATTATGACCTTTCTATTGACGGCGGCCTGACTACCTTCAATACCGACGGTACAGATACCAACTTAGCTGTAACTCATTCAACGACAGGGCAGGTCCTGTATAT
This sequence comes from uncultured Pirellulales bacterium, assembly GCA_964451425.1. Taxonomy (GTDB): domain Bacteria; phylum Planctomycetota; class Phycisphaerae; order Sedimentisphaerales; family Anaerobacaceae; genus CS2-K091. Next base: position 42,543 of record CAYVIT010000008.1, read on the forward strand.
CGATACTACCAACATAAACAGCGCCGGTGATGAGCTGGTGGCCGTATCCGGCACTCATGATATATTTAACACGCTAATTACTATTCGAGACCTGCTGGAAAATGAGAGAGAATTTTCTGGTACCCAGTTACAGCAGTTGTTGAATAATTCATTCGGTGCGATAGACGAGATACACAATCGTTTAGTTCAAAACCAGGTAACCATAGGTTCGAAAATCGGTTTTCTGAGCAATCTTGAGGATAGTCTAACAAGCCTGAAATACAACAGCGAAGATGAAACGACACGCTTACAGGAGGCAGACATTGCTCAGGTTGCTATAGATATCTCGCGGCGTGAGGTCCTATACGAGATGTCTTTATCAGTGGCTGCGAGGCTTATGTCTCTTTCGCTGCTCGACTTTCTCGATTAACTGTTTAACAAATGTAAATCAAAAGGATTATTCCTTGAGTGATATACATCTTTGATATGCGTACAGATTTGTTGTTTGGAATTGCGAAGTGTGTCCCAAACCTGCTTCCGGGAGACTTTTGGGACGCTATAAACATGGAACAAAATGATGGCACAAAGAAAAAATTTGAATCTTTACCAAAGGGGCCTGGAATTAGCTAAGTCCTGCAGGTATCAGGAGGCCCTCGCTTGTATTCAGGAACACCTTTGCACAGCACCCGACGACGCGCAGGCGATGAACGATGCAGGGTCAATCCTCTATTGTCTGGGGCGCTTCGATGAAGCAATCGAGCATTTTGTTAAAGCCAGGAGTTTGCTGTGCGGCTCTGTTGAGATATTGTGGAACCTTGTAGAGGCGTATCTTGGTGCCGGCCGAGCAAATGAAGCAGTGCAGCTCTTTGATGAAATGGAACGGATGGGTATATTGAGCTCGGAATTGCTTAACAAAGCGGCCAACGCATTTTTGGCGAAGGATAACAAAGCCGGCGCCGTCGAAATGCTGCAAAAGTCCCTTGAAATCGCCCCTGACCAGAAAATCCTCCAGCCGATGATCGAAGTAATCCGTTCCAAGATGCCGAAGGTGGCTTTCTTCTGCGACGATAAAGATGCCGGCTTTGTTGACGAAATTTCCGAATTTATAAAGCAGCGATTCGAATTGAACTTTATTGAAAAGCCGAGAGAAGAAGACCTGTATGAGTTGATGGAATCCAGCGATATTTCCTGGTTTGAGCCGGGCAGTCTTGCGGTTACAGCCTCGAAGCTGCCGAAGCTTTGCAAAAACATTGTGAGACTGGACCACTACGATGCTTATAAGCAGTGGCCCAGGCAGGTTGAATGGTCTAATATAGATATGCTCATCACCGTTGGCGGCAGCTTTATCAGAGATGCTCTTGTCCAAAAGATTCCGGGACTCGAAAGTCAAACGTCTATAGTTACCGTTCCCACTGGTGTAAATCTTGAAAAATTTGGGTTTACAAATCGGCATCGCGGAAAAAACATTGCTTTTTTGGCCAACCTGAGTTTGCTGAAGAATCCCGCCTTTGTCCTGCAGTGTATGCAAAAGCTGCACTACATCGACCCTGAATACCGTCTGTTCTTCGGCGGAGAATTTGCGGATTCGGCTCTCGAACAGTATCTGAAGCATATCGTTAATGCTCTTGACCTTCGTGACGTTGTGTTTTTCGACCGGGCCGCGGCGGAGCAGGAAGGTGTAAGCTGTTGGCTTGAGGATAAACATTACATAGTATCGACCAGTATCATGGAAGCTCAGAGCAGGGGATTGCTGGAGGGTATGGCCTGCGGCTTAAAACCGGTTATCCATAATTTCCCCGGCGCAGGCCGGGCGTTCCCATCGCAGTTTCTGTTCAATATCTCCGAAGAGTTCTGTGAGCAGATTTTGTCCGATAAGTACGAACCGCAAAGGTATCGCAGATTTGTTGAGGAAAACTACTCACTGGGAAATCAATTGATAAAGATAGGTGATGTCTTCAGGCAGCTCGAATCCCAAAATATGGCCTGTGACTCGGGGCCTGGAACGCGGATTGAGGAATATAGGATACCGGTCACGAGCGGCCTGTCACAAATCGCGGACAGTGAAGCTCTAACAAAAGGATTCTGATAAGCGATTGAAATACCCGAAAGGGCAGAACAAATATACGAAGGAAAAGAGCTGGTATGGACATAACAAATAATGATGCCGAACAGCAGCAGGATTCAACACAGGATTATGGAGTTTTACAGGAACTCGGTGATTGTTATGCATCTGTCGGCAACTACGAAGAGGCACAAAAATGCTACGCAAAGGCAGCCGGCTTAGAGCCTGATGAACCGGGTCCTTACGTTGGGCTGGGCGTAGTTGCGCTGCAATCCGCCAATGGCGGACTTGATGATGCTGAAATAGCTTTCAGGGTGGCCCGCCGACTCGATGCCGGTTGTTCCAAGGCATACGCAGGCCTGGCTATGGTCGCACAGCAAAGAGCCGATTACAAAAAGGCTTTTGATATGTATCTTAAATGCCTTGAGCTGGACATCGATAATCTCGTGGCCCTTCTGGGCCTGTTCCAGACATCCTGTCAGATGGGCTCATTCGCCAAGGTCATTCACTACCTGGAGCTTTACTTGAATATGCACCCGGGTGATACCTCTGTTATGTTCCCTCTGGCGGCATTGTATATGAAAGATGGCAGACTTGAGCGGGCCAAAAAAATGCTGTTGGAGCTGTTGGATTTGGACCCCGACAACAATGATGCTGCTGGTCTGCTGGAAGAAGTAGAACACTGTTTGGCCAAGGCAAGGCAAAAGGGAGTTCAAGCCGGATGACAACAAATAATACTGAGGTAATTAGCGATAACCAGGTACATCTGCTGGATGAGCTGCAGACTCTGTTGGAAAAGCAGGTGGCGTTAGCCAGGCAAGGTAACATCAGGGAGGTTGAAGTCTTAAGCAAGCAAGCCGGCTCTCTTGTTGAACAGATTATACAGACAGGGACTCCTGACTCTCCTGAAGCCTTATTAAAAGCAGAGCAGCGAGAGCAATTGGGCAAGCTCTATGAGGACTTATGCCTTGCCATATCAGCCCAGAAAGCAGGAGTCTGTACGGAGCTGAAGCAGGTTCTTAAAGGCAAAAAGACCATACAGGCGTACCGCAGTCATATCTGAGTGCGAGTCAACGGGCTATAACAAAAGCCCCGTGCTTTCTGCCGAGAGGCATCCTGTGGATTGCGAAAGCAAGAACGGGGGTGAAAAACTATGATTGAAACAAACAGTGCTTACGGACAGCAGTTATGAGATTAACAAAATATGCAACGGGCGAACAAGATAGGCCCCGGAAATATGGAAAAATAGTTAAGAGGATGCGTCTTTTTAGCGAAAATAGAGTATAGAATCCAAAAGCCGTAATGTGCTTCTGGTACTCTTATAAAACCATAATAACCAAAAAGGCAGGTAAAATGTCGGATTTACGTCTTCCAGGCCTGTTTACAGGCATTGATACAAGTACCCTCATCGCCCAACTAATGGCTATTGAGCGCCGGACGCTCAACGTGTACTATGACCGTAAAGACCTGTGGGCAGAAAGAAAAACCGCTCTTGGCAGCCTGGAAAACTCGCTGAGCACCTTAAGAACCACCCTTCGTGCTCTTTCCGACGCTAACAAACTCCGCGCTTTTACAACCACAACCAGCGACAGTGATAAGGTAACTGCTGAAGCATCATCTAATACCTTTGAAGGTAATCACACAGTGGTAATTAATCAACTGGCCACCAGCGAGCGTTGGGTCCAGACGAGCGGACTTGAATATGCCGACGATTATGTCGGAGAAGGTACGTTTATTTACTCATATAACCACAAGGAAACAAGCATAACGACCACTGCTGAAACAACGCTGGAAGATTTCGTTGGCTTAATAAATAACGACCCGAACAATCCCGGCGTTACGGCAAGTCTATTGCGTTACAACGGTGTTTATCATCTGGTCCTGAACGGCAATGACGCGGGCACGGATTACAAAATCTTCGTAAATGCGAGCAGCACGGAAGTTTGGCAGGCCGATTCGGCACTTACCTCTGACAGCGGAGATGCCACGCTGAGTACTAAAATTACAGAACTCGGCCAATTTAGCGAGAACAACGGTCTGCAGGGAGACGAGCAGATTCAAATAACCGGTACAGACCATAACGGCGCTGCTATAACCCAGGTAAACCTTAGCGTTACGGAAAATACCACGGTTGGCCATCTTATTTCAGAGATTAATGATGCCTTTGACGGGATTGCCAAGGCAACTTTTGAAAATGGCGAAATCATTTTGACTGATAATACCTCCGGCACGAGCAATCTTTCAATCACTTTGACTTACGACCAGGGTTCAGGTGACACAGATCTGACATTGCCTGATGAAATTGGAGATTGGAACGTAACAGAAGGCGGCAGTACAACAGCATCGGGCCTTAACAACAATTTTGAACCAGGGGACTTTACCTTAAGCCAGTCTGCTCAGAACTCGAAGATTAAGGTGGACGGCTTTCCTTCGACCGCACCCGTCGCCGAAGTGCAGCATCTGGACTTTTCGAGCAAGGCAACCGGCGGCACGTTTAACCTGACTTATGATGGACAAACGACGGATGCCATCGATAACGCTGCAACTCTGGCTGAGATTCAAGCGGCACTCGAAGCGTTATCGAACGTCTCTGCGGGTGATATCACGGTAGGTGGTGATAGATTGACAGCAAATAACGGCACGATGACATTTACATTTCTTGATACTGCAGGTGACGTTAATATGCTCGTTATTGATTCGAGCAATCTGACTCCTTCGGACCCAGCGAATTACGTTTTTACGGAACAGACTAAAGGGCAGGATGGTCACATCAGCAGAAGCTCCAACACCATTGATGATGTAATAAGCGGTGTAACATTACACCTTCACGATACAACAGATGCCGGTGGAGAGGAGATAACACTAACGAGAGACATCCAATCGGTCAAAACCAAACTAAACGCTATGGTTAATGCCTATAATACTGCTGTTACTTATATTAAAGAAAAGACCGGTTACAATGAAGAGTTAAAGACTGCCGGTGTGTTGATGGGTGATTATGTCGTTTCGACGATAAGGTCGCAGATTCTTACGCCGATTATCGCCCAGACTAATGGATTTGTAGTGGATATCGACAGCTTTCTGATGCCGGGGGAGATCGGTTTTGAGCTCGACAAGAATGGCGTATTGAGCTTAGACGGAAATGTCTTAGACGAGGCCATAGCCGAAGATTATATGGGCGTTCTTGGCATAATCGGTGCCGACAAGACAGGAAGTTCCGACAGCAACGATATAAAGTTTTATGGAGCACACAGCGATTACACGACTGCCGGCAACTACACGGTCAAGGTCGAGTATGATGAATTTGGTGATATCAGCCAAGCATGGATAAAACTTTCAACCGAAAGTGATTTGCAGTATCGTGAGGCGACCATTAGTAACAATGTCATTACCGGCGACAGTACCTTCGACGATAATGGCAACCCGGTGTATCCCGAAAACAATCTTCAAATTACAGCCCCTACCACAGGCACAGTCGGCAGCACGGTATATGCAACTATCCGCGTAAAGCAGGGTTTTACGGGGGCTATGGAAGATGCCATGGACAGAATGCTCAAAGCGACGAACGGCACAATTCAAATCGACCAGGAGCATGTGGACAATGTAATAGAGGGCCTACAGGACAAAATAGAAGCCGAAGAATACCGCCTGACTCTAAGAGAAAAACGACTGGTTGCTCGCTTTGCCCGACTTGAAAAAACATTATCTTTGATACAACGGCAGATGAGTATCTTAGGTCTTAGTAGTGTAGCCGTGTAAATACAAAATCCTCTATTCAAGAAAACTCCACATTCCTTGTTAAAAAATAAGTTACGTTCATTTTGGCCTTTTTGTAATTGGGTTCGTTCCTGCTTCGCCAGAGGCTACGCAAGGATAAATTGGGTTCGTTTTGGGTTCGTTTTTCCCACTTGACCAAGTGTCCTTTTTGTCATAATCCCTTGTTAATACATTATTTACGTTCATTTGACTTTTTCGGAAATTGGGTTCGTTTTGCATAAAAGAGCTGATTTGTAGAGAGTCCTTTACACTTGTAAAGATGCCGAGGGCGCAAAAATAGTTTATTAACCACGGATTAACACTGATTTCACGGATTTTTTCACCACGAAGGCACGAAGAACACGAAGAAATATTTAATCGCGGATTTTTTAGCCACAAAAATGCACATAATGCACAAAGAAACAGAGTAATAGAGGGAATCTCAAAAAGATTGTGCATGAATAGGCCCTTTCTTACTGATTATTGATATTTGACTTGGCCTGCTGATACGAAAACGTGCGGTTCTCCGCTAAATCCTTCGCCTGCTGGCGTCTTTCGTTTGCCTGCTGGCAAACATGTTGGTATTTTAATAGATTATCAAACAAAAGTCAACAAAAAAATAAAAAAATTCACCACGGGGAACGCAGAGTACGCGGAGTTTAAGTAGCCACGAAAAGGTACAAAAGGCGCAAAGAGAAATTATCCACGAATGGACACGAATTTTTTAGACGCAGATTTCGCAGATTGACGCTGATTGGGGGGATTATGTTTTTGCCAGCCGATGCGGACCTGGCAGCGGCTTTCTCGATACCAGTATCTGTGAAGCCTGCGGCCGGCGTCCGCTGGGCCATCAAAGATGGCCCGCATAAGAATATGCAGGCCGGCAAAAACCCGCGAAAGCGGGAATATTGTCGGAAGTTATTGTATTGACAGGATTTGGGAATTGGGGTAAATTGGGGGATGTAAACAAAGACAGCGTAGAGCGTACAGCGTTTAGC
>CAYVIT010000009.1:0-28020 GCA_964451425.1 uncultured Pirellulales bacterium
ACTAGACGCCTGCCCCCATTGATTGGCGAGGATGGCAACGTCGTCGAAGTCGACCTGGTTGTCACCGTTCAGATCACAGGTCAGTTCAGGAATTCTCACGCTGCCCAGCCAGATATCGTTCCAAGGAATAATGCCTCGCCCGTAGGCACTGATCCCTGTGCTGCTGGGTGAAAGCGTAAACAATGTGAACGGAGGCTCTGCGTCTGCGTACATCTGAACAACGGCTACGCGAGCCCATTGAGGTTCCACACCTATCCCCTCAGACAGCGTCGAGCCGCCCAGCTCATCTATAACTGACGAACCGGCGGAACCATCAGGAACCGCTGTAAAGATCCCCCCGTGAGAAATGCTCACAACGCTCAAAGCGTCACCGGGAAAGCTCAAATCCACATAGGCCGAAGTAATACCGGTGTCGATATCGCCCACATCGCTAACCCATACCTCAACGTAGTACGTCTGCCCGCTCGTTATCTGGTCCACCGACACCGGAAGCGTGGTGGTCGTATCAGAACCAGACTGGGCATCCAGAACAACCACCTCAAAAGCCACGTCCGTCGACGTGTCTAATGTGCCCGTTTCAGTTAACATCATACCGGCATTCGCCGAGCCCGCAGACATGCTTTCGCCGCAATTCGGGTCCGGGCACGGAGGATAAAGAATCGTCGGATCGTCCGTAGACTTCATCCAGCCTGTAGCAAACCAGCTCAGGTCACCAACTCCCACAAAACAATCACAGTCAAAGTCGTCTTCTTCATCGGCCGGTGGAACAGCTTGCAACCACGAGCCGACAAAATAGCTCCAGTCACCAGGACCGATGAACGTATCGCCGTCCAGGTCATACGAGCGAGCCGGCGGTGTAATCTCAAGGCTGACTGTATTAAGCTCTACATATACCCACGGAAGTATCCCTCCGTGTAATGTCGACACCCCCGTTGAACTGGGCAAAAGATTGATTGTACAACTTGGGGTGTCGACGTCGGCACTCATCCGGACCCAACCGACGCGAATCCATACCGGCTCGATACCGCCGCCATCGGGAACAGCCAAACCGCCAAATTCATCCACACTGTCTGGACCAATCGTACCGCTTGGGCTTGTCGTAAAGATCGTCCCGTGCTCGATACCCGTCGCACTCGTGTCTCCGCAGAACGACAGGTCAACGTATACGCCCGTAAGGCCGGTATTCGTATTACCAACGTCGCTGGCCCAGATCTCCAAATAGTAGATGCTGCCCCTTACGACCGCTTCTGCGGAATCGGGCAGCGTGGTGCGGACTTCACTCGTAATATTAGGGTCAATCATCGTTGCCACCGGCACAACACGCATGTCTAACTGGCATTCGTCCGGAATGCCGTCACCGTTCCCGTCCGTGCTGGTACCGTCGGCAATGTCGCATTCGTCCGGTTTGCCGTTACCGTTACAGTCACTCGAGTCGCCTCTTGCTATATCACATTCATCCGGGATACCATTTCCGTTGCAGTCCTTGCTCGTCCCGTTGGCAATGTCATTGACGTCCGGAATACCATTGCCATTGCAGTCCCGAAGCAGTGTGAGCGAGCCAAGATAGATATCCTCCCAAACGATCAGCCCGCGATCCAATGCCGCCACGCCACCAAAGCTCTGAAGAAGCGATACCGTGCAAACCGATACCTCGTCGTCAGCACTCATTTCCACCCATCCAACCCGCACCCAGTTCGGCTCGATACCACTCGGGAGTGACGAGCCACCAAACTCATCAACCTCATCAACGCCGCTCGGTTGAATTGTTCCGCTTGGGAACATTGTAAATATCGTGCCATGCTGTAATTCAGTTGCGCTCATCTGGCCGCAGAATGAAATACCAACGTACACGCTCGTTAGCCCCGTATTTTCATTGGAACCACTATCGGTTGCCCAGATTTCTATGTAGTATGTACTGCCAGCCGGTGCCTCAGCAATCGACTCGGGCAATTCTGTTCGGACTTCGCTGGTCTGGGCAGGGTCATCCAACACAGCTAACGGTACAATCATGATGTCAAATTGACATTCGTCAGGTATTCCATCATTATTAATGTCGCTACTTGTTCCCTGTGAAATATCATAACTATCCGGAATGCCATTGCCATTGCAGTCCGGTTCACACTCATCCGGAACACCGTTTCCGTTGATGTCTTGGCTTGTGCCTGTGGCAATATCAATATCATCCGGGATTCCGTTACCATTGCAATCTATATCAGTTATGAAGAACCAAATGCAGCCTTTACTAACATTGGACTCATCTACCTCATTGATACGCCAGTAGTAAGTCGTAAATGGAACAAGATCCGTAACCATATACGACTCAGTGACAAGTGGAAGGTTGATCTGGAACTCGGGCGAAATCCGAATGGCATCGGTCACAGCGGCCTGGTCGGTGCCGAAGTACACATCGTGTGAAACCACTCCATCTCCCGGCAACCAGTTGAGAGAAATTGTCTCCTCCTCGCCCACGTTTGCCCCATTGCTCGGGGTAGGTAGCCAGGCCCACGGGTGGTGAAAAAACGGCGCCAGATTACCACCAAGGATGACTTCCTTTTCAGCCATAGAGGGACCTTGCCAGGCCACCATACAGTGGTCATCGCCCAAGTTTTCCTTCCACCGGGCCATAATGTAGTATTTTCTGGTGTTGTCCAGCGAAATTGGCTCTGAATTCTGCGATGGGTACTTTTCCCACTCGTAAGGGTTTGCGTAGCTGCCTGCAGGGATGTAGGCAATCAACTCGGCGCTGCATGGCTTCTCGTCAGTGCTCAGCCACAGCTCACCATCTTCGTCAGTGGCAATCCAGAAAGTATAGTCGCCTGTTATCGGCGGATAGAGCAATCCTTCAATCTGTCCTCCATAGTAGTCTATATCGGGCAGGACCGGCTCCGTATCGAATGCTGTTAACTGCCCGCTTGATGTCGGGTAACCTGGGTAGCACGGGTCAGCCAGAAGAGCGTCCAAATAACCGCTGATATTCTCCCATAGCTCATAGTATATCGTACCCAAGCCGGACGGAGTCGTAGTAAACTCCCAGATATCGCCTTTGTAAATCTCGCCGGGGAAAAACGGGCCAATGCGATTATAGACCTCGTCAACCCGCCAGTAGTACTTGGTGTTGAATACAAGACCGGTCACGAATATGTTCGGTTCCCAAGCCCATGTGGTAGCCAGAAATTCCGGCGGTTGAAATAAAGGGTCGTAAAAAGCATTGTTCACATCATTAAAGTCGGTCCCCATGTAAATATCGTGCTTAGTGACTCTGATACCCTGCCGCCAGGTAAGTAGCACATTCGGGTCCACATATTCGGCACCATTTTTTGGGTTGGGATTAAAGGCTTTATGGCCCTGAATACCAAATTCCCAGATATCGCCAGGATACGTATTATCCAGAGCGTCGGTCTCATCGACACACCAGTAGTACCATGTGCCTCGAACAAGAGTGTCATTAGCCGGGGGAACCAAAGGGTAACCTACAAAATATGTGTACTCAAATCCCAGATAGTCTCCGAATGGCGGTGAGCCGAGGTTAGCGTCCTGGACGCGGTTGAACACCTCCGCGTAAACATCGCTGAAGTAAGCTGTGTGCTTTACGGCGGTCGGGCCTGGTAAGAAATCAAGCTTCGTCCATATATGTGTGTAGGGCGGTTCCGAAGGGTAATTGTCGCCGATAATCCCCTCACCATCAGCAGGGGAATCACATCGGGCACTTCCGGATACAGTGGTAAAGCTCCACAAATTACCCGTATGCATTGTATTTGAATCTGTTTCATCGACCCGCCAGTAGTAAGTCGTGCTCGTGATAAGGTCTGAAAGTGGCTCATAAAACGGCGGCAACGACATGTTTGTTATTGTGCCAACCAAAGGCAGAGAAGCAGAGTTGGTACCGAAGTAGACCTGGTCCTGAATGCAATATTTTCCGCGTGTCCAGCCAAGATTTGCATCTATGGGTACGTCTACGGCACCATCATATGGGCTAGGGTTGTAGGCAAAGTCGGTGATGGTTACGTTGTTAATTACGGCCGTGGTAAATATTCCACTGCTATTCGACGTGACGGCCAAGCCAAGATACACATCCAGTGGCATCGAGACGATCAAGCTGGTGTCGCAAGCTTGGCTCCACGAAAAGCCGTCATCCGAATAGTAACCCGTAAGGCTATCACCCTCGCGCACCAACTTGACCCACTTAGGGAACGAGAGGAAGGAGGAATAACAACGGAAGGTAGTGCCGTCGGTTTCCTGACGCTAGGCGGCCAGGAGGCCCTGAGTTGCCGTCATCGCCATAATCGCGTGTTTGGAACCGGGATCGAGCGTCTCGCGAATCATCACACCGGCCCTAACCCAATAAGCTGTAAACACCAAGCTTTGGACCCGGGCGATTATCTCGCAGTCGCCACGTACCGGCCGGTGCACGTAGTGAAATTGGTCGGAAGTATTCCAGATGTCGCTGCCGTCGGCTACAATAGTCCAGACGCCATTGACGTCGTCGCATGTAGCACTACCACCATCGGTACCGATGTCCTGGCTCGACCATCCCGCTGGCAGTTCAGCCGAAACGTTGCCCGCCAGACCCAGCACCAAAACAATCAGAGCAAACGGGATTGGATTTCTCATATTTCTATGCCCTCCATGAAAAAGGTTCTGGTTTCCATTGCCTATAATCTCTCTCTTAGGATTTTATCAAGACAAGATGCAGAAATCAAGGAAATTATCGGGCGGGGAGAAAATATTTTGTAAGTTTATTCTTGACGGACACAGACAAATAGGGTTATTTATGAATGAGGGTGATGAAAGATGCCGAATTTGTCGGGCTGTAATAGCCCGGAGGTGAAGAGCTTTTTTATAATAAGGATGTTCAGAGTAGTTTTGTCTTAAATCTCATGGAAAGGATTGAATGATGCGAACTGTCAAACTTTCGGTGTTTTTCATTGTATGTGCCTGTCTCGTACCGTTAGCCGGCTGCGGCCAGGAGATGCAGGACCTGAAGATGCGAAACGCCGCACTGAACAAGAGAAAGGCGGACCTTGAGAGCCAGACGCAGGCTATGACGCTGGAGCTTCAACAATTAAAAATACAGCTTGCCGAGGCCAAACAACGAGGCGGTATCGACGTCGAGGCGCTGCAGCAAAAAATTACCGCACTTGAAGTACACCTTGGCAAAAAGGACGAATTGATTGCGAGGATGCGCGAGCAGTGTCTTGGCGGAGCTCCGCTGCCGGTGGAATTGAGTACCCTTCTGGAAGAATTTGCCGAGAAGGAGGAAATGGTTACCTATGACGCCAGCACAGGCATCGTGAAGTTCAAGAGCGATTTGCTTTTCAAGAGCGGCAGCGATGTCGTATTGCCGGCGGCGGTGGCAGCGATTAAGTCGCTGTGTGCAATTTTGAATTCAAAAGAAGCCGCGGAATTTGATGTTATAATTGCAGGCCACACTGATGATCAGCCTATTCGCTTTGCTCGGGCCAACCATCCGACCAACTGGCACCTTTCAGTTCACAGGGCCATATCGGTGCTGAACATAATGTCCGCGAGCAACGTTGCCCAGAAGCGAATGAGTGTACGGGGCTTTGGTGAGTTGCGGCCGATTGCGCCGAATGAGCCGGGCAACAAAGGCAATCCACAGAATAGACGAGTCGAGATTTACATCGTCCCAAAGGGGATGTGATATTTCGTGGCTCGAGACAGCCACGAAAAAAGCTAATGGCAGAACGCACTTTAGTTATTATCAAGCCGGACTGCATCCAGCGGCATCTGGCTGGTGAAATAATTCGGCGATTTGAGAACAAGGGCTTTAAGCTCGTCGCTGCAAAGTTCATACAAATCTCTATAGAGCTGGCCCGCCAACTCTACGCTGTTCATCAGGGCAAACCTTTTTTTGAAGGATTGGTAAAATATATATCTTCAGCGTCGGTATTTTTAATGGTCTGGGAAGCTGAGGGTGTTATAGCGATGACCCGCAAAATGATGGGGGCGACTTTCGGCTACGATGCCGAGCCGGGTACTATTCGTGGGGACTTTGGCTGCTCGAAAGGATACAACCTTGTTCACGGCTCGGACAGTGCCGAATCGGCTGAGAGGGAAATCAAACTGTTTTTCAGGCCCGATGAAATCATCGATTATGAGCTGACTGACGCGAACTGGCTCTACGGCAGCAACGATTAGCCCATAAGGAGCAGCGCCAGCTCAAAAACTTTGCTGAAAAGTGAGTTCTAAATAGGCAAATCCTGTATTTTCCAGCCCGTATCAAAGTTTTTGCCCCCGGTTCGTGGTTTGCGAGGATTCCTTATGCTGAATATTTGCGGCGAGATAATACTTGAAAAATCCGAGTCAGGTTATTATTATATATGGTTTCGCTTATGGAAAGGTCCACATATAAAAATGTTAAAGACCGGTCGAGGAAAGCTAATCACAAAGTGCATACATTCCACAGAAGTTATAAACTAATGAGACCCTTGTGAAAAGCCGGTTAGATGTGAAGATATAGGAGAAGGAAAAATGGAAAATCGCATATCAATACCAACTATTACGATATTTATTTTCATTTTATTAGCGGCATTGACGAATCAATCGTTTGCAGAGGCTGAAGCGTTGGCGACAATCACAGTCGAAGCGGGAAACCATACGCGAGTCGACACGCCTGTATCTATTGCGCTTGACGAAATACCAATGGGGCCTATCCGCGGCGCAATACGGTTGGTGGAAATTAAGCCTTTCAGACCGATGCCGGTTGCAGCGCAGATAGAGCCGGGCAATCCGCCGCGACTGTGGTGGATACTTTCGGGCACGACGCCGGCCGGGAGCAAACGCACCTATCAGCTTGTTAAAGGTTCTGTAAAACAGCCGGTTGCTGATGTGACTGTTGAAGTGACAAAGGATGATTCAGTTCTGCAGATTCGACAAGGGGACACTAAGGTTCTACAGTATAACCATGCACCGGTGCCGCCGCCCGAAGGTAAGAACCCGCTTTATACCCGCAGCGGATTTATTCATCCCTTATGGTCACCGACTGGAGATGTGCTGACAGATATTCATCCTCCCGACCATATTCACCACCTGGGGATATGGATGCCGTGGACGAAGACGAAATTCGAAGGTAAAGAAGTTGATTTCTGGAATCTGGCTTCGGGTCAGGGTACGGTTCGGTTTGTGAAGTTTTTATCGACGACAAGCGGGCCTGTTTACGGCGGCTTTAAGGCAGAGCAGGAGCATGTTGCTTTGAAAACTTCCGATGGTGAAAAGGTTGTGCTCAGGGAAGAATGGGATGTTCGAGTATACAACATCGGCGGGCCGAAGAAGGGCTACTGGCTGTGGGACTTCGTATCGACACAGCGATGTGTTGCCGACAGTCCGCTTTACCAGGTAAAGTACCGCTATGGTGGATTTGGATTCAGAGCTGCGGCCGAATGGGTGGACGAGAACTCGATGTATCTTACAAGCGAGGGCAAGACCCGCAAGGATGGTCACGCGACGCGGGCCCGCTGGTGTGAGGCGGCAGGAGCGATAAATGGAAAATGGGCGGGGATTACCTTTATGAGCCATCCGGAGAATTTCCAGCATCCGGAACCGATGCGAATTTGGCCCCCGGAAATGAAACACGTATTCTTCAACTGGGCGCCGTCTCAGGCGACTGACTGGGTGATGGAGCCGGGCAAAGACCATGTTTTCCGATACAGGCAGTATGTGCACGAGGGTAAAGTCGAAGTTGGCGATGCGGAGCGTATGTGGCGTGATTTCGCTGAGCCGCCGGAAGTAAAAATTCAAAGGATATCACAAGAAAAAGAGATTGTTCTTTTCGACGGCACGGATTTTTCACACTGGACCGAGCAGAACGGCAAGCCGGTTCGCTGGGAAATCATCGGTGACGCGATGAAGATTGTTCCAAAAACGGGCAGTATTATCACGAAGCGCGACTACAAGGACTTCAAATTACATATTGAATTCAAGCTTCCGCAATTGCCGCCGAATGTCAAGGGGCAGGGACGCGGAAACAGCGGCGTTTATATACAGCGTCGATACGAGATTCAAATCCTGGATTCTTACGGCCAACCTCCGAGGAACAATGAAGGCGGGTCGATCTATAAGTTTAAGGCGCCCGACGAAAATGCCTGCAAGAAGCCGGGCGAGTGGCAGAGCTATGATATTACGTTCCGAGCCGCGAGGTTTGATGGAGAAGGGGAAAATGCCAAAAAGGTTGAAAACGCTCGTATCACGGTGAAGCACAATGGTGTTCTGATTCACGATGATGTAGACGTGCCGAACAAGACCGGAGCGGGTCAGCAGGAAGGGCCTGGGGCCGGTCCCATTCTGCTTCAGGAACACGGCAACGAGGTATGGTTTCGCAATATCCGTATAGTTGAGCTTTGATGCGAAGAATAATTTTTTAAGAATGACAGAGGAAAACTATGAAAAGAAGAACAGACAAAAAAATTAACGCAATAACTCGGCGGGAGTTTTTGAAAAGCTCGGCGGTTACTGCTGCTGCTTTAGCTGTGCCGGCGATTGTTCCATCTTCGGTATTCGGCGCCAATGCCCCGAGTAGCCGCATCACAATTGGCAGCATTGGCTTAGGAGGAATGGGGACCGGGGATATGAAGGGATTCAAAGGCAAATCCGGGTCGCAGGTCGTGGCGGTTTGTGATGTTGATGCAGGCCATCTTGAAAAAGCGCGTCAGATAGCGGGCCTGGATGAGAAATCGTCTTATAACGATTTTCGGGATTTGATATCACGTGACGATATCGATGCAGTGGTCGTTGCTACGCCGGACCACTGGCATGTACCCGTTTCGATAGCGGCAGTAAAGGCCGGCAAGGATGTATACTGCGAAAAGCCGCTTACGCTGACGATAGCCGGCGGACGTGCACTTTGCGATGCGGTAAAACGCTATGGGCGGGTGCTGCAAACGGGTTCTCAGCAGCGTTCGGGCAGCGAGTTTCGCAACGCCTGCGAGCTGGTTCGCAACGGCAGGATTGGCAAGCTGCACACAATCAAGGTTGGGATACCCGGAAACAACCGGAAGTGCCCGCCGACGTGGGATGCTCAGCCGGTGCCGGAAGGCTTCGATTACGATATGTGGCTTGGGCCTGCGCCGTGGGAGCCGTATACGGAACAGCGATGTCACTATCAGTTCCGCTTTGTCCTGGATTACTCCGGCGGCCAGATGACCAACTGGGGTGCGCATTATCTTGATATAGCCCAGTGGGGCAATGACGCCGACGACACAGGCCCGGTGGAAATCGAGGGCAAGGGCGACTTTCCCGAAAGCGGATTGTTCACGACTGCAAAGAAAGTGGATATCACGTACACCTACGCCAACGGTGTCAAATTGCTTCTGACAACCGGCGGTGGAAACACACGCTTCGAAGGTGGCGACGGATGGGTATTTGTAACGCGCGGAAAGATAGATGCTGAGCCTAAGTCACTTCTGAAGGAAAAGACAGGGCCGGATGAAATTCACCTTTACAACAGCAGGGACCATAAGCAGAACTTCCTGGATTGTATTAAAAGCCGAAAGGACCCGATAGCCTCGGCGGAAATCGGGCACCGCTCTTCTACTGTTTGCCATCTCGGTAATATCGCGATGCTTCTGGGCAGAAAATTGAAGTGGGACCCGAAGAGGGAACGGTTTATAAATGACAGTGCCGCCGACAGCATGATAGGACGCAGCATGCGGGCACCGTGGAAGCTATGAAATTGACATATCGATTAATGAGAAAGGACCAGGTATGAGAAGCGAAAGAAAGCTTGCCATTGTGATACTGGTAATCGCCGTGATTTGTGGATTCAACGCTGCCAGTGAGGCGGAGCCAATTCGTCTTAAGGTCTCGGCAAAGGTTGATTGTGTCGATGTCCCTGTCCACACCTTCATTGATTTGCCCGCCTCGTTTGCGAATGTGCCTGTTGAAGAAATCGCGGTTAGTCTCAGGCAGAGAAGTGTAGGCACAGCACAGGTATCCGGGAAGTTGATACCGGGCCAGATTGTGGTTGGCGGCAATAAGAAAACCCAATTGTGGTGGATAATACCGGATGTCAAGGCAAATAGTGTAACAATGTGGACTGCTGCCTTGAGACGGAGGCAGGAATCGGAAAAGGAGACGTTTTCCTGGAGGGACACGGAAGGTGAATATCTGGATTTTCTTTTCGACGGTCGTAAGGTGACGCGGTATATGTACGCACTTGACAGGTCAACGAAGCAGCGGGTGTTGGAGACTTACAAAACATTTTTACATGTGTTCGATGCTGCCGGTGAGAACCTTTTGACCAATGGGCCGGACGGCCTGCATCCGTATATGACAGACAAGGTTTTGTATCCGCACCATCGCGGGATATTCATAGGCTGGAACAGGCTTGAGTTCGGAGGCAAGAGATATGATTTCTGGCACATGGGTGAGCAGGGCAGGGTCCAGAAGCATCAGAAATTTCTGGAGCTGACCGCCGGGCCGGTCCTGGCAAGGTCGAATTCGCTGGTTCACTGGAATGACAAAGACGGGCGGACGATTATTGCCGAACAGCGGAAAACTACTGTGTTTCATCAAAGCGAGCCCACGGTCCTGCTGCTGGAATTTCTCACCGAACTAAAGGCTGTTAATGGTGATGTTTTTCTCGACGGCGACCCGGAACACGCGGGATTCCAGTATCGTCCGCACGACGATGTTGCCAAGGGCGGGAAAGATGTGAAAGCAGTTTACCTGTTTCATAAGGACGGTATCGATGCTCACAAGGATAAGGATTTACCCTGGGCGGCGATGTCTTATGGTTTGAACGGTAAACGTTACAGTGTCCTGTATATGGATTATCCCGACAATCCGAAGCCTGTCATCTATTCGGCGTATCGGGATTACGGACGGTTCGGAGCGTTCTTCAAGAAGAAAATCAACGATGGTGACACGTTGACGCTGCGCTATCGTATCTGGATTTCTGAAGGCCGGATGCCAGAGCGGGTAAAGCTGGCCAACAAGTATTTAGAATTTGTTGACGGCCCGAAGGTTGAAGTAGAGGGCCGATGAGACGAATTTCGTTTGGTGATTGAAACGCATAAATAGGAGATAGTATTTCGCAGGAATTTTCAATTGCTTTTCAGGTCCTGAAAGTTATAATGAATCGTTTATTTGGAGTGTTAGCAGGGATGAACCTCCTTTTTTGCTTGTAAGCCCTTTTAGAAATGGCAGTTACGCAATGGTTGAAAAATCGGAGCGATGGAAAATGCAATAAAATAACGCTCGAAAGCGTTATTTCTTATAGGTGAAAGATTTACGCATTTTAAGAAGGATTTTGTATTTTCGATTTAAGGAGAATGACAAATGGCAAGACCTGTAACACTTTTTACCGGACAGTGGGCGGATTTACCTCTGGAAAAACTGGCCAAAAAGGCGGCAAGCTGGGGATATGATGGTTTGGAGCTTGCGTGCTGGGGTGACCACTTCGATGTGGACAAGGCCCTTAGTGACCGTAACTATTGCAAGGCCAAGCGAGCCTTGCTGAAAAAGTACGGCCTTAAAGTGTTCGCAATCTCGACGCACCTGGTTGGCCAGGCTGTGTGCGATAATATTGACGAACGTCACAAGGCAATCCTGCCCCCGGACGTCTGGGGCGATGGCGACCCCGAGGGTGTCCGCAAGCGTGCCGCCCAGAAGGTTATCGATGCTGCCAAGGCTGCGAAGAAGCTGGGAGTTGATGTAGTCAATGGATTTACCGGAAGTTCGATATGGCACCTGGTTTACTCTTTCCCGCCGGCCTCGCCGGATGCTATCGAGGCGGGCTACAAGGATTTCGCACGTCGCTGGCGTCGCATCCTCGACGCCTTCAAGGCTGAGGGTGTGAAATTCGCCCTGGAAGTGCACCCGACGGAAATCGCCTTTGACATTGCCTCGGCCCAGCGCGCGATTAAAGCCGTCAGAGGCCACCAGTCTTTTGGCTTCAACTACGACCCCAGTCATCTTGGTTACCAGGGTGTGGATTACGTCAAGTTCATCCGGACTTTCCCGGACCGCATCTTCCACGCTCATATGAAGGATGCCTGGTGGGGACATGGCGACGGCACGGTAGGTGTATTCGGCGGCCATACCGATTTTGCGGATCCTCGCCGATACTGGGACTTCCGCTCGATTGGTCACGGCGATATCAACTTCGAAGAAATTATCGTTGCGCTCAACGATATCGGCTACCAGGGCCCGCTCTCGGTAGAGTGGGAAGACAGCCGAATGGACCGGGAGCACGGAGCAAAAGAGGCCTGTCAGTTCATCAAGCGGGCGGATTTCAAGCCGTCCCAGGTTGCTTTCGACGCGGCATTTGATAAATGAGATTAGAGCTTTGATGGTTCCAAGCAGATTGTTTTGGGTTAGCCAAGGCTACAATTGCAGGAAGGGTAGTTATGAGTAATAGAAGCAATATTAGCCGGCGCCGGTTCCTCGCAAAAGCAGCCGGCACCGCCGTGGGGGCCGTAAGTTTTCCATACATTGTGCCTTCGTTGGTTTTAGGCAAAGCAGGCAACGTAGCGCCGAGCAACAGGATTACCATGGGATGCATCGGTATTGGCTGGCAGGGGGGCAGCAACATGAATTCCTTCCTCGGCCAGAAAGACTGTCAAATCATTGCCGCCTGCGACGTGGACAAAAATCATCTGCAGGATGCGGTCAATCGTATCAACGGTCACTACAAAAACGAAGACTGTGCTGTCTACCATGATTTTCGCCAGCTTCTGGCTCGCGATGATATCGACGCGGTGTCGCTGGGTCTGCCCGACCATTGGCATGCTGTACCGGCCGTTGCCGCGGCAAAATCGGGCAAGGACATTTTCGGCGAAAAACCTCTTTCGCATAACTTGAAGGAAGGTCGTGCTATGTGTGATGCAGTCAAGCGTTACGGCCGGGTATGGCAGACGGGCAGTTGGCAGCGGTCGCAGTCGCACTTCCGCCAGGCATGCGAGCTGGTAATTAACGGCCGCGTTGGTAAGGTGCACACTGTTGAGGTTGGGCTGCCTGCCGGGCATTCCGACTTCGGAGGAACCAAGGGGCAGGAAGGCATTGGTCCTCCGCCTAAGGAGCTGGACTACGATTTCTGGATTGGGCCGGCACCATACGCACCATACTGCCCGGCACGCGTGCACAAGAATTGGCGATGGAATTTAGACCTCGGTGGCGGTCAGCTTATGGATTGGATTGGCCACCATGTTGATATCGCGCACTGGGGCCTTGGCTTCGATTATGCCGGGCCTCACGAAATTGAGGGCAACGGGGAGTACCCCAAAGACGGTTTATGGAATACGGCAACAAAATATCGCCTGACGGCCAAGTATCCCAAGGGAATTACGATGACTATCGCCGGCGGACACAGGGACATCCGCAGCGGAACCAAGTGGATTGGCAAAGATGGATGGGTCTGGGTCGACCGCGGCGGAATGGATGCAAACCCGAAGGAAATACTCAAAGAAAAGATCGGGCCTGATGAGATTCACCTTTTCCGCTCGCCCGGTCATTGGCGTAACTTCCTGGACTGCGTTAAGAGCCGTGAGACTACGTTGACCCCATGTGAGGTTGCGCACCGCTCGGCGACGCCGGGCCATCTGGGTCAGATTGCGATGCTGCTTGGCCGCAAGATACGCTTTAATCCTGAGACCGAAGAGATACTTGGCGACCCGATTGCGACAAGGATGCTCGGCAGGCCGATGCGAAGCCCCTGGCACGTGTAGAAATGATAAATGATTATTGATGATTGAAAACCAACCATAACCTGTCAATCAGTGGATACAAGAGTTTTTGCCATGAAGAAAAGAGAATTTAGTCGACGACATTTTTTAAGAAAGGCGGCTGGTAGTGCGATGGGGGCGGTGGGTTTTCCGTACGTTGTTGCCTCGTCGGCTCTGGGTAAAGCGGGAAATGTCGCGCCGAGCAATCGGATTGTGGTGGGCTGTATCGGAGTGGGCGGCCAGGGAACGGGCAACATGCGTGGTTTCCTGGGCAAATCCGAAGCTCAAGTCGTTGCCGTTTGTGATGTTATTGAAAGCAGGCGTCAAAACGCCAAGGGCATTGTAGACCGGCGCTACGGTGACAAGGGATGTGCGACCTACAATGATTTCCGTGATGTGCTCGCCCGTGAGGACATCGACGCGGTGGTGATTGTCACCCAGGACCACTGGCATGCGGTGATTGCGGTGGCGGCTGCGCGGGCCGGTAAGGACATGTATTGTGAAAAGCCGTTGGGGGTTGCGGTGGTCGAGAGTCAGGCGATTCGGGATGCGGTCCGAAGGTATGGCAGGGTGTTCCAGACCGGTACACAGCAGCGGTCGGACCGCAAGTTTAGGTTTGCCTGTGAACTTGCGAAGAATGGATACGTTGGCAAGATACACACTGTCAAGGTTGCTGCACCGGGGCCTGAGTATAAGCGGACATATCGCAAGCCTACTACAGAGGAGCCGATTCCGGCAGGGCTGGATTACGATATGTACGTAGGGCCGGCCCCGATGAAACCTTATAACGGCGGGCGATTAGCTTGGCCTGACTGGTATCTTATCTGGGATTACTGTGCGGGCTTTAGCGTCAACTGGGGCGTTCATCATCTGGACATCGCTAACTGGGGCTGTCCGACACTAACGAGCGAACCGTTCGAGCTCAAGGGCAAGGCAAGTTACCGCAACGACGGCCTGACCGACAACATTAACGATTGGCAGGCGGAGTTCGATTATGTCAGCGGCCTGCGTATGAGTTTTACCGATACAGGCAACCCCAATAAACAGGGCTGCCAGTTCGAGGGTGATAAGGGCTGGGTACATGTAAACCGCGGCGGAATCTCGGCCGAGCCGGCATCATTGCTGCAGGTGAAAATCAAACCGGACGAGGTGCACCTCCACGAGTCAGCTAATCACCACGCTGATTTTCTTAACTGTGTGCGGACCCGCAGCGACCCGGTATCTCCGGTCGAGGCGGGCCACAAAGCTTCCTATCTCGGCTTGATTACCGACATCGCCGGCCGGGTGAAGCGGAAGTTAAAATGGGACCCAGTAAAGGAACGATTCATTGGTGGTGATGAAGCGAACCTGATGCTATCTCGGCCTATGAGGAGTCCGTGGCACTTATGAAATGATTATTGATATTGAAAACCAACAGTAACTCAATTTGGAGAAACAAGGGATTTATGATGAATGAAAGACAATTTAGTCGGCGTCAGTTCCTCAAAAGAGCATCCGGAATTACGGCAGGTGCACTAACATTTCCGTATTTTGTCAGCTCTTCGGCCTTGGGACAGGGTGGCACTGTCGCGCCGAGCAATCGGATAACGATGGGTTTTATAGGTACGGGCAAACAGAGCAAGCATCTGATGCGGTCGTTTTTGAATTCGCCGGGTACCCATGTTCTTGCCGCCTGCGATGTTGACAAACTGAAGCTGGAGCGGGGAAAGAAAATAGTCGAGGACCACTACGCGAATAAGAATGGCGGCACATACAAGGGCTGTAAAACGTACGGAGACTTTCGTGAGCTGATTGCAAGGGATGATATTGATTCGGTGGTGATTGCCACGCCGGACCACTGGCACGCGATTATTGTTATCCAGTCGGCCAAGGCGGGCAAGGACATTTACTGTGAGAAGCCGCTTTCGCAGACTATTGCCGAGGCAAGGTCGATGGTTAATGCGGTCAGGCGTTACGGCCGGGTCTTCCAGACCGGCAGCATGCAGCGCTCGGACTGGCACTTCCGCTTGGGCTGCGAGCTGGTTCTCAACGGTTATATCGGAGAATTGCAGCATGTAACGGTCGGCGTCGGCGGGCCGCCTGAAGATAAACCTTTAGCCGCACAGCCAGTGCCGGATTATCTCGACTGGGAGATGTGGCTCGGCCCGGCACAGTGGAGGCCGTACAATTCTGAATTGTCCCCACATCTTAGCTGGGATGGCTTCCCTAACTGGCGTTATAATAGCCGCTTTGGCGGCGGTGGAATGACCGACTGGGGAGCGCACCATTTCGATATCGCCCAGTGGGGTATGGATATGGATGAGAGCGGTCCGGTTGAAATCATACCGCCGAACGGCAAGGATTATAAAGTGCTTACTTATAAGTACGCGACCGGCGTAACAATGACCCGCGATAGTGCCAACGGTGTTTTGTTTACCGGCACAAAAGGCAAAGTCGAGGTCAATCGGGGACATATAAAAACATGGCCCGATGAGCTTAAGAATCAACAAATTGGTCCTAACGAGAAACATTTATATGAGAGCAAGAATCATTACACCGACTGGCTGGACGCAGTTAGAAATCGCACGAAACCGATTTGCGATATTGAAACCGGCTGCCGCTCGGTATCAGTCTGTCATTTAGGTAATATAGCGTACATGCTTGGGCGGCCGTTGAAATGGGATCCTGACAAGGAAGTGTTTGTCGGAGACAGAGAAGCCAACCGTTTACTGTCACGTCCTATGCGCAGCCCGTGGCACTTATGAAATGATTATTGATATATTGGTTATCCTGATTTGGAGTTTTAGTTATGAACAAGAAAAAAATAAGTCGGCGTCAGTTCCTCAAAAGAGCGTCCGGGATTACGGCAGGCGCAGTAACATTTCCGTATTTTGTTAGCTCTTCGGCATTGGGCCAGGCCGGCCGACCGGCACCAAGTGACCGCATTGTAATGGGTTGCATTGGGATGGGCGGCCAGGGTACCGGTGACATGAGGGGCTTTTTGGGAAAGAAGGAAGCTCAGGTTGTCGCGGTTTGTGATGTTGATAAGGGGCACCGCGACCAGGCAAAGAAAATCGTGGACGAAAAATACGGCAATAGTGACTGCAAGACGTACATTGACTTCCGTGAAGTGATAGAGCGTAAAGATATAGATGCTCTTTTATTGGCATTGCCGGACCAGTGGCATTCGATACCTGCTATTATGGGTGCCCGTGCCGGTAAGGATATGTATGCGGAAAAACCGCTTGCGCGTACGATTCGCGAGGGCCGGGCCATCTGCGATGCTGTTCATCGTTACGGCAGGATATGGCAGACCGGAAGCTGGCAGCGCTCTGTCGGGCACTTTCGCCGCGCCTGTGAGCTGGTACGCAACGGGCGGATTGGCAAGGTCAATAAGGTCGAAGTAGGCCTGCCGACCGGAGGAGGCGGAGGCAATAATCCCGTACAGCCGGTCCCCGAAGGTGTGGATTGGGACTTCTGGCTTGGGCCGGCCCCGTGGGTACCTTACAGAGGTGTGATGCACTGGAACTGGCGATGGATTATGGACTACTCCGGCGGACAGCTTACCGACTGGGCGGGACACCATATAGACATTGCTCACTGGGGCCTGGGGCTTGACCGTACCGGGCCCGTTGAAATAGAGGGCAAGGGTGTTTATCCCAAAGACGGCATGTATGATGTGCCGACGCAGTATAAATTTACCTGCAAGTACGCCGACGGTCTGACAATGATAGTTGCGAACGACCGTCAACTGCCGAAAGGCATGGGGGCAATGTGGTATGGTGAAAAGGGCTGGATTCATGTTAATCGCGGCGGGCTGAACGCCGAGCCAAAGAGCATCCTTGAAGAGGTCATCGGGCCAAATGAAATCAAGCTGTATAATAGTCGGGACCATACTCAGAACTTTTTGGACTGCGTTAAGAGCCGCAAGGAGACAATAACACCCGTTGAAATCGCTCATAGGTCTATCAGTGTGGGGCTGCTGGGCGAAATCGCGATGTTGACCGAAGAAAAACTGCAATGGGACCCCGAGAAGGAAATCTTCCTTAACAGTGATAAGGCCAACCGGCTGCTGTCACGCCCGATGCGGGCTCCCTGGCACTTATGAAATGATTATTGATTCCTTCGATTTCACTTAGGACACGTAAGGATGAATGATTATTGAAATTGTTAATTGGTGATTGGTTGTAAATTTGGGTTACCATTTACTATTTACCAGTTACCAGAATATAAGTTGTAGAAAGAAAGGAGTAAATATGATGCAAAGGTTAAAGTTTATCTATATAGCACTTTCTACCTTCTGCTGTTTGTCGCTGCTCACGAATTGTTCGGGCGCCGTCTCACCGCAGGAAGTGCAGAAGATGGAGGCTGCCATGCCGGCAAAGCCGGTAGCGCCCCCGAAGCAGCCGAGAAAGCTGCTTGTCTTCAATCTGTGCAAAGGTTTCAGGCACGGCTCGATTCCATATTGGGACAAGGCGCTGGAGATAATGGGACGAAAGACAGGGGCCTTTGAGGTCGTCGTAAGCGGTGATATGGCGATGTTCAAGGCCGAGAACCTCAACAAGTTTGATGCTGTTTGCCTGAATAATACCACCAGGCTTGGCTTTGAGGAGCCGGAACTGCGTAAGAGTTTGATGGATTTCATCAAAGGCGGCAAGGGTATTATTGGTATTCACGCAGCGACGGATAATTTCTACAAATGGCCTGAAGCGGCGGAAATGATGGGCGGGCAGTTCTGCGGACATCCCTGGGGCAGTGGTGACACTGTGGCGATCAAGATTGACGACCCCCAGCATCCGCTTATGGCGCCATATAAGGGTAAGGGCTTCAAAGTAAACGACGAGATTTATCGCACAAAGCCGCCACTGTATTCACGCGATAAGCAGCGTGTTCTGATGAGTCTGGATATGGCCGATGTTGCGACCCATAAGAAAGCCGGCCCCGAAGATACGGACATCGGTATTAGCTGGGTCAAAAGCTACGGAAAAGGACGTTTGTTTTATTGTTCGCTGGGTCACAATAACCACCTGACGTGGGACCCGGTATTACTTGCACATTATTTGGCCGGCATCCAGTTTGCCCTGGGTGATTTTCCGGTGGATACGAAACCAAAGCCAATGATTAGTATAGTAAAGGAGACAGAGATGGATGAATTATTGGAAAAGATTAAGAAGTACGATTATGGTCAAAGCCGCGCGTCGCTGACTGAACTGTCGGATAAGATTAAGGACGCATACGGTTCAACCGCGGAACTGAGGCAAATTGAGAATGCTTTAGTAAAGGTGCTGAAGTCTGATGCAACCCCGGCCGCAAAACAGTTTGTCTGCCGAAAGCTGAGTATCATTGGTACCAGTGCTTGTGTCCCAACGCTGACCGAGATGCTGAGCCAGAAGCCGGCCTCGAAGCAGGAGCCGCACCCTGCGGATATGGCAAGGTACGCACTGGAACGTATACCCGGTGAGGCGGTCGATGCAGCTTTACGGGAAGCGCTGTTGAAAACGAGTGGTACGGCAAAGGTAGGTATCATCAACTCGCTGGGTCAGCGTCGTGACGGCAAGGCTGTTAAGGCACTGAGCAAGCTGGTTTACAGTTCCGATGCGTTGGAGGCTGACGCAGCAGCGGCGGCCCTGGGTAAGATTGCCGGCCCTGACGCCACAAAAGCGCTGGCAGAAGCAAGGACCAAGACAAAGGGTAAATTGCGGCTCGTGGTTCTTGATGGTTATCTGAAATGTGCCGACCAGCTTGCAGCCGATGGTAAGAAATCTGATGCTTCGGCCATTTACAGGCAGCTGTCGGGCGAGCCTGCTCCGATTGGCGCTGCCGCTCTGCGAGGGATGGTTACCGTCAGCGGAGGAGGGAGAAGATAAAAAAAAGATGAATCAGGTGCACAAGAGCATACGAGGCCGGAAGTCAGAAGTCAGAGGTCAGAGGTCAGAAGTCAGAAGTCGGGTGGTTTGTCTTTTATTTTCTGTTTTCTGTTCTCTGTTTTCTGTCTTCTGTTCCTCGACGGCCCGGTCCGAGGAGCCGCCGAATGAGGTTATCGATATCGTCATCGACGCCCTTAAGGGAGAAGATGAATCGAAGCAGTCCATGGCCATAGCTCTGGTAAGAGATATGCCGGGACCGGAAGTTACAAAAGTTTTGGCCCGGGAGATGCCGAACCTTTCCGTCAGGGGGCAGATGCAGTTACTATCGGCGCTGGCCGACCGTGGTGACAGGACCGCGCTGCCGGCGGTTATAACAGCTACAAAGTCCAAAGATGAATCCGTTCGGGTTGCGGCCTTGAAGGCGATAGGGGACTTGGGCAATGCTTCAAGTGTTTCTCTGTTGGCAGGGACAGCGGCAGCTGCGCGCGGTGCAGAGCAGAAAGCGGCCCGTGGAAGTCTGTATCGGCTGCGCGGGCCAAAGATTGATGAAACGGTTCTTGCCGCGATACCGTCCGCCGAGGCCAAGGTCAAAGTCGAGCTTATTCGCAGTACGGGCGAGCGTAATATAACAGCAGGTGCCGATGCCTTATTGAAAACCGCAACGGACAAGGAGGCGTCGGTTCGTCGAGAGTCGATAAAGGTGTTGAAGACCATTGCCGAGCCGAACAACCTACCGGCGTTGGTAAGGCTGCTTATAGGTGTCCAAAGCTCGGTCGACCGAAGGGAGGCTGAAAAGACTGTAACTGCTGTTGCGCATAAAATCGGCGATGAGAGTAAGCAGGCAGAAGCGGTTCTGGCTGCGCTGCCTTTGGTTGAAGACGTGACAAGCCGATGCTCCCTGTTGAAGGTTCTCGGTAAGATAGGCGACAACAGCGCATTAGGCGTGCTTCGCGCGGGCCTAAAAGACAAGAGCGTCGCGGTGCAGGAAGCCTGCATTCGTGCTCTGGCTGATTGGCCTACGGCTGAACCGGTCACTGACATGCTGAAGATGGCGCAGGCTTCCGACAATAAATTGCATCATGTGCTGGCGCTTCGCGGCTTTGTTCGGCTGATTGGCCTTGAAAGTGGACGTCCGGCGCAAGAGACGATTGGTATGTATAAGCAGGCAATGAGCCTGGCGTCGGATATAAGCGAAAAGAAAATGGTCCTGTCGGGACTGGCAAACATAAAATCACTTGCCGCACTTCAGATGGCTGCTGATTACCTTGGGGATAAGAATTTACAGCAGGAGGCGGAAGTTGCCGTGGTTAAAATCGCTGAAGCCACAGTCGGCAGTTATCCTGCAGAGAGTAAAGCTGCACTGCAGATGGTTTCCCAAATTTCGAAAAATGATTTCCTGCGTAAGCAGGCACAGGAGGTGATAAATCAGATAAAGGACAAGTAAAAGCATAAGTGTGAATGAGTATAAGTGTACCAGTAAGCAGGTGCTTATCGTTGATGATATAAGAAGGAGAAAAAATTGTGACACGTAAAGCAATAAGGGAAAAAAGAAAATGTCGTTTTCATTACACAAGTGTGAAGTCTTTTGTTGTTGTGCTGTTGGTTTTATCTATGGCCCTGGCCTCGTGTGCCGGCCCAGTGAAAAGTAAGTATATGGAGCAGACAAAAGCGGAGCTTGAGAAGCTCGACCCCTTCATGGGAGACTGGCAGGGAACCTGGAGGCTGGATGACGGATCTGATTCAGGCCCGTTGGTAGCAAATGTAATTGCATTAGGCCAGGGAAAATATCGGGCGAAGTTTCTCGAAGAGTTTAACATTCGTGTGCCGGCAATTGCGATGCTCGAAGGTCAGCTTAAAGAAGCAAGAGTGAGTTTTTCAGGACCAGGCAGATATGAAGATTTTGAATTTACTTTGCAGGCGATTCTTGAGGGCCAGAAATTTGCCGGTACTTTCCAGGGACAGGATTTTGCCGGCAGCTTTACGCTGGAAAAGGTAATCCGGCTTTCGCCCACATTGGGTGCCAAGCCACCGGCCGGTGCCGTTGTATTGTTTAACGGGAAGAACTTTAACAAATGGAAGTATTCGGGAAATAAACCGGGGCCGGTACAGTGGAAGCTGGTTGATAAAGCTATGGAAGTCAAGCCGGGCACAGGTTCGATTATAACCAAAAAGGAATTTGCCGATGTAAAGCTGCATCTGGAATTCCGCACGCCGTTTATGCCTGATGCGCGTGGTCAGGGGCGCGGCAACAGCGGCGTGTATCTGCAGGGACGATTTGAAGTCCAGGTGCTCGACAGCTATGGTCTCGAAGGCCGGGACAACGAATGCGGCGGAATCTATAGTGTCGCCCAGCCGCTGGTAAATATGTGTGCGCCCCCGATGCAGTGGCAGACATACGATATCACGTTCAGTACCGCCCGTTTCGACAGCAGCGGCAAGAAGGTCAAAGATGCCCTGATGACAGTGGTGCACAACGGCGTGAAAATACAGGATAAGGCAAAAGTGTCAAAAGCGACGACGGCGGCACCGGGTGGAAATATAACGCAGCGAGGCGGTATCTACCTGCAGGACCACGGCAATCGTGTGCAATACCGCAATATCTGGCTGGTTGAATTGCCTGAAGAACGCGCTTCGCGTTGAATGATAACAGGTTGAACCCGTAGTTAAATAAAGTCTTAAATATAACGTATTCGGTATAATGGTTGTTTATTATGGCTTGGCCCTGCATTTTGTGAGCCGTTGAAGGTTGGCAAAATGGGGCCCTTTAGAGGGTATAGGAAAGAACTTCTTAAGGAATTCTTATATGAGAAATCAAAAGAAAACTGTGAAACAAAATGAAAAAAGGATTTCTCGACGTGATTTTATGGGTGCTGCGGCTGCGGCGGCGGCCTTTACGATTGTCCCCCGGCATGTGCTGGGAGGTGCCGGTAATAAACCTCCCAGTGAGAAGCTCAATATCGCCGGTATCGGTGTGGGCGGTCAGGGCGGCGGTGACATCGGAAATGTCAGCAGTGAAAATATTGTTGCCTTGTGTGATGTTGATCAGGAGCGAGCGGGCGGTACCTTCGACAGATTTAAGAATGCAAGGAAATACAAAGATTACCGCAAGATGCTGGATAAGGAAGAGAAAAACATCGATGCGGTTGTGGTTGCTACTCCGGACCATAATCACGCCCCGGCTGTAATAAGGGCGATGAAGTTGGGCAAGCACGTGTATGTTGAGAAGCCGATGGCGCACACGATATTCGAGGCCCGTGAGATGACGAGAGTGGCCCGACAGATGAAGGTGGTGACGCAGATGGGCAATCAAGGGCATGCCGGCGAAGGATTACGGGTTTTCTATGAGCTTATTCATGACGGTGCAATCGGCACTGTGCATGAGGTACACGTTTGGTCGGATCGTCCAATCTGGCCGCAGGGCATCGGTCGGCCCAAGGACACGCACCCGGTTCCGGAGTCGCTTGACTGGGACCTGTGGCTTGGTCCGGCTCCGTGGCGGCCGTATAATCGTGCTTATGCCCCCTTTAACTGGCGCGGCTGGTGGGACTTTGGATGTGGTGCTATGGGCGATATGGCAATACATAACGCAGATCCGGCGTTCTTCTGTATGGACCTTAAGGCTCCCATTGCTGTCGAGGCCGAGACGAGTTCAGTCAATAACGAGACGTTTCCCAAGTGGCAGATTATCACGTATTACTTCCCCGCTCGCGGCAAGCGACCGCCGGTTAAGGTGATATGGTATGATGGCGGCAAGATGCCCACGCGGCCACCCGAACTCGAAAAAGGCCTTAAACTGGACAAGAACGGTATTTTATTCGTCGGGAGTAAAGGCAAGATTCTCGGTGGTGGTTGGGCAGGTTCGCCCAGACTCATCCCCGAATCAAAGAGGAAGGCATATGGAAGAATTCCTAAGATGCTTCCCAGGTCGCCCGGACACCATAAAGAATGGATTTTGGCTTGTAAGGAGAATAAGCCCGAAAAGGCAAAGGCAGGATTCTGGTACTCCGGCCCGTATACTGAATCGCTGCTGGTGGGTAATCTGGCTGTTCGACTCGGCAAGAGGATTGAGTGGGACGCCAGGAGAATGAGGGCGACCAATGCTCCCGAGGCCGACAAGTACATCAATAAGTCTTACCGTAAGGGATGGGAAATATAGGTTGCCGTCGGCACATTAGAATTTGTGTAGGTTCTGATGCCGAAATAAATTGATATGAGAGGACGACTCTTATGAAAGGCAATAAAAGAACCGCTAAAGAGCGGAACAGGGAATGTACAAAGAGAAAATTGTCTCGCCGTAGTTTTATGAGCAGTGCAGCGGCTGCTGCTGCGTTTACGATTGTGCCTCGGCACGTGCTGGGAGGCTCCGGTAATACCGCCCCGAGTGAGAAGCTCAATATTGCCTGTATCGGCGTGTCCGGCCGCGGCGCTGGTGATATCGGAGAAGTTAGCAGTGAGAACATTGTCGCACTTTGCGATGTGGATTTCAGGCACGCGGCAGGCACATTCAAGCGGTATCCCAAGGCCAGGCAATACCGTGATTTCCGCAAGATGCTGGATAAAGAAAAAAAGAATATCGATGCAGTAGTAGTGGCCACACCGGACCACACGCACGCCGTGGCCACTATGACGGCAATCAAGATGGGCAAGCATGTGTATTGCGAAAAGCCGCTGGCGCACGATATTTTTGAGGTCCGTAAGGTTACCGAGGCAGCCAGAGAGGCCAAAGTTGCCACTCAGTTGGGAAACCAGGGGCAGGCATCCGAAGAGACCCGGCTGGTGTGTGAGTTTATCTGGGATGGCGCAATCGGCCCCGTACGTGAGGTGCACTCGTGGTGTAACAGGCCAATCTCACCGCGGGGAATGGACAGACCCAAGGATACACCGCCTGTGCCTGAAGGTCTTAGCTGGGACCTTTGGCTTGGTACGGCACAGGAAAGGCCGTATCATCCTTGTTATTTGCCCTTTACCTGGCGAGGCTGGTGGGACTTCGGAACGGGCGTCTTAGGCGATATTGGCTGCCATCAGTTCGTTTCTATTTTCAGGGCCTTAAAGCTGGGTTACCCAACGAGTGTCGAGGCCTGCACTAGCGGGGTCAATTCTGAGACTGCGCCTCTGGCGTCTATTGTTCGTTATGAATTTCCGGCGCGTGGTGACATGCCGCCCGTGAAGCTGACCTGGTATGACGGTGGACTCATGCCCCCCCGACCTGCTGAGCTTGAAGACGGACGGCGCTTTGGTGAAGCTGATGATAACCTCTATGTAGGTGACAAAGGTAAAATGCTCGGTCACAGGTTGATACCTGAAGCGAAGTTGAAAGAGTACAAGCAGCCTCCGAAAACTCTACCCAGGTCACCCGGGCATCATAAAGAGTGGATACGCGCCTGCAAGGGCGGCCAGCCGGCCGGTTCCAATTTCGAGGCCTCAGGTCCGATGGCCGAGGTGGTTCTGTTGGGTAATATTGCTGTGCGTATGAGTCAGCAGTTATATGAAAAGGGCCTTAAGCTTTATTACGATGGCCCGAATATGAGGATTACCAACATGCCTGAGGCCAATAATTATATCCGCCGGGAATATCGCAAAGGATGGACATTATAAGTGTCCCGGCTCAGGAGGAGCCGGATAAATCTAACCGCAAGCATTAAGCAAAGACAGGAGTTCAGTTGTGAAAAACAGGAAAATATCACGTCGTGATTTTTTGGGTAGCGCAGCCGCAACAGCGGCATTTACAATTGTCCCGAGACATGTGCTCGGAGGCGCAGGTAATATCCCGCCGAGTGAAAAGCTCAATATAGCCGGTATCGGTGTAGGTGGGCAGGGTGCTAGTGACCTTGGGAACGTCAGCAGTCAAAATATTGTCGCGCTGTGTGATGTGGATTGGAGACGCGCCGCAGGTACATTCAGACGCTACCCGAATGCCAGGAAATACCGCGACTTCCGTAAGATGCTGGATAAGGAGGACAAGAACATCGACGCGGTGGTGGTGGCCACGCCCGACCACGTCCACGCACCGGCGTCGATGGCTGCCATTAAGAGGAGCAAGCATGTGTATTGTGAAAAACCATTAACACACTCGGTATACGAGGCGAGGAAAATTACCGAAGCGGCCCGTGAGTATAAGGTCGCAACACAAATGGGCAACCAGGGCCAGGCAGAGGAACGGCCGCGCCTGATAAGTGAATATATTTTGGATGGTGCGATTGGTCCTGTGCGCCAAGTCCATGTCTGGACAGATAGGCCCCTAAATGGACTTAATGCTGTGTATTGGCCCCAGGGAGTAGACCGGCCAAAGGAAACACCGCCTGTGCCGGAGACGTTAGACTGGGACCTATGGCTTGGCCCGGCACCGGAGCGGCCTTACCACCCAGCTTATGTGCCGCATAATTGGCGGGGCTGGTGGGATTTTGGAACCGGAGCGCTCGGTGATATCGGCTGTCATGCCATGTCCCCGGTTTTTAAGGCCTTGAAGCTTGGGCCCCCGACGAGTGTGGAAGCCATCTCGACACTGGTCAATAATGAGACATATCCCGTGGCTTCGGTTGTACATTACCAGTTCCCTGCTCGTGGTGATATGCCGCCGGTTAAGTTGACCTGGTATGACGGTGGGATGAGGCCTCCACGACCTGATGAGCTGGAAGATGGCCGGCAGATGGGCACAAATGGTGCATTGTTTATCGGTGACAAGGGCAAGATGTTGGGTGAGAGACTGATACCCGAGGCCAGGAGGAAAGAATACGGAAAACCACCAGAGGTTTTGCCCCGCTCACCCGGCCATCACCAGGAGTGGATTGAGGCCTGCAAGGGCGGTAAACCTGCCGGCTCGAATTTCCCGGACCATGCCGGGCCATTGGCCGAAGCGGTTTTATTAGGCAATGTTGCTCTGCGTCCGGAACTCAGAGAGAAAATGAACAGGACGAAGCTGTTGTGGGATGGGCCGAATTTGAAGATTACGAATGTTCCCGAAGCCAATAAATTCCTGCGGCGCCAGTACCGTGAGGGCTGGAGCTTATAAATATCTTCGTCCGGTAAGGGCCGGATAAGGATTAAGGAGTTGAGCAGTGAAAAAGGAAAAGATTTACGCAAATACGTCGGGCTTATCCCGTCGTCAGTTTTTAGGCGGAGCGGCAGCCGCGGCGGTATTTACGATTGTGCCGCGAAATGTTCTCGGCGGCACCGGACGCACACCACCGAGTGAAAAACTGAATATCGCCTGCATCGGCATCGGCGGTATGGGGGCTGCCGACGTAGGGCAGGTCAGCACGGAAAATATCGTAGCGCTGTGTGATGTGGATTGGAGGCACGCAGCGGCTACGTTTGAAAAGTTTCCCGCCGCGAAAAAATACCGCGATTTCCGCAGAATGTTGGAAAAGGAGGGTAACAATATCGATGCCGTTACTGTATCGACGCCGGATAATATCCATGCGATGGCGGCCATGATGGCTATCAAGATGGGAAAGCACGTGTATTGCCAGAAGCCGTTGGCGCATGATATTTTTGAGGTCCGCCAGCTCACCGAGCAGGCACGTAAGCAAAATGTAATGACGCAGATGGGCATCCAGATTCACGCTGAGAATGCAGTCAAGCTGGTGGTCGAGATTATAAAATCCGGGATGATAGGCAAAGTTCGAAAGGTGGATATCTTTAGCAACAAGAACTGGGGCGGCGGCACCCGGCCGATAGATACACCGCCTGTGCCTGAAACGTTAAACTGGGACCTTTGGCTTGGGCCGGCACCGTGGAGACCTTACCATCCGGCTTACCTACCCGGCAATTGGCGACGCTGGTGGGATTTCGGAACGGGCACGTTAGGGGATATGGGTTGTCATATTATCGACCCCGTCTGTTGGGCTCTTGACTTGCATTATCCTTTGAGTGTGAAAGCGCATCCCGGCGAGTTTAATAAGGAAACTTATCCGCAGAAAACAATCGTGCGGTGGGAGTTTGGCGCAAGGGGCGACTTGCCCCCTGTTACGCTTACCTGGTACGATGGTGCCAACAATCCTCCCCGACCGAAAGAGCTTGAGGCCGAGCGGAATTTGCCCGGCCAGGGCGGACTTTACTATGGTGACAAAGCCACTCTTCTTGCCCCGCATATGGGCAATCCGCGGTTGATACCGGAATCTAAAGTAAAAGGCTTCAAGCTGCCCGAACCGTTCCTGCCCAGGGACATCAACCACTACCAGGAATGGGTCAGGGCATGCAAGGGCGGTCCAAAGCCCTCGGCAAACTTTGATTACTCCGGGCCGTTGACCGAAACTATTCTGCTTGGAAACATTGCAGCCCTTGCCGGTAAGAAGCTGTCCTGGGACGGGCCGAAATTGAAAGTTACTAATATGCCGGAAGCAAACACCTATCTTAGGCGAAAATACCGTAAGGGATGGAGCTTGTAATTGATTATTCAATCATAAGGATTTCACTAACTATTTGATTAAAATTTTTTACTGGAGGAAAAGAAATGAATAACAAAATGAAATGTATTGTTGCTGTGCTCGTGGCTG
>CAYVIT010000009.1:28120-45761 GCA_964451425.1 uncultured Pirellulales bacterium
GTGGTCGGATTGTCGAACAATGAGGCCGAATGCCGAAAGGTGTTCAACTTTGCCCGTGATATGGGCATTGAGACGATTGTGTCCGAGCCGCCGGAGGATGCGTTTGGTTTGTTGGACAAATTGTGCGACGAATACAAGATTAACGTCGCCATTCACAATCATCCGAAACCTTCGCATTACTGGAATTCCGAAACCGTGCTTAAAGTCTGCAAAGGACGCAGCAAACGAATTGGTGCCTGTGCGGATACCGGCCACTGGTTCCGGTCGGGTCTTAATCCGGTCGAGCAGTTGAAAAAGCTCAAAGGCCGTATTATCAGTCTGCATTTTAAGGACCTCGACCAGGGACACGATGTGATATGGGGGACAGGAAAATGCGATGTCAAGGCTATGTTAGCTGAACTCGCCCGTCAGAACTTCAAAGGGGTTTTCTCAATTGAGTACGAGCATAACTGGTTAAACTCAATGCCCGAAATAGCCGAATGTGTCCCCTTTTTCGAGAGGACTGCCGCCGAACTGGGCCAGACCGACTGGCAGTGGATATTCAACGGCAAAGACCTGACCGGATGGGATGGTGACCCGCGCCTCTGGTCGGTCAAGGATGGTGCTATCCGCGGTGAAACTACAGAAGAAAACCCGGCGCGGGGCAATACGTTTATTGTCTGGCGCGGCGGCAAATTAAAGGACTTCGTTCTCAAGATTAAATTCCGCATCCAGAACGGCAACTCAGGCATCCAGTACCGCAGCAAAGAGATGGACAAGTGGCGTATCACCGGCTACCAGGCTGAAGTTGAGAACAATCCCGGCAAGGTCGGCTTTCTCTATCACGAGGGCGGTCGCGGCTGGCTGGTCAATGTCGGTGACATGATGGAGATAGATAAAGACGGCAAGAAAAACGTTGTCGGCAAGGTCTCCGATGTCGAAGAGCTCAAGAAGGCCGGCTACTACAAGATGAAGGACTGGAACGAATACACTATCATCGCCCGGGGCAACCACCTGACGCATTACCTCAACGGCTACCCGGTAATGGAACTTGTCGACAACGACAGGATAACCAACCCGAAGGACCCGAAGGACCGCAACGGTGCTGCCATGGAAGGGAACTTGGCGCTGCAGATTCACGCAGGGCCGCCGATGGTCGTTGAGTTCAAGGATATTCGCATCAAGCAATTAAAACCTAAATACGGCAATGCCGCCGTGCTTTTCAATGGCAAGGACCTCAACGACTGGGAAGTCAAGGGTGACAAGAGCAAAAGCAAATGGGTAGTCGGCACCGCTGCGATATCATCCGAGAATCCTAAATTACTGGTGGCCAAAGACGGCGGTAATGAAATGGTCAACCTTGCCGGTGACCACGGAAGCAGTCTCGATATTTACTCCAAGGCCAAGTTCGGCGATTGCCGTATCGAACTGGAGGTGATGGTGCCACAGGGTTCCAATTCCGGTATTTATGTTATGGGTGAATATGAAATACAGGTGCTGGACAGTTGGGGCAGGGACGAAATGGGCAGCGGCGATATGGGCGCGGTTTATGGTGCCTCTCCGCCGCCGGTCAATGCCTGTAAGAGGCCCGGCGAATGGCAAAAGTACGTGATTGATTTCATTGCTCCGAAATTCAATGCGAGCGGCAAAAAAACTGGGAACGCCAAACTCATCGAGGTGGAACTGAACGGCCAGGTGCTGCACGAAAACCTTGAAATGAAAAGCCAGACGCCCGGCGGTGTTGCCGGCAGGGAAGCGCCTACGGGCCCGCTTATGTTCCAGGGAAATCACGGCCCGGTTGCGTATCGCAATATCATAGTGAAACCCCTGCTAAAGTAACGGCATATTGAGCGTAGATTTCGTAGTTCGCCTCAGGGAAGAAAACTTCGACGCGTACTTGACAGCCATCGAAAATGATGGGATAATAATATAGGTGTATCCCGGCGCGCCGGGAATGAGTATTTTGTTAACTTTGTGGAGTTGATGTAACAGAAATGAATGAACGGAAGACAAAAAAACAAATAGACAGGCGCAGCTTTCTTCGTTCCTCGGCTGCGGTGGGGGCGGGTTTGGTATTATCGCCGATGATTGCAGGCCGGTCAAATGGTGCCGCAAAGGCCGATGATATTAACATAGCATTGCTCGGTTGCGGAGCAGAGGGCCAGATCTTGATGAATGCCATCCGAAATATACCCGGCGTTCGCTTTAAGGCGGTCTGCGATATCTGGACGGCTTACAATCAAAGACGAGTTTCGCGGCTGCTGAAAAGATACGGTCATGAGCACAACACTTATGTTGACTACAAGGAGATGCTCGATAAGGAAAAGGACCTCGACGCGGTGATAATTGCCACACCCGACTTTTGGCACGCCGAACAGGCTGTCGCCTGTCTGAAGGCTGGTCTGCATGTCTACTGTGAAAAAGAGATGTCGAATACCCTCGAGGGGGCCAAGCGAATGGTAGAAGCCGCAAAGGAGACCGGCAAGCTGCTGCAAATTGGCCATCAGCGGCGGAGCAATCCCCGCTACCTGCATTGTTACGATAAGCTGATTAAGAGTGCGAAAATCCTGGGCCGAATTACCACGATAAGCGGACAGTGGAACCGCAGTAAGGCGGCCTGCGAAGACCTGGGCTGGCCGAAAAAATATCCTTTGGAGCAGGCAGAGCTCGAAAAGTACGGCTTCAAGTCCATGGAGCAGTTCAGAAACTGGCGGTGGTATAAAGGGCTGGGAGGAGGACCAATTGTTGACCTCGGCTCGCACCAGATTGATATCTATAGCTGGTTCCTTGGAGCAAATCCGAAATCGGTCATGGCCGGCGGGGGTATCGACTATTGGAAGGGACACGAATGGTATGACTCTGTAATGGCCATTTATGAGTATGAAACTAAAGAGGGTATTGTCAGGGCTTTTTACCAGACGATAACCACAAACAGCAGCCAGGGATATTTTGAAAGCTTTATGGGTGATGAGGGCAGCCTTTGTATATCGGAATCCGCATCGAGAGGCAGTGTCTACCGTGAACCCGGAGCGCCTGATTGGGACAAGTGGGTCAAGATGGATTATGTGAACGAGCCGCCCAAGAAGGAAGAAAAGGCCGAAACCGGTGCAGTTGTGGATATACGCGAGACCGTGCCGGTTGCGGAGTATAAAATCCCGGTAACAATGGATAAGCCGTACCATCAGCCGCACCTCGAGAATTTCTTCGATGCTGTTCGCGGCAAAGCCAAACTCAATTGCCCCGCGGAAATCGG
The DNA here is from genome assembly GCA_964451425.1 of uncultured Pirellulales bacterium. Taxonomy (GTDB): domain Bacteria; phylum Planctomycetota; class Phycisphaerae; order Sedimentisphaerales; family Anaerobacaceae; genus CS2-K091. Next base: position 31,353 of record CAYVIT010000009.1, read on the forward strand.
ATACGAAACGGCTGTCACCGTGCTGAAGGTCAATGAAGCGGTGGAAACCGCCCGTAAGCTGGACTTTAAGCCGGAGGAATTTAAGGCTTAGGGTATATCCGGCGACTTTTTTTCGAGCGATGAAATATGAGATATGAGCGTTAAGAAAAGGATTGACCGTACGTTGAGAAAAGGATTGATAATAACAGGGGTTTTTTGCTGGTTGGTTTTGGCCTTGTCGGCTGTTGCCGGTACGGACCAGAAAAAGATAGGCGATGTGAGTGACGGCAGCCTGGCTGTTCCCGTTCATCTTATTGGATTGCTTGATGGGGAAGGTGACAAGATTTCGCCTGGCGTTGAGCCTGTTCTGCCGTTTTCGATGCGCCAGACCTGCAGCGACTGTCACAGCTATGAGATAATCAGCAGAGGCTGGCATTTTAATGCCGTCGATGTAAACGCTGTTCCGGGGCGCAAGGGCCAACCCTGGATTTTTGTTGACTCCGGCACCTGTACGCAGATTCCTCTCTCTTATCGTCCCTGGCCTGGAGTTTTCCATCCTGCCAAACTTGGCATATCGTCTTTTAAGTTTACTCATCTATTCGGCAGGCACATGCCTGGCGGCGGAGTAGGTGAGCTTGATAGCGATGACCCGGACGATTTGGTCCGCCAGGATGTATCGGGTAAGCTTGAAATCAACTGCATGAGCTGTCACAGTGCTGCCCCGGGCCAGGATCAGGCTGAATATGCCGGCCAGGTGGCCCGGCAAAATTTTCGCTGGGCAGCGGCTGCGGCCTGTGAATTTGCTTCCGTTAAAGGTGCCGCTGTTACCCAGCCGGATACCTATGACCCCTTAATGGACGATGCGATAGCCACTACGTATCGCGAAAATACATTCGACCACGAGAAAAAAGTCCTCTTTGACATCGTCCGAAAGGCGCCCAACGAACGGTGCTATTTCTGCCATTCCAACCTGGATGTGGGAAAGAGCGGCTCAGAAAAGTGGACAGCAGACGAGGACGTGCACTTAGCTGCGGGCTTGACATGCGTTGATTGCCACCGCAACGGCCTCGACCATAACATTACCCGCGGATATGAAGGCGAAGATTTGGCATCGAAAAATCCTTTAGCAGCTTCTGCGACTTGTGAAGGCTGCCACACAGAAGGGCGATTGGGTGCCCCTGTACCGCAGCACCCCGGCATTCCGCCGGTGCACTTTGAGAAACTCACCTGCACGGCCTGCCATTCGGGTCCCTGGCCTGAGCAAATGACTTATCGCGGCAAGACATCACGGGCACATGCCCTGGGCACACATAACTCCAATGAATCAGCGGATGCGCTTCCGCATATTATGTATCCTGTTTTTGCTCAGCAGGCCGACGACAGGATTGCTCCACATAAGCTCATCTGGCCTGCCTTTTGGGCAACCTTGAAGGAACAAAAGGTAACGCCGATAGACCTTAACCTCGCCAAGCGGGCTGTGGGTCGAAACCTCGCTCGAGCCAAACCTCGAAGCTTCGGTGATTGGCCAACTTTGACTGAGGAGCACATTACAAAGGCCCTGCAATCTTTAAAGAAAACAGTTGAAGGTGAACCTGTTTATATCTGCGGCGGCAAACTCTACGGTCTTGATGAGTCGGGTCAGCTTCGTGGGCCTCAGGAGCACCCGGCTGCGCAGCCATATCTTTGGCCCATCGCTCACAATGTCAGGCCCGCTGCTCAATCGTTAGGCGTTCGACGCTGTGAGGATTGCCATTCGACCGATGGGCCTTTTTTCTTCGGTGAGGTTGAAATTGACTCTCCTCTTGCCGCCGAGCAAGTTGCGGCTAAAAAAATGGTTGAATTCCAGGGAATTGCCCCTTTCTACGCCTGGGCATTTGCGTTTTCATTCGTATTTCGTCCCTGGTTGAAGGTTGTTGCTCTTGGTTCATGTGGACTTATTGGTGTGGTTTTGTTGTTATATGGGCTTAAAGCCTTGGCCTGCGTTGTAAAGACGCTGGTTGAGGGAGATTAGTCTTGATGCTTGATAAAAACGAGGGATAAGAGGTATGTTTCGTACGCTTTCGATAATCGCCTTTTTAGTTTGCTTTGCGGGTATTGCAGCATGCTGTATAGCTTCGCCTTGCAAGGGATGTGGGTGGAGGCCCGGGCAGATTTTGAGAAGGCTTATTCATCTTTTTACAATGCTTTTCGTGGAACAGAGGCTGAGCCTGGTGGGCGTTCTCAGGAAGCTGGTTTATCTGCTGGCATTACTTTGCTTTGTGGTATTGGCAGTTACCGGCTTTGGTCCGCGTCTTTGTTTGAATGAGACTATTTCCGGTTATTGGCTGATGCTGCATGCCACTTTCGCGCCGATTTTCGCTATCTGCCTGGCAGTTTTAGCTGTTATGTGGGCGTCGCATTGTCGTTTCACCGGCAGCGATTGGCCTTGGCTGCAGCGTTTGATTCGGCGGGTTATTGGCGCCAAAACAGTCGGTGAAAAGACGGCTTGCGAAAACTCTGGTCTGGGGCAGAAGATAACCTTTTGGTTGATTGTGGTAATAGCTTTGCTGTTAATCCTTTCGATTATTTCGAGCATGTTTCCGTTTTTCGGAACCCATTGGCAGGAATTGCTTTTAGATACTCATCGTTACAGTGCGTTGTTTCTGGCCCTGGCTGTGATTGTGCATACCTACTTGATAATCCGAGCTCAAATGAACAAATAATACCGAAGTGAGTTGCTCTCTCCCCTTTTTGTGAACTGAATAGGGGGATTATTTACAAGATGGGAACCGGTATAGGCCGGAAAGGAGAAACGCTATGGAAAAGGTAAAAGTCGCTGTAGTCGGGCTGGGTTTTGGAGCAGAATTTATCCCTCTCTACCAAAGACACCCTGATGCCGAATGTTACGCAATTTGCCAGAGAAACGAAGACCACCTCAATGAGATAGGTGAGCAATTTGGGATTGAAAGACGGTTCACAAAATTTGAAGACCTTTTGGGTATAGATGAGCTGGACGCCATCCACGTTGTTACGCCAATAGCCGAACATGGCCGAATGTCACTGGCCTCATTAAATGCAGGCAAGCATACTGCCTGTACGGTTCCGATGGCCACCACCAAAGAAGAGTGCCTCGAAATTGCAAAGGCAAGGAGAAAGAGCGGCAAAGTGTATATGATGATGGAGACCGCTGTATACACACGGGAATTTCTCTACGCGCAGGAGCTGGTTGAAACAGGCAAGTTAGGCAAGATTCAGTTTTTAAGGGGTTCGCATCAGCAGAACATGGGCCTGCCGGGTTGGCCGGATTACTGGTACGGTTTCCCGCCCATGCACTATGCGACCCACGCCGTCAGCCCTCTGCTTTGCCTTGCGAAAAAGCAGGTAGAGTCGCTTGTCTGTTTTGGTTCAGGCCGAATCAGCGAAGATTATATCAAGCTCTACAATTCGCCTTTTGCAATTGAAACTGCTGTTATGAAACTGGCCGACTCCGAACTTGCCTGCGAAGTAACGAGGTCGCTATTTGATACGATTCGACAGTATAGAGAGAGTTTCGATGTGTATGGCACGAAGCTTTCATTTGAATGGGAGCAGATTGCCGGCGAGGGCCCGATAATTTACTCCGGCTATGAAGATGCCAGGAGAATAGAGGTCCCGGATTACGGCCACCTGCTGCCAAAGGAGATAGCTCCGTTCACAGGCCATGGTGTCTATGACGAAGAGCACGAACATACTTCGTTTATTCAGGGAGCAGGGCACGGCGGCTCTCATCCCCATCTGGCTAACGAGTTCCTTCGTGCGATTATTGAGGGCCGGGAGTCTGCAGCCGATGCAAAGACTGCCGCTAACTGGACAATGGCCGGGATTTGCGCCCACGAATCAGCGATGAACGGCGGCAAGAGAATTGAAATTCCTCAGGCGGACTAATTTTTTATTAAATCGACATTTTTAGCGGCAGTGTTATACTGGATGGAAATCCGGCAAGGTGCCGGGCATAGATAATTTACAGTATTTAGTTAGGAGAACGGATTATGAGTAATGGAATGCTGCCAGATTATGTGAGTATGGCCAAACCGAATCCGGCCGGAAACAGAGCTCCCTGGTACAAGAACACGGCACCAACGTATGCGGGTATTTTCCTTTGGTTTGTGTTCTGGAGCCAGGCGCCGAGTGGCGGCGGTGCTGGCGCGGCTGGCGGAGTGCTGGGTCAGGGCATTGGCGTGGCGCTTCTCGGCCTAATTGTAGCAGCGCTTTTGTGTCACTTTCTGTTCTATCTGGTTCCCGGTCTGCTCGGCATGAAGACGGGTTTGCCGCTGTATGTTGTTGGAACCTCGACGTATGGTGCGCAAGGCGGGTTCTTAATGCCTGGTTTTCTTATGGGTGTTTTGCAGTTTGGCTGGCTTGGGGTCAATGCTTATTTTGCCTCTCAGGCCTTATCGCCTCTTTTCGGCGGCAGTGTTGTAGCCCAGAAGATTATTGCGATAGTTTGGGTCGCCATTGCGGCATTCGTAGGGCTTAAAGGCATTCAGTACGTTGCCAAAGTTGCCACATTCCTGCCCCTGATTCCTTTAGTTATCCTTATCATTATGTTGGGCAAGACCCTGGGTGGTATAAGTGATTTCAATGCGGATGCTATGGTTACAGCGGGTGCCGTAGACAGTGGCGGTGCAGGTGGTTTAAGCTTCTTTGGTGTGATGGCGTTGAGCATATCGTTTGTAGTTGGTTTTTTCGCCACGGCGGGAGCGGCCGGTGTTGATTTCGGGATGAACAACAAAGATGAGAAGGACGTTCAGATGGGTGGCTTGTTCGGGATTGCTCTGGCCACGGTCGTGGCTGCCGGGGCTGCTATCCTTATTGCTGCGGGGTATTTCGGTGCCACCGGAAAGTATGCCATGAACCCGGCAGATGCCGGTTTTATGGGAGATCTTATGGGTTCTCCCGGTGCCGGTAAAACAATGGCACTTTTGCTTGCTGTTGCAGCTTTTCCTCCGGCATGTTTCTCCTCGTTCATTGCGGCCAATAGTTTCAAGACGACTTTGCCGAAGGTCAATCCCTTCATATCGGTAAGTGTTGGTGCTGCTGTTAGCATCATTCTGGCGGTAACTGGTTGGGCAGGCAAAGCCGGTGATGTCTTTACGGTGATCGGTGCTTCGTTTGGTCCGGTTTGTGGTGCGATGATGGTCGACTATCTCATGGCTGGCAAGAAGTGGGCTGGTCCTCGTGCGGGCTGGAACCTTGCCGGGTGGATATCCTGGGCGGCCGGCTTTGTAGTTGGGATACTGCCTTTGGTTGGCAATGTCAATATTCCTGCAGCGCCATTGGTGGCATTCATTGTTGGTGCAGTGCTGTATTTTGTGCTTGCCAAGGCAGGGCTTGAGTCAAAAGTGCTCGCGATGGCCGCTACTCCAGCCGAAATCCCAAGTACGGAATAGAGCGGCTGAGAGATCAAGTTTGTAGAAAACGTAAGAAACTAAATATGAAATTAAGGCAGGGATTCGGTGTTGGCGGATCCCTGCTTTATTTGGCCTAATCGTGACAAATGCCGGGGATGTTGTTAATTTGTCGATTTGTCTCCGAATCGACGTTTTTTGACGTTCTTAACCAAAAACGATTGTCAGTGAAAAGAAAAATAACTGCGTTACCTGACTTGACAGCTTCGCCCGTTTAATATAGAATACCGGCTCTAATTAAGTCGTGCAAACAGTAGTTTGCTGAGAAAAATGTGTTGTTTTTAATTTAGAATTTAGAGGTTAAAAAGAAATGATGAGAAAAGGTCTTAATTCAGTTGTGAAGGTTTCTATCAGTGTTTTGGTAGTGATGGGTTTATTGGTCGCTGTATCGTGCAAACAGTCCGAGGAAGAAGAGACACCGCCCGAAGTGCAAAAACAACACAGCCCGAATACTCCTGTTGTTTCAGAGAAGCCCGATGTGCCGAAAGTAACTCCACCACCAAAGGAGGAAACTGAAAAAGCGCCGGAGCCTGTCAACAAGGATGCAAACAAATCCGGGTTGGTGCCAATACCTCTCGAGCTTCCGAAACCGATGTTTGTTGGCACGCCGCAGGATACCAAGGTGCCGAATCTTGAGAAGCTGCTGGGCAAGCCCAGGCCTGATTTCTACGCCCCGGCCGGTGTGAAGAATGTGGCCTTTGAAAAACCGGTGAGCAGCACCGACGAAGAGCCGATTATTGGCGAGATAGAAATGATAACCGATGGTGACAAGGAAGCGGCTGACGGCAGTTATGTCGAGTTAGGTCCTTTTAAGCAAAGCATTACTGTCGACCTTGAAGACGAATACGAGATATACGCCGTTGTAGTCTGGCACTACCATAAGCAGGCCGTCGTCTATTTTGATGTGGTAGTCCAGGTTGCCTCTGACCCCGATTTTATTTCGAATGTCACCACCCTGTTCAACAACGATATTGACAACTCCGTTGGTCAGGGAGTCGGCAAAGATAAACACTACACCGAAACTTCTGAAGGCAAACTGATAGACGCCAAGGGTGTCAAGGCCCGCTATGTCCGCCTCTACAGCCAGGGCAATAACAGCAACGACTTAAATCACTATATCGAAGTGGAAGTTTTCGGCAAGCTGCCAGGATGAAATGGTCAAAAATAAGTGTCGTCCTGATTTTGGCCGCGACAATTGGTGCTGCTGTTTTGCGCCTGCCGCGGTTAAAGCAGCGTCCCTTGCATGGTGACGAGGCCGTCCATGCCTTCAAATTTGGAGAGCTTCTGGAGGATGGTTTCTATGACTATGACCCCTATGAATATCACGGCCCCGCACTTAATTACCTTACCCTGGTTACCGCCTGGGCCGCCCGCGCTCAAAAATTCGCAGACCTAAGCGAAACCACGTTGCGCATTGTGCCCGTTTTCTTCGGCGTGTTAATAGTGCTGCTGCTTTTGCTGATGGTTGATGGCCTGGGTAGGGCTGGTTCAGTTTGTGCCGCCGTATTGACCGCTGTCTCGCCGGCTATGGTTTATTACAGCCGGTACTATATTCAGGAAGTGCTGCTTGTTTGTTTCACCTTTGGAGTGATTGTCTCCGGCTACAGGTATACCAAAAATAGGAATATTGGGTGGATTTTACTGGCCGGCGTGTTTTTGGGTTTGATGCATGCGACCAAAGAAACATGTATCATTGCCTTTGGTTCAATGCTGCTGGCTCTTTTGCTTACGCTGTTGGTGCGGGGCCGACAAAATGGTTCTGTCTTAAATACCGTAAAAGCCGTGAAACCCTCCCATCTTATTGCGGGTCTTGTAGCTGCTTTAGTAGTTTCAGCCCTGTTTTACTCATCATTTTTCTCCAATCCCATCGGTGTTTTGGATTCCTTTCGAACTTATACAACTTATTTGAATCGGGCCGGTCAAAACCAATTGCATATTCATCCCTGGCATTTTTACCTGAAGATGCTTCTCTATTTCAAATATGGTTCGGGGCCCGTCTGGAGTGAAGCGTTGATTGTTATCCTGGCTGCGGTTGGCTTCATAATCGCAATCAGAGGAAAGGGCTTAGCCGGTGTTAATTTTCACCTGCTTCGATTTATTGCCTTTTACACATTACTAATGACGGTAGTGTATTCTGTGGTACCGTATAAAACTCCGTGGTGTCTGCTGGGATTCCTGCATGGAATGATTTTACTTGCTGCCGTCGGGGCCGTGGGGATTATTAAGGCGGTACCAACTGTTTTACCACGGTTAATCATTGCATTATTATTACTCGCTGCTTCCGTTCATCTTTGTTTTCAGGCCTATCTTGCCAATTACAAATATTATGCGGACAGTCGAAATCCTTACGTCTATGCTCATCCGACGACGGATGTATTTACCATAACTAAGCGGGTTGAAGAGTTGGCTAAGGTGCATCCGGATGGCTTGTCAATGCCCGTTCAGGTTATCTGCCCGGGCGGTGACTACTGGCCTTTGCCGTGGTATTTCCGTCGCTTTGATAAAGTGTGGTGGTGGAGCGATATTGATAAGAACATAATGCCCGCTCCTGTTATTATTGCCTCCGCGAGTATGGAGCCGAAACTAACGGAGTATTTTTATCTGCCGCCCCCCGGCCAGAAGAACTTATATATACCTCTTTTCGATACGTATATAGAACTGCGTCCGCAGGTAGAGTTGCGTGGTTATGTGACGAAAGATTTGTCGGACAGTTACGACCAATATCAGTCGGAAAAGGAATCTTCGCAAAGCCGGAGTGAAAAATGACTCAGCCGCAGGGAGAAACTCACTTTGTCAAGAGCGATTGGGCTTCAATCACCGGCATCCGGCGTTTTTCCCATGAGGCCATGGCGACGACCTTCGAGGTCTTCATCCTGCACGAAGACGGCCATTACGCCCAGCAGGCGGCCCAGGCCGCTTTCGATAGGCTTGACCAGCTTGAGCAGGAACTGAGCCGATACATTGAAAACAGCGACATCTCACGAATTAACAACCTTGATGCCGGTCAATCTCTGCGGATTGGCCTGGACACGTTTGAATGCCTTCAGTTAAGCCGCCGAATTCATACCGAAACCAACGGTGCTTTTGATATAACAGTTGGGTCTCTGATGAGCTGCTGGCTAAATCCGGACAAAACATTGCGCGTTCCTTCTAAAGAGGAATTGAATCTTGCCCGTCAGCGAACGGGAATAAATCTTCTAAAATTGGACGAATCCCAATTCTCGGTGAAGTTGCTAAAAGGCGATGTGCAGGTTGACTTGGGCGGCATCGGCAAGGGATACGCAATTGACAAGATGGCCGAGCTGCTGGGCGACTGGAGTATTGATGTGGCTCTGATTCATGGGGGATACAGTACGGCTCTGGGCATAGGCTCACCACGAGGAAAACAAGGCTGGCCCGTGACATTAAGCAATCCGCGTAATCGCAGGCAGACATTGGCCCGACTTTGTTTACACAACCAGGCACTCAGCGGCTCAGGTCTGCAGAAGGGCCGGCACATCATCGAACCCCGTATTGCTTATCCGGTGGAGGGTAGTTCCGCTGCCTGGGCCTGTGCTTGTGACGCCGCAACAGCAGACGCCCTGTCAACCGCATTTATGGTTATGTCCGTCGATGAGGTCAGGCAGTACTGCTCACGTTATAAGGACGTGCTGGCTATGCTCATACTGCACGAGGAGACTAAAAAGAAGCAAAAAGAAAAGATTTTACATTTCGGAAAATGGAAGAAATCAGACTTACGCTGAAAATCAGAACTTTTCGGCACTGTGGCAAACTCAGTTGTTCTTTTTGTTCTTCAATTACCCGCAGTAAGTCTAATGACAACTCGTTTATGCGGCTGCTTTGAAGCGGATAAATCCGGCAGAAATCTGGGTGGTGTGATTTTAGGTGTTCTGGCAATGGCTTTAAGCTCGGCTCTTTGAACACCAAAGTTATTCATCGGGAAATTCTTAAAGCCCAGCTTTATGGCAGGAGAGTTTTCTTCGACTCTGAAATCTCCGTTTGTCGGGTCAATAAACATCGGATTGCCTACGATTGAGTTCTCATCGCAGCCGTGAGCCGCGAATTGTCTGCGGTCTGCATCATTGGTTGTAAAGAGGTTGTGGTCGACTTCTTTGCCCCACTTTCCCTTTGTCATGCCGCCTGCCGGCCGGTAGGGACCCATCACGATATTACGTGTGAAGACATCCTGGCTGTTGTCATACCAGACATGCGGATGGAAACTGTTATTAATGATGATATTGTTGTAGGCCTTGCGGTGGAATCCTTCACGAAACTTCAGGCCGCCTTTTAAGAGCAGATTATTATATATCTCGTAATTACTTGAACCGTCATCGAGGTCAATATCCCAGCCGTGGTCACACCGCCAGCGGCTGTTGCGTATAATCGTTTTTTCTGCGTCAAGCAATGCCAATTGTGGTAATTGGTCCGCAGGCGCATCTTTCAATCCCCAGAAGCGGTCACGCCCCCACGAATTAAAGCTGCCATGGTCTCCCGTTTCAAGAACTGTGTCAAATACATCGCAATACTCGATAAGGTGGCCGCCAAAAGTACCTTCACTGATATTAATCCCGGCCCGGCCGACATCGTAGATTGAACAATGCCGGATAGTAATGCCCCGCGACATGGAAACCTGAACACCTGTGGCTTGTTTTTCAACCACACCGATTCGATGGATTAGGCAATCTTCAACAACACAATCTTCCGGGTAGTTTTCGGTCTTTGGTCCGGGAGTCTTATCGATGTCGGCATAGCTTTGGCGCTGCCCGTATTCGAAGAGCGGATTGCGGACTGCACCAGGGTCACCAACTAAGGCTACACCGCTTGCTCCTGCGCCGAAAATATGGCAGCCCTGTACGGCAATGCGCCGGTTATAATTATTCACAAAGACGCCATTTCCGCCAACCTGGTCAAATGTAGAGTCTTCAATGGCGCAGTCTTCTGCGCCGTTGAAAAGAACCGCTCCACCGCGATAGATTGTCCAGTCACTTCGCAGCAGCGGCTCTTTGGTGTCCATAAAAGTACGTGCAGTATGACGGAACGTAAGAGCCGCAAGCCTGATAAAGCGAACCGGCTTTTCCTGCGAACCCTGGAATTCGACCAGGTGACGCAATCGCACGATTTCGATTGTGGCATTTTCCAGGTCAGTATCCTTTGGAGGATAGTAGTAAAGCGTTGAAGTCTTTGCATCGTGGAACCATTCCCCCGGAGCGTCCAGTTCCTCGAAGATATTTTCAACAAACCGGTGCTCTCTGTGCATGCCCATCTTGCGGTTGTTCTGCCAGCCGCCTTCGTAGGTTATCGTATTGTCCGCTTTTTTCCCGGTGATGCGGTAGTGGTAACCGCCCCAGCGATGGCGGTGCATTGCATGGATGAACCCGCCGGCAGGGTCAGACCAGCCCGAGGACCTTTCCTTGCTGAAAGCATCCCGGGAATAGCCGTGATAAACCAGGACCTTCGGATCGTAGTTTGGATAGCGGGCCATGTGTTGGCGTATGCCATTAACAAAAAGCTGGTCTATCTGGAGACCAACTGGTGTTTGGGCCTTCATTATACCGTCCCGATACGGTTTCCAGTTCAGCTCCAGTCTCTGTCCGCCACTAAGAACAACTTTTTTCCCATCAGCAGCCCTGTAAATCACGGGAGCCTGCTTGCTGCCCGAGTCTTCGGCGGTAAATACCAGCGGCTCATTTAGATAATAGCTGCCGCCCCGAAGGTAGACCGTGATGGGGCCTTTCGAGGTCTTCTTTATATGACGTACTGCGTCGCGGGCGTGAGTGGGTGTAGCGAAAGGTCGGCCTTTTGTGCCGGGATTGGTATCGTGGCCGTCTGGGGCCACGTATAATTCCACAGCAAAAGATGGTACACAGAAGCTCACTAAAATAACAACACCCAATATTAGTCTTATCATAGTTTACTCCTGATTTGTTAATGATAAAAAAACGGCCGGGTTGCAACGCTCTGCTCGGATAAACACACCCGTTCCTTATTTGCCAATGTCAGGGAAAAGTTTCTTTTTTTAGGGATTCCCAAATGCTCCTTATTGTGTTTGGAGTTCCTTATCCAAAGCCCGTCTGATAGTGATTAGTTCTGAAAGGACCCGCCAGGAGCTTCGTGTCGGTGATAAACGGCTGTCACGGTCACAGGACCAGTCAATGGGAAATTCTTTTATGTGATAGCCCTCTTTTTGGGCACGCAATATGATTTCCACATCGAAAATAAATCCGTCGGTAATACATTCCCCGTACAGGTGCCGGGCGACATCGCCCTTGTAAATTTTGAATCCGCATTGCGTATCAGTGTATTCGGCGGGGACTTTCATATAGTGAATCACAAACCGGTGGAACATTTTGGAACAGATTCGGCGATACAGGCTTTGGGTCTTCTCAATATGGCATCCCCTCATTTTTCTTGAACCGTGTGCTATATCACAGGCCCCGCTTTTCACTAATTGAAGCCCGCGTAAAATGTCTTCATAGGGTACACAGCTTCCGCTGTCGGCAAACATCACGTATTCGCCGCTTGTTTGTTTTATACCCGTTCGAATAGCGTATCCTTTACCTCGGTGATGCTCGTAGCGAATGACTTGTCGTTTTATTGTTGAAGGGATATTGACGTTTTTTGCGATTTCGGCGGTGTTGTCTTTGCTGCCGTCATCGACGACTATAATTTCTCCCGCCAGACGATTGCTCTCTAAAAATGCCGCTGATTCTTTGACATCCCGACCAATTTTTTTGCTTTCGTCAAGAGCCGGTATAACTACAGATAGGTCCATTAGGTATATTTCTCGATTATAAAAACATCCGCAAGCTGCTTGGTCTGGGCAGCTAAGCAAAAACTTTTTTTGCTGGCGCTATACAAAGAACGGACATATTATAATCAGTATACGGCAGAAAGCAATAGCGCAATGGTTCAAACTTTTCTTTCCATCCGGCTTGGTAAGCGATATAATAATGCATATAGTTTTGTTTCCAGGGATTATCCGTAAGTAAAGTATAGACAACTGGATTCTACTGAACATAGCTTCAGATGATGCGGAATCTCATATATTTGTTTAAAATTATGCTGGAATTTGTAAGCCTAAAAATGCCTGTATATAGTAGGTTTACCTATTTCAAGTGCTATATATATGCCTTTTTGCTGAATTTCGCAGTAATTTAGGAATTTGGAATGATTTTTTTCATTTTTACAGATTGACATTGACTTAGGCAAAAAGTTAAGTTATAATTAAACTGCTGCTAAACAAATGACGAATAAAGACGTAATAGACTTTAGAGACGATCTGTTAGTCAAGGGGCCGTGCGCTATTGTAGCTTATGCTCGTCGGAAGAATGGCAAAAGACCTGCGAAAGATTTCATTGAAAATTTGGAAAAATCAGACCAAGCAAAACTGGCGAAGTCTTTTCGTTATATCGCAAATGGAATAAGTCACAATATCGAAAGATTCAGGAAGCTTGGCGGAAAAAGTGGGAAAATATACGAGTTCAAGATCTATCCCAAAGTTCGCGTTTTATGTTTTCAGTTGGGGAGAACTTGGTTACTTACACACGGCTTCAATAAAGAAACTGGAGACACGCCCCCAAGACAGATTAGACGTGCCGAAGACATAATGAATGAACATAATTCGTTATTAAATAATAAGAAAAAGTGAGGTATCCATTATGGACGAGACCTTCATACAAAAACTGATGTCTGATGAAGAAGGCAGAAAACTTTACTTTCGTGAGGATTTAATATTTGAAGTTACAGAGGCCATCAGCCAGGCCATGGAAGAGAAAGGAGTTAATAAAGCAGATCTATCAAGACTTGCAGGCGTTAGTAAAAGTAATATCACGCAACTCTTGAGTGGTGACCAAAATATGCGCCTCACAACCGTAGCTGACCTTCTGTATGCACTTGATTCAAAGCTTGCGGTGTCCGCTGTTCCACTTGATATCAATAACATACTCGAGAGCACTACCTTAAATCAATGGGCACCGGCTGTAGATATCGTAATACAACAATGTGAATATCGAGAGATTAATGAAGAGACAAAAAAAGATTTATCTCAGGCAGCTTAAATCATGGCGAAAAAAAAGAGAAAAACCAAGGCTTTAAAAGGGGGAAACAAGGTTACTGCTGGTCTGTTGGTTTCTGATCGAGTACAGTTAAAGGATGTAAGGTTAATAAGCTGCAAATGTGATCAAACTCCAGAAGCCACATTGGGTAAAAAGTCGTACAAGATCGACTATTCAACTGAAGTGCAAGTTGACAAAAGAAATGGCTACGTTATTGTAACTACGAAATTCCACTTTGAAGCTTTCACTGAAAGCAAAACTCAAAAACCAGTTATTCTCATTGATGCTTCTTTTCTTTTAGCTTACAAAATAGAAAACTTCGAAGGCTTAAGTCAAAAGGGATTTAAGCAATTTGCGAATTTAAATGGGATTTATAATGCTTGGCCATATTGGCGGGAATTTGTACAAAATACTGTTACTCGAATGGGATTACCTTCGTTGTCAATTCCAGTCTTTAGAATCGTGGAACCGCCAAAAGAAAAAACCATCAAGCGAAAGGTAGGAAAGAAAAAAGTAACAAATAAAACTGTCTCCAAAAAATAAAGTTTACATTATTCGGCTAAGGCGTAGTGTTTTTGTTCATAGAGCTTGATTTTTGAAAAGTTAATACGGGGGCGAATGGCTTCGACCGGATGGAGGATAGTCAAGTCGCATGCCCAGGACGCCGGTTGGCCTGGCTAATCATCCGGCAAAACTTTTAATTGGCAACTACCAGTTGCAAATGGCTGCTTAATTTAGCGGCTCGTCCTGTCCGACTTTGCCTGTGAGTTTGGCAAGGGCGTCAAAAAGCAGGCTGGCCGAGCCGGTTGTTTGGGCCGGTAAGGTGAGAACTTACCAAAATAGCTGAACCAAGAGCCTGTCGTTTGGCTTTTGGTAAGGCGAAATAAAAATAAAGCGACTAAGCATGTAGAAGCTTGTCTTGAAACATCTCGGGACGGGGGTTCGAATCC
>CAYVIT010000010.1:0-1289 GCA_964451425.1 uncultured Pirellulales bacterium
TAAATACCGGTTGGCCGTTATTGTACCATGTTATGCCGGCCTGCTCATACTTCTGCGTCGGCACGGTATTATTTGTCACCGTCACATCAAAGCCAAACTTGCCTTTGCTGCGGTCCGGGGCTTCACGAACCAGAGCGTTCTTTACATTATGTGCCACACCCGGCTGAACGCGAATCTCCAGTCCCCCATCCCTGATGCGCCATGTTTTCGGATTTTCCCGCAGCCAGGTCCAGCCTTGGGCGAGCTTGCCTTCGAAGCGGTCCTCAAAGATAATTGGTTCCCGGCTAACCTGGCCCTTGATGATGGGTATCAGCACGATATTTCGATAAGTGACTGCCGAGTGGTCACCTTGCAGATAAATAGGCCCCGGCCTAAATTCATCTGCCCATAGCGCTCCGCCGGTGCAACCTAAGAGCGGCTGGTTGTCGATAATGGTCTTGCCGTTCAGCTTCACTGTCACGTGCCTGTCCAGCAGTGTAATATTCATCGTCTGCCATTGACCGGCCGGCTTCTCGGCATTTACAGTCGGAGTAATTCGGCTGTAAATTCCGCCCATATTATGTGCATCGAGATTCTTGCCGTACGAATCGCTGACCTGTACCTCATAGATGCCCCGCAGATAAATACCGCTGTTGCCTCCCCTGGGGACATTCACTTCCAGTTTCAGGTTAAAATCCTCGAACTCATCTGTCGTCCTAAGATTGCCATAAGAAATATGAGGTTTGCCCTCCTGCTGTACCGGCTTATTGACAAGAATTCCGTCTTCCACAGACCAGCCGTTGGTCTGGCCGGGATTGGTCAGCTTCCACCCATCCAGATTCTTACCATTGAACAGTACGATCGGTTTGCCGTATTCGAGCCTCGAAAGGTCGGGTTTCGGCGGCAGGGGGGGAATGCGTTTGCCGGTAAATTCATTTCGGCTTGCGCCTTTTCCGTCGAAGTTAGGCCGGATTTGTGTCAAACTCAGGGTGTCGTCCGAGGTCCTTGCGATAATCGTTTCCGTGAACGTTTGCACCCGAACAACTTTGTCCTTATTGTCTTTGCGTTCGATCCTGTGAGCGCGCGTTACGACAAGGTTTTGACCATCAACATAGACACTGGCCACAGGGACCACACTTCCCCCGCCCCACAGGATGCTGCCGTCCAGATAACCGTTTTCCTGCACAACACCGAGCCAGCCTGCGCCTCCGCCGGGAATTGTCAACGCCCAGCGTCCAATGTAGGGATTGGCAGATTCACCGGCCCGAACTGATACACAAGTGCTCATTAAGCCCAGGACGACCAACGCG
>CAYVIT010000010.1:1389-2893 GCA_964451425.1 uncultured Pirellulales bacterium
CCAAACACCTCTCCGCAATTGATTCACACTCCACGCTGATGTTATATTTTTTTATGTGTGAACTTTTTTGCATTTGGTCCGGTGTAGTCGGCCACGATATGTCCCTTGCCCGCCAGCTTCCATTTATAAATGACAAGCCCTTCCAGCCCGACCGGCCCGCGTGCGTGTATCTTGTTCGTGCTGATACCCACTTCGGCGCCGAGCCCGTATCGGTACCCGTCGCTGAACCGTGTGCTGCAGTTCCAGAAAACGTCCGCCGAGTCGACCAACTCCATAAACCTCTCGGCCTTTTCCATGTCCGCCGTGACAATCGCGTCCGTATGTCCTGAACCGTACCGGTTTATATGCTCGATGGCCTCATCCAGCCCGCCCACGACCTTTATCGACAAAATGTAATCTAAGTACTCCGTCGACCAGTCTTCTTCTTTAGCCGGTTTCACTTCTATTATTGCCGCTGTCTTTTCACAGCCGCGAAGCTCGACCCCTTTTTCCTCCAGCGCAGTCTTGGCCTTCGGCAAAAACGCCTCCGCAATTTTGGCATCGAGCAGCATCGTCTCGGCCGCATTACAGACCGCAACGTACTGGCACTTCGAGTCCACCGCGATATTGACCGCCATCTCCAAATCCGCGTCACCATCTATATATACATGGCATATACCTTCGGCGTGGCCCAGGACGGGTATGTTGGTATTGTCCATAATGTAACGCACGAATTCGTTCGAGCCGCGAGGGATGAGCAAATCGATATATTTATCCATCGCCAGCATCTCCGCTACGTCCTGGCGCGTTTCAAGTAACTGAATCCATCCTTTGGGTATTCCCGCTTTTTCGCTCGCTTTGCAAATCACTTCAGCTAACATCCTGTTTGTCCCGGCTGCTTCGCTTCCGCCTTTTAACAGTACCGCGTTGCCGCTCTTCAAGCACAGTGTCGATATCTGCACCAGCGCATCAGGCCTCGATTCGAATACCACGCCGATAACCCCGATTGGACAGCTTACCTTGTAAAGCTCCAGGCCCTCATCGAGTTGCGTCGCCGAAAGTGTCTTACCCGCCGGGTCGTCGAGTTTTATCAGGCTTTCGATGCCTGCGCAAACGTCGGCTATTTTACATTCGTCGAACTTGAGCCTTTTGAGCAGGGGGGCTGCGAGGTTGGTCTTTTCAGCTTCTGCCAAGTCTTTCTTGTTGGCTGCGATGATTTCGCCGCTTTTTTGCTTTAGGGCGTTGGCAATTTCGGCCAAAGCCTTATCTTTCACAGCCGTCTTGACCGCTGCCAGTTGAATCGACGCCGCCTTCGCTTCCGCCGCCATGTCTGCTATAATCATTTCCAATCCTTCGTATTAAATTATCTGTTGAAGTTTCCCAAGTTTGTGTTAAATTCTATGGGATTTTAGGGCATTTATCAATATCGAAGTTCCGCCTATGGCGGAATCATTTTTATGGGCCGTGCCCACCAATTCGAATTGTTATGTAGAAACAATATTAACAAGAGTTGCGGAAGCGAAAA
>CAYVIT010000010.1:2993-44029 GCA_964451425.1 uncultured Pirellulales bacterium
GGGATTTTGCCGGATATTGGATTATTTGCTTTTTATCCCAATCCAAGTTAAAAATTGCCGAAAGAATTGCGCATAATACCGAATAAGAGAAACTGGATTCCCGCTTTCGCGGGAATGACAAAACCGACATCGGCAATTAATAAGTAAAATTGGTATTAGTAATCTATTATTTGCCACTTTGATTACTATTTGCAATTTTGTATTTAACTTTTATAATTGTTTGCTCCGATTTGAAAAAAAATAGATAGTTTCTCTTATTGCGGGCGTAGCATAGTGGTAATGCACCGGCCTTCCAAGCCGGCGAGGTGGGTTCGATCCCCATCGCCCGCTTTTGGTATTACCGCTTTACCGGGGAGATTTATAATCCCTATCTTCAGCAAGTTTACTCTGCCTTACGTTATTGCTCAGTGTTTGAGTTTTTATGGTCGTTGCTCTGTGGCGAAGAAGCGCGTATTGTGGAGAAACTTGTTTGCCGGAGTTGTAAAATTCACGGGCGATTGTGAGAAAGCGGGCAGGGGGTGAAAAAAATACGCGGCCACCGGAGGGCATCGTGTTTCCGTAAGCACTTTTGTTTGCGGGGATTAGCTGTTCCTTAAACACGTCCTATAAGAAAATTTTGGGAATTTTTGAAAAAAATAGATTTATTTGTTGACTTTGTGGTAAGGAGTGGTAAACTTTCCCATTGTTGTTATACTGAATGGGACAAGAGCCATGCTGAAACTAACAGGTGAATATCAGCACGTAATCGACGGGAAAGGGAGAGTACTCATATCCAACAAGCTGCGGAATCAAATCGATGTCGATGAACACGGCAGCAATTTCTATGTGGTCCTCGGCTCCAACGGCATCCTTTGTCTATATCCGGAAAAGTATTTCGAACAAATAGTTTTAGCGGCGACACCCGGGACGACCGCTCCCGATGAGGTAGTAGCGTTCGAGAGAATGAGCTTTGCGCTGGCGAGCAAGGTGGAACTTGACGGCCAGGGCCGATTGCTTCTGAATGAAAGATTGCGAAAGCGTGCGGGCCTGAAAGAACAAATAAAATTATTAGGCGTTCGAGACCATATCGAACTGTGGAATAACGACCATTGGGAACAATATCTGGCCGACCATATGTCACAATATCAACAGCAAATGTCTCAGGCACGGCAGGTGGTGTTACAAAAACAGAACGAAGAACTATGATTTTCGAGACTGGAGGCAAAATGATTGAAACGGATTTGAATCATTGTCAGATTGTAGGGAAAAGTCTTGCGGGAGACAGAGAGGTCGATGAAGGAACATTTGCCTCTCTGACAATCTTAGCTGAGAGACTCGAACGTCTGAAGAACATCGACGAGATTTACCGAGGAATTAGTATTTCGCCCCACGTAAGGGAACTTCAAGCTCAGAAGAATACGGTGGGTGTAAGCTGAAGTATAGCCTGTTTTGTCGGTATATTTTAATAGTCGCTGATTTTTGTAATGTGAAATGATATATACATGGAGGTGAATGGCTCGAACGTAGAGCATATACCGGTTTTGGCAAGGACGCTAATCGAGCAGATAAACTTGCCCCAGGATGGGGTAATGGTCGATTCGACCATAGGACAAGGAGGTCATAGTTTTCTGTTCGGTAAAACCCTGGGCCCCGACGGAGTTATCATCGCCCTGGATGTTGATAAAAAAGCCATCCGAGGGGCCCAATTTAGATTAAAAGACCTTTTATGCAAGGTTTTGTTTATATGCGGAAATTTTTCGGAAATCGGCGAGCTTGTCCGTGCCCAGGAAGTATCCGAGGTTGATTTTATATTAGCGGATTTGGGCGTTTGCTCGTCTCAACTGACCGATGCGGAGATAGGTCTTAGTTTTCAGTCTGCTATGGCACTTGATATGAGAATTGATAAAAGATTAAAGACCACGGCAGCCGATATTGTTAATAAAGCAGACGAGAAGTTTCTTGCAGATTTGATATACAAATACGGCCAAGAGCGAGGCTCGCGTCGGATTTCCCGCTTTATCCTGCGGGAACGTCAGAGGCGGCCGATAACCACGACCAGTCAACTGGCTGCGATAGTCTGCCGGGCACTGGGACAACCAGAGCGAAAACGAAGAAGCAGAATACACCCGGCAACAAGAACTTTTCAGGCTCTTAGAATCGCAGTTAATAACGAACTTGAGAATCTGGAGAAAATGCTTGCTTCGGCGTCATCACTGCTTGCTAAAAAAGGGCGTATAGCGGTCATCAGCTTTCACAGCCTTGAAGATAGATTGGTAAAGAATAATTTTAAGGCAAATGAAAAAGAAGGTGTCTATAAGATTATCACGAAGAAACCAATTGTGCCGTCACGAGAGGAAATTGCGGAAAATCAGCGGGCAAGAAGTGCGAAGTTAAGGATTGCAGAAAGACAATAAAGTGAAATTGGAAAAGGAGTTTTGCCATGACCAGGGATGTGAAAGTCGGATTACTGTTGGGTTTGGGCTTTATATTTATGATAGCATTTGTAATCAACGGCCTTCCCAGTTTGCGTGGCAGCAGAGACAATAATGAGCTGACAAGGAATATGGTCGAATTTCCGAATAAACCGCCTGGTATTGGAGCACAAGAACGTAAGTTTATCAACCAGACAGAATCGATTGGAAATGACCCTTATAGAGCTCAGGATTCATTGTTGAGCGATCCGGGTATACGCTTCAAAACACCGCTGCCTGAGAGTCCTTTGGTTGTTCAAGGAGAGAAGTCAGTGAACGATACAGTCAGTCCGGCCAATAAAGGTGCGGTTGAGGATACGACGGGAGTTGTGAAGAATATCGAGCCAGTCAAGCCGGTTTTGCCGAAAATTTATGTTGTTACCGATGGCGACAACATGGCGTTGATAGCGAAGAAGTTTTATGGTGAAGAAGAGGGCAACAAAAGAGCCAACATTTTGAAGATATTTGAGGCGAATCGCAAGCTGCTGACAACGGTTGATGAGATTCGAGCCGGGCAAAAACTTGTCATACCGGCACTGTCGTTATCGACGGCGGAGAAAGAGAAAAATAAGGGCGGCTTAGCAAGTACAATTTTTGAGAAGGTCATATCTATCGGCCGAGAACATCTTTCATCTGATAAACCGCGTCAGTCAAAGGTAAGCAAATTGTACACGGTACGTGATGGCGACAGCTTATGGCGAATCGCCTCAGAACAATTAGGCGACGGCAGCCGATATACGGAAGTAGCCAAACTCAATGCCGATGTTTTAAGTGATGAGGATAGCCTTATGGTTGGTATGTCTTTGAAGATGCCCCCCAAATAGCGGACAGTTCCGGCGAGCCGGGAAAGTCATTACTGTTTACTGAACACTATGTGCTGATTATGTTATGCGGCCCCAATTTCGTTTTGTATTTGTTGTTTTGTTTTTTACTGCTGTTTTGATATTCGCAGTTTATCTTCGTAATGTCAACAATCGGATATTCTACCAACTTTACACACTCGAGGCCGAGCAGAGCTGGCTGATACAGGAGCTTACGCACAAGCAACTGCAGGTGGAATCTTTGATAAATCCCGCGGCAGTCTCAGAACGGCTTGATAGGCCGTGACTTTTTGTACGAGCTTTGAGGTACAATGAACGAGAGAAGCATTCGCTCTATTATTATCTTATTCTTACTTCTTCTTGTGGCTTTTTTGTCACTGGCAGGTCGCTGCTTTTACCTTCAGCATGTCCGGAGTGAGCATTATGTCGACCTTTGTATAAAGCGGTATCGCGGCCGGCTTATCAAGACTCCTCAACGCGGCGTGATTCTTGATAGCGGGGGGAGGGTGCTTGCGGCGAGCAATAGAGTCCGCACAATCTTTGCGGAGCCCCGTGAAATAAAGGACACTTTGAATACATCCGTCAAACTTGCTCCGATAGTAAAGATGCGTGCGACAGAAATAATCCGCCTTATCCGTGAGAGCGGGAATCCGGGTTTTGTGCGTATCAAGGTGGATGCCACGGAGGCGCAGTGTAATGCCGCTCGCAAAATCTACGGCATCGGTGTTCAATCCGACTGGCAAAGAAGTTATCCCACAGGATGTCTGACGGCACATGTGGTGGGCTTTACGAGTGGTGACAACCGAGGTTTGAGCGGAATTGAATTGCGATACGACGAACAGCTTAGCGGTTCGGCAGGTAAGAATATTTTCCTTGCGGATGCGTTTCGTCGGCCAATCCAGATGAGACAACAAAGCAGTGAATTAGCCGATGGGGTTGGGATAATCCTGACGATTGATTCTGCGATTCAGCAGTTTGCCCGAGGCGAACTTTCTGAACAGTATTCGAGCTATGAGGCTGAGTCAGCTATTGCGATAGTTGTTTCAGCCAAGACCGGCGCGATTTTGGCGATGGTATCGCTGCCGGAGTTCAATCCCGATGACATAGGCAGTGCGGAACCTGATATGTTGCGCAATTGCGCTGTTGCAATCCAGTATGAGCCAGGCAGTGTTCTCAAGCCGATAATTGCTGCGATTGCTCTTGACAGCGGTCTGGTGAGCAGGTATGAGAAGATATTCTGCGAGAACGGTGACTATCGGGGCACAGGTTTCGGGGGGATTGGGGAGTACAGCGATCACAGGTTCGGTGATTTGACGGTACGGGAGATTCTTATTAAGTCGAGCAATATAGGGATGGCCAAGATAGGTCAAAGGCTGGGCAAGGACAAACTTTACGAGGGATTGAGACATTTCGGATTCGGCCAAAAGGTCGATGTTGACCTGCCGGGTGAAGCGGAAGGGCTTCTGCGTCGTGTTGGGGACTGGAATGGGTACAGCGTAACGCGAATACCATTCGGTCAGGAGATTTCGGTGACTTCTATTCAATTAGTTCGGGCTTTCTGTGTGTTAGCGAGCGGAGGCCGGTCAATCCGTCCATATCTTGTGAAGGCGGTTGTGGACAGCAAAGGTGAAATTGTTAGGCAGAGAGAATCATCACCGGATGTTGGTTATATCGTCAAGCCAGAGGTTGCGAAATGGATCGTGAATGATTGCATGGTCGGAGTAGTTAATGAACGGGAAAACGGAGGGACGGGTTGGAGAGCTAAATTAGAGAAGTGGCAGGTTTTCGGGAAGACGGGGACGGCCCAATTAGCCGGGAGCGATGGTAGAGGTTATGAGCCGAATGCGTACGTTGCCTCGTTTGTTGCGGGAGCGCCTGCGGAGGACCCGGAGGTGGTCGTACTGGTTTCGATATATAAACCGAACACAAGGCTTGGCAAGGGCTATACGGGGGGGAGGGTGGCCTCTCCGGTAGCGGCCAGGATACTCGAAAAGACCCTGAAGTACCTGCGTGTTCCTGAACGGTCCTTGTAATTGGTGACGGGATTGCCAAAGGTTTTTTTTTATGTTCCCCTTCTTGACACAGGCAGAGGGCCTGTGTATACAGTTTGTACGAGGTGCAAAGATATGGCGAAAATAATCTACGGTGTTGCCGGGGAAGGATTCGGGCACAGCAGCCGGTCGCATTTGACTGGGCAAAGGCTCATCGATGCCGGGCACGATGTGATGTTCGTGGGGTCTCAAAAATCGCTTCTGTATCTGAAACAGTATTTCGGGGAGCGTGTGCGGGAGATATTCGGCCTGTCTTTTACGTATATAGATGGGCGGATAGACAAATCGGAGACACTGAAGCAGAATCTTCTGAATCTTCCCGAAGGTAACAGGATAAACGATGAACTATTCCACCAACATTTTGAGCCATTTGAGCCGGACCTTGTGATATCGGATTTTGAGCCTTTCAGCGCGTGGTGGGCGTGGCGGAAGAGGGTACCCTTTATCAGTATCGACCACGAGCATGTGCTGACGCTGTGTGAGCTGGAGCATGAGACGAAGAACTGGTTTTCGCGAATGACGTCGAGCGTGGTGACGGAGTGTCACTATGTGGGGGCGGTCGCTTATATTGTTATCAATTTTTTTAGAACGCCATTGCGGATTGACTCGGCGGTCCTGGCTCCGCCTGTTGTGAGGCCTATCGTTCGTGAGCTTGAACCGAGCAGGGGGGAACATATCCTGCTGTATTCGACTTCGGGCAAGGGGGTCGAGGAGCTGCAATCAACGCTTGGTAAGTTTTCGCCGCAGAAGTTTTACCTTTATGGATTTAAGAAGAGCGGCGAGTTCGAGAATTGTGTTTTCAAGGAGCGGTCGACGGAAGGATTTCTTGCCGACTTGGCGAGTGCGCGTGGTGTGATAGCCTCGGCGGGCTTTTCGCTGCTGAGTGAGTGTCTGCATTTGAAGAAGCCGATGTGCCTTTTGCCGGTGGCGGGCCAGTATGAGCAGATGATAAACGCGCAATATATAGAGAAGCTGGGCCTTGGGATTGCGGGCGAGAAACTGGATGAGGAGATTGTGGGGCGGTTTATGAAACAAATCGATAAGCCTGTCCCGGATGATGAAAGGATTCTGTGGCCCGACAATGATAAGTTCTTCCAGATATTGCAGGAGGTTTTAAACAGGCTGCATAGGCCGATTAGTATTGGGCTGTCCTGAGCGGTGTGTTTATGATATTGGCTCGTATTTGTATGTAAATGGAATTACAGTATTATGGATAGGGACATCAGTTTTAAATATAAGAAGGAATATCTGACAAATATACCGCTGATTGCGCTGGTTGCGGCGAACCTGATACCGTTCTGGGGGGTGCTGTATGGTGGGTGGGAGGCCTTTCATGTTGTGCTTCTTTACTGGTCGGAAAATATTGTGGTTGGATTTTATAATATCCTGAAGATGGCGTGTGCAAAAGTTTCCCATCCGGCCGAGCATCTGGGTAAGCTTTTTATGATACCTTTTTTTACGGTCCACTATGGTGGCTTTTGTGCGGTTCACGGTTTCTTTGTTTTAATGCTGTTTGGAAAAGGTAAGTCTGGGTTTGAGCCTATACATGGGGAGAGCTGGCCATGCTTTTTTGTCTTTGTTCAGATGCTGCTGAATGTTCTCAAACATGTCTATTCGATTATGCCGGAGGCGATGCGGTATGCGATGGGGGCGCTTTTTGTAAGTCACGGTATCTCGTTTGTGTATAACTATCTGATTAAGGGCGAATACGCAAGGGTCAAACCTGATAAGCTGATGGGCAGCCCGTACGCTCGAATTGTTATTATGCATTTGGCTGTTCTTTTCGGCGCGTTTTTGACGATGGCACTTGGCTCACCGGTCGGAATTTTGATTATCCTTGTTGGTTTGAAGACCTCTCTGGACGTGATATTTCATCTGCGGCAGCACAAAAAGCACCAGGCAAAGACTGCGTCAGGATAGCCGGGGAATCCTGGGCATCCAACTGAGTCTCACTTTGGGATCGATTTTATCTATTTACCACTTTAGCTTGTTAAGGTTTTTTGTTTTTACGAATTCGACGTGGTTATCGGCGAAGAGGACGTTACAGCCTTCACCCTGGTGGTTTTCGGTGGTGAGTATCTCCGGTCCGCCGACCTGGTTCCATCCGGGGTGGGTCTCGAAGAGGACAACCATATCCGGCGGAGTATTGCCTTTATCAAAGTTTTCTATGTTTTTGTTCATAGCGTAATTGCAGGGGCCTTGGGTCGCGCCCGGACAGGTGAATTGTTTTTTGCTTACCTCTGAGTGCTCAATCAACAAATCGCACCATTTTGAGGAGGTAGGGGACTTATCATCGTAGTCGTTGGTGTAGATGAGCATGGCCTTGCCGAGGCCTGACATGTTGGTGCCGCAGACCACTCGGAAGGATATTTGTCTGAACCTGGACAGGGCGGGGAACAAGATTCCCATGAATATCGCGACGAACGGCAAGAGGAGTACCGGTAGAGCTATTCCTGTGACTGCGGGACCGACTCCTTTCGATTGGCCGGCGCTTTTAGAAATTTTTACCAGAGCCACTATACCTAAAATTATTGCCGGTATGGCTGTGATAAAGCAGGTGAAGGGGCTTAGAATCGCGAGCACAAGCGACGCGATGGCCATTCTGCTTGTCTTGGGTGGGTTAGTCGGCATCTGGGCCGTGGGGGGTGTCAGAACGGCGCTGCATGAGCTGCACACCAGGGCGACATCGGGATTTTGTGTTCCACATTTCGGGCAGTACATTTAAGACCTCCTTTCGAATTGACATTTGGTCATTATAAATCTCCGCGAACCATTTTCGGTCCATTATAGTTTATTGGGCGGGATTTTCCAGGATATTTTTTGATTTTGGTTTGTTGGCCAGATTCTTCGCTTCGCTCAGAATGAAAGGAGTTGAGATTGCCGCGGCCACCTTTGGTGGCCTCGCAATGACATTGACTTCTATTGCGAGCGAATTAGAAAGAGGTATTTTGGGTTTTGCCTAAGTATCCTGCCTGGACGCAGAACTGGATGATATCTCGTGCTAAAGGTGCGGCGTCGGCTGAGCCATGTTGTGCACCTTCGACGAGGACGGCGATAGCGAGCTTTCTGCCAGTGTCGTCGGTGGCAAAGCCGCCAAACCAGGCGTGGCTTGGATCCTGCGTTGAGCCGGTTTTGCCGTAGACCTTTACACCCTGCAGCGTGAGACCGCTCCGGACAAACTGGCTATATGCGGTTCCGCCATCTTCGTTTACCACAGCACTCATTCCATCGAGGACGACGTTTAAGATTTGCGGCGAGATGCCGAGGTGGACAGACTGCGAATTTTGAGTTGATGAATTCGGGATTTTTTTTGTGCCGTCCATAATTAAGCGAGGCGGTTTGTAGATACCGCCCCGTGCGATTGCGGCAATGGCATTTACCACCTGCAGCGGAGTTGCTCGGAGATTTCCCTGGCCGATGCCGAAGTATCTTCTCTCTGCCTTATAAAGCGGGGGAACCTGGTCGAAACGTGAAATTTTGGCCGACGTTATGCTGCTTGCAATTGTTCCATCGACCTGCCGGAAGTTTCGGTTTTCCTCCGATAGGCGTCCTGTGGAGATAGTCGATGTACTAAGCTGCGGAACAAGTGGTATTTTGTGGCCATAGCCGAATTTGTAAAGCCATAGCTGCAGGACGGATGTGTCGATTCTGTCTGCAAGCCTGGAAAAATAAATGTTGCAACTTCCCCTAACGGCATTTCTTGCATAGTTTTGCCATTTATAATCGTGTCCGCTGCGGTACTGGTTGAAGATCCAGCAGCTTGGCCAGCCTTTTGGTGCTTTTTGTGCGGGGCAATGGATAATCTCCTGCGGAGTGATTTTGCCGGATTGAAGGCCGGCGGTGAGAATTATGGGCTTGACGACGGAGCCCGGGGGATAGCCTTTGTTAATAGCCCTGTTTCGTAGTGGTTCATTGGAGTCGGCAGCCAGAGTACCGTAGTCATACCTGACCCTGTTCAAATCGTATGTGGGCGTTGAGACCATAGCGAGGATATCGCCAGTATTGACGTCGAGGACGACAACAGCCGTAGGCGCTGTGCAGTTTGGATTCAGGCCGCAGTCAGCGAGGTGGTCTTGTATTTTCTTTTGGAGCTCGATGTCGAGCGTGATTGAGACGTCTTCTCCGAACTCCGTCTCTGTTCGACTAACGAGCTGTCGGTCTATGTCGTAGACTTCCTCGCCGCGTCTTCCGCGGAGTATAGTTTCACAGACATACTCTACTCCATCTTCCCTTCCACAGACCTCGTTGCTCAGATAGCTTGATAATTTATCATCGGCAAGAAACTTCTTGTCTTTTTCCTGAGGCCGTCCGACCCATCCTATTGTTTGAGCGGCGACCGAGGCATAAGGGTATACCCTGTTTGATTTAGGGAGGATATCAATACCTTCGATATCTATAAACTCCACCTGGGCATCAAAGACATCTGCATCTGTTTTTAACTCGAGCAGCCACCGGCCTTTGTTCATTTCAGGGATGTTTTTAATTTTTTCTATTTCGAGAAGCTGCTGGTTTTCGTCGGGAAACTTCTTTTCGAATTCCCGGATGGCTACGGACAGCGGCACGTCACTGAATCTTCGGTTATATTTTTCAACTATTTTTGGGTCGGGGTCGTTTCGCCTCCAGGCAAGGAATGTTCGCAAGTTCCATATTATGTTGTTGATATTGTTAATTTCCTGTTCAATATCCTCTCGCTCCTGACCGAAGTAAGTGCATTTGTCAATGATTTTGCGGAGTATCTCAAGCTTATCATCGAGCTGCTGACGCTGCTTTGCTACAGCGTTTTTTACTGCTGCGGGTGTTGACTTGTTGTATGCGGTGAGCAGGATTGCCCGTCGAACACGTTCGTCCAGAACAGAGCATAGATTATAATTTATATGGAGCTGGAACTGAGGTTCTTCGGTGGCTAAAATTCGGCCCTTTCTGTCGAGGATTTTACCTCTGATAGTGTTAAGCTGGCGTGAGACACCCTCCTGTAATTTTAGTTCAGCGATTCCTTTGAGGTAGAAAGGATGTGAGACGAGCTGTAATTGTGCCAGCCGCAGTGCGAAGAGGAGCAGGAGCATCGTGCTTATTATTATGAAAATTTTAATTCGTTTGCCGAACATCTTATATCTTTTTTATTACGGGTTTGAAATATGTTTCAGTCGTTACGTATTGTGAAACTAATATCGTTTGAATCGCTGAGTTTTTATACGCATCCACCAGGCAGTAGGCAAGAATAAAAAAGGTCCAAGTATTGCGGAATATAAGGCGGTTCCGAGAATAACAGTGTATACATTTGCGACGGCAGAGAGTCCTTTCAAGAGCGCCAGAAAATGAGCGAGGCTTCCGGCGAGACAGCCGGTGATGAATATAACAAGAGATTGGTAAGGTATATTTCTTATTGCGATAAGGCGGTTGAAATAGGCAAGCGCCGTTCCGAAAAGACCGAAGCTGATGGTTTGTGAGCCTATTACGGAGCCAATACTGATGTCAGCGGCAAAACCGATGGTGAATGAGGCTATGATTGCATCGGTGGTGCTGCAGTAGATAGTAAAAAATACCAAAAGTGCTAATAACAAATTCGGTTTGATTCCCAAATTTGTCAAGGCAATCATATTTAATACCTGACTTGCCTGCAGTACGGCGACGAAAGCGATAAAAACAGCGAACCGGAACCATCGCATTTTTTGTTCCCACGGTCCATTGCCCGCCTGTGAGGCTGAGCTTAGGCTCAGAAGACGAGGGGCTTGAGGACCGTCTTACTCCTTCGGATTCATTACAATTACAGTTACAGTATTTAATCTTTCCGTATCACATACGGATTTTACGGTAATATCCCATAGGGAGGGATTTCTATCGTCCTTTTTACACTGGGCGACTACTCCTATAATCATCGCGGCATCGAGAAAGCCCGGATTTTTTTGGGCGAGTACTTTGTCACCGACCGCCACTTTGTGCTTTGTTGAGAGCAATCTTATCTTTGCGAGATTGTTTCCGGAGCCCACCATTAGCCTGTCTATATTTAATTGTCCAATCCTTACCGCTATTCTGGATGCGGGGTCGGTAAACAACTTTAGACGTGCTGTTCGGAGTGAGACATCGGAGATATTTCCGATGATACTGTTGTCTCCGAGCACAAACTGACCTTTGGCAATACCGTCGTCTTTGCCTCTGTTGATAGTAAGCTCGCCTTTTGTTGCGTTTATTGATGCTCTAATGACGTCTGCGACGACGAGTCCGGCATTTTCCAGGGCGTGGAGCCTTTCTCTGAGGCCGGCGAGCTCCACTACCTCCTCGTGTTTTTCCCTTAACTGTTCCTGAAGATTTGCAATATAGTTTTCATATTGAGTTTTTCCGTTGAATTCCGTAGGAGCCTGCGTTGTTCGTGCATAAAGCGAAATGTTTTTTCCTATAGTCAAGGGCCAACGAAAAATTCGGGCAAAAGCGAACTGCAGGTCATTTGTCAGATTCTGTGGGGCAAAGAGCAAGATGAAGCCGATTAACATAAACCAGGTAAATAACATAGGCCTGGAGAGAGAACCCAGACCTGTTTTTTTTCGTTTGGGAAACGGTGCTCTATTTAGCTTCCTTGCCATGGTCGTATTACACACTGTGTATTACGCAGCACGTATGACGAATTACTCCCATCCGTACTCGTTATGGTCCATCGTGTCTTTCCAGAGTTCGAGATTTTCGAGGTAGACACTAGTACCGCGTGCGACGCAACTTAGAGGGTCATCCACCAATTGTACGTGCAGTCCAGTTGCATTTGCCAGAACAGTATCCATTCCCCGCAAGAGCGATGCACCGCCGCAGATGTGCACTCCGTTCTCAATTAAATCTGCAGCGAGTTCCGGCTCAGCCTTTTCCAGCGTTGCGGTAACGGTGTCAATAATAGCGGCAATTGGGTCTCTGAGTGCTTCTCTTATTTCCTCACTTGTAATAACGATTTTCCTTGGGAGTCCGGAAATTGTGTCTCTGCCAGCTACCTCCATAGTTAATTCCTCTTCGAGAGGCGCGGCAGAGCCGATTTGGATTTTTACTTTTTCAGCGCTTGCTTCTCCAATGAGCAGATTGTAGGTTTTTTTGAGGTGGCTGATGACTGCTTCATCCATATCATCACCGCCGATTCTGATAGATTCGGATGTTGCGATGTCAGCCAGACTCATTATTGCCACTTCTGTAGTTCCGCCCCCGATATCGACAATCATAGAGGCGGTGGGGTCGGTTATGGGCAGCCCGGCGCCGATGCCGGCGGCCATTGGCTCATCGACGAGGTAGACCTTTCTTGCGCCGGCCCTTTCAGCAGAATCAATGACGGCACGACGTTCGACGGCGGTGATTCCGCTTGGGACGGCGATAACGACTCTCGGCCTGACCAGTCCCCCTCTTCCGTGTACTTTTCGTATAAAATAGCCGAGCATTGCCTCGGTGATTTCAAAGTCGCTGATAACACCGTCTTTTAGAGGTCTAATCGCGCTAATCGAGCCGGGTGTTTTGCCGAGCATTTCGCGTGCGACCATGCCAACCGCTTCGCCATTGTTGAGGACGACGTTGGTTCCCTTGCGAACGGCAACAACGGAGGGTTCATTGAGGACAATGCCTTTGTCCCGGACACAAACCAAGGTGGTACAGGTACCGAGGTCAATACCCATATCCATGCTGAACCAGCCTAAGATTGAGTCCAGTAGCACGTTCGATTCCCTTCTTGAATTTCAATTTACTATTGACTATTTAAAGATAAACCTGGCAGTTGTCAATACCCATTAGAAATTTTCTTTTTTTTACGTTTTTTTCCGATACAGGCGTAAATTGGAGGTTGATGTCCGATATTGCGGGTTATTCACTAATTCAAACAGGCCGATTCGATGGAATCAATAATCGTAATTCCTATATTTACAAGCACATATAGTGGTTTGCCATTCCCTCGCTGCGTCCCTTCGACAAGCTCACTTCGACAAGCTCCCTTCGACAGGCTCAGGGCAGGCAGGGCAGGTTCGAGGACAGGTCTAAGCGTAATGAATTAAAGCGAAGAATCCGATAAATTAGGCTTATTTGCTGCTAAGGCCAGATGCTTCGCTGCGCTCAGCATGACGGCAAGAAACTTTAAGTTTGATTAACTTACTTGACCACGATTTTTATCTGGGGTCAATAGTAAATTGTTTAGGGAATTTCGTAGAATGTTCCGTACTGGAAGTAGCATTTGTATGCGACAAAGACCGCAGTGGCCAGCACAATGCAGAGCGCCAAGCCAAGGATTGCCGTGTAGAGATTGTCTGCTGCGATTAGCTTGCCACCACGAATTCGTCCTGCTGGACTCATATTTCGACCTCACGTAAAAGTTTCTGCATTTCCTGACGGTTGTCAGAATTATGTTTTAATTTTTTCGATACTTTACATGCCGGTATTACAATCGCCTACAGATTCGTAGAAACAGTGTCACCGGCTTTTGGCTGTTCCTGCATAAGCTCCAGTGCCCCGACGGCCTCTTCGGTATCGGTGTCTATGATGAGAATATCGCAAATAAACTTATCGCCGCGTGTAACGTGGAATTTCATGCCGTCCTTCACTCCGTCAGCGGAGCCGATAGATATACTTGCCATCTTGTTTTTCAGGTCTACAGCGGTTACCAAACCCTTCAGAGCGATATCTTGTGAGATAACGGGCGCCGGTCTTGCTACGTCTTTTTGGGGAGTGACCGGGGTGACCGGTGCAGGTGCTTTTCCTGTTGGTTGTAAAATTTTGCCAAGCCTACCTTGTAATTCAAGCTTCTCCTCTGTAAGTCTTTTCTTTTCCGTTTCGAGGGTTTGTATTATAGCTAATTTCTCAAGAAGGGTCGCTGAAGTGTCATCAAGCTGAGCGGAGAGTTTTATTTGTTGAGACTGAAGTTTGTTCAGTTCGACAAGTGTTTCTTTTAATAATTGTCCATTGGTACCGGCAGTTTGTGCTGAAGTTTCAACGACGCTTGCCATGTCTGTTACTCTCAGCTCCAGGATTTGATTTTTGTCGTTGATTGTCTTGAGGTCACCCTGCAGGTTTGTTATCTGTTTGTTAAGGGCAGCAATCTCGCGGTTTAGTTTGTCTTCGAGGGCGTCCTTTTCAGCGATTTTATTGTTTAACTGCTCACTCAGGCTGACAGTTTTTTCCTTTAGGCCATCCCTTTCAGATTTCTGGCTGGTGTATTTTTCCCTGTAATTGTCAGCGTTTGCGACATAAGTAACGACAATTCCGCAGAGGAAAATCGATGCTATTGTCAGCAGAACTATTAAAATTTTTGTAAGTGTACTCAAAACAGGCCCCTTTCGTGAATCCTCGTTTTATGCGTATATGCACTATGCCCGATGTACGAAAATATCGTACTTTATGTACTACTACTTTACACTTTAAGGTTCAAAAGGTCAAGTTATTTTTTGCCTATTTTGGCCTTCAGGTATTGAATTTGGTCAAATTCAAGTGGGTGGCGGTTTTGTTAAAAAGTGCGAAAATAAGCGAAGAAAGGAAGAACAAACAGAAATGACGATGTGAAAAGGGTGGTATTTGGGGTATCATTTTTTCATTTGGCACTGAAAAACGGCCATTGCGGCGGCAAGACGGACAAATTTTGACTGGTCTTTCAGGAGCTGAGGTAGGAACCTGATAAGAGATTGTGAGCCGATTTGGCCTATTGCCAGTGCTGTCCGCACATTTACCCGAGCCTGGCTCTGTTTGTCAAGACCGGCGGTGAGGTCTCTGGCAAAGACATCAAGTACGACAGGCTCAGCCCTGGTGTCATTGAGCATACCGAGCTGTTCGGCAGCGGCGAGTCTAACCTCAATAACATCATCGTCCAGCATAGTGGCGATGGCGTCTTTTGCCTGTAACGTGCCGAGCTGCCTCATCGCCTTTATGCCCATAACTCTGTCATCGGCGTAAGCGCTAATGAGCATCGACCACAACTTTGGGTATATGCGTTCATCGCCGAGCATAGCGAGAGCTTCGGCGGTCTGGAATCTGACCCTGTCATCGGAATCTTCCCTGCGAAGTGTCCACCATAATGCCTGTATTGTGAGTGTGCTTGTATCGCCGCTTTTGCCGAGCAAGAGAGCAGCGTTGGCTCTGACAACCTGGTCGCTGCTTGTTATTGCCTTGCGGATTTGCACAATGCTGTCCATCCGGCCAAGCCTTCCTAATGCGTATATAGCGGCCATTCTGACATTTTCGTTTTTGTCCTGAAGCAGTTCTGCTACCGAATTTTTTGCGAGAGCATATTCAAAATCGCCGACAGCAAGGGCAGCCGAGAATCTAACCGGCACGAATTGGTCCTTCATTAACCGCTGCACTTTTGGCATCAATCGGACTTGCCTTGTTTTTGCGACAACTTCAATAGCGTTGGCCCTGATTAGCGGGTCAGGGTCTGCCAAAGCATCCTGGATAATTCCTGCAGCATAGGGTACAAGAGTGTCAACAGAGACAGTCAAGGGCCAGTTGCCTCTGGTTGTTAGGTTTTCCTCGCATCCGAAACAGAAGAGGGCGTAAGTTGTAAGAGCAATGACGGCAAGAACTTTGGTGTAGAATATGTTTTGTTTTTTTGTTTTTTTAGACCGCATTTTCATTTTTGCGCTGCCGTAAAAAGTTAACATAAATCTTATTTCTGATAAATCGAGCCCACGGCGTTACTATTATGAACACAAGAAAGCACAGAGCACAACAAAAATCCAGCCATTGGCCGTACTTACTGAAAAATGTATTTCTTTTATCTATCGGCAATTTATCGACGAACCATCCAGCGATACCCTGTCGTTCGATGGCCTTGTCCGGTAAAGTGCCGGCGAGAGAGCCATTTTTTATACGTCCGAGAGTATCAATTATGCAGCTTATGCCGGTATTGACGCTTCTTACGATGCTGAGACGGTTCTCAACGGCCCTGAAAGCGCATATTGCCATGTGCTGTGAGAGCTCAGTGCTTGGTAAGACTTTGTCCTGGTCGAAACCGACAAACCAGCCGTCGTTACTGATGTTGATGAGCCAGTCGATTTGCTTTTGGCCCTTTGTGTCGAGTGCAAATCTTCTGGCAATAGCGGGGATGGTGGCTTCATAACAAATGATGACACTGAATTTATACGTGCGGGGCTGCCGGTCTGATGCAGTGTCGGCGGGGGGGCTGGTCATTTCAAAAACAGTGTATTCGGTGCCCGGGTCGAGTGAATGGTCGTAGCCATAGGGATTGAATTTCATCAGGAGATTAAAAAGCAGAGGAGAACTTTTTCTGAAAGGCAGTACCTCGCCGAAAAGTACCAGATGCATCTTGCTATATAGCTTTGGGTACTTTTTACCGTCAGGTTTGTATAGTAACGCAGAGTTGTACCTTTCCGCCATATAAGGCTCGGCGTTTTTAAAGTCAACTTTGCCTGAGTAGGCACCTATAAGCAGGTATGCGTTGTTATTTCTGGCGTGTTCAGAAAGAGCTTTGTCAAATAGTATCGGCTGGCTTGAAGGGTCGAGATATATCAGGACTTCATCATTCAAAGTGGCCTGCACCATAGTCTCCGGCCAGATGATTAGTTCGGCGCCTTCTGCGGCACCTGCCTTGCTTTTCTGCATAAGCTCATCAAATAACTGCTGCGAAGTCTTCTCAGCGATGTCCGGTTCTCCTCGCAGGGCCTCAGTCTTAATCCACTGTGGAACGTTTGACTGCAAAGAAGCGACGAGAGGGCCCTCTGTTACAAATTTTTCCGATTGGTTGATTCGCCATCGGCCGTAAAAGACAGTAGCGAGCAGGGCAGAACATACCACCGCAGTTTTTATAAAATTGCCAATTTTGAAAATATTTTGCCGGTGGAACAAACCATCCCCAAATCCTTCGGATTTGAGGCTGCCACCCATAGGGCATCGAGCGGCGATTATCCATTCGGCGAGCAGGGCGTTGACCATCGCAATCAGAAACGAGATGCCCGCTGCGCCGAAGATGTCGGCTATCTGGATTATGGTGATGTTTTGATACTGGCTGTGCGCGAGGAATCGCCAGAAGAAACCTCCGAGGAAAAGGCCGCGCAGGCGTTCGGCGCCAACGAAGAGGATGGGTACGGCCAGGCATAATGGTATCTTTTTTATTCTGCAGTAGCGCAGAGAAAGGGCGAGAATGGGCCAGAAAATTGCGGTGTAGAGGCAGAACGAGGTCCAGCCGAGCAGGGTTATCGGGGCTATCCAGTATATGTTGCCCAGCCAGTAGCAGGCAGCGACCAAATATGCGGCGAGAGCGAGGGATTTTGGCTTTGCATCAGATGAGCAGGCCAGGATAAAGGGTACAAGCGACACCCAAGCCAGAAACGAGAGGCTAATCGGTGCCTGTATCACCGTGAGCATTATTGCAGAGGCGATGAAGGGCAGGCAGAGCAGGAGGGAATTTTTCAGGGTTGCTTTTTTCAATCGGCGATACCCTCTAAAGCCATTGCTATCTCTTTCTTACTATATCGCTTATGGTTGTCCATTCGCACGGCAAATTGATTTGCGACAAGCTCCAAAAGTTTTTTGTCGGCGGTAATTTGTTTTGCCGGTCTTCTTATATCGAACACCAGCCTCTTGAGTTCGTTTAGTTCAGTGGTATTTAGAAACAAATTGGTGGGGTGTTGCTCTTTTAATTCAGTGAGGCGTTCTTTTGCGTTTTCGACGTATTTTTCGGAGATATCCAGTGTGACGTAGTTTCTGTTTAGTTGGTATGCGGCGGCGGCGGTGGTTCCGGAACCGCTGAAAGGGTCGAGGACACAATCACCGGGATTGGAGCTTACGGCTATGATTCTTTTGAGCAGGCTTTCTGGCATCTGGCAGGGGTGCCAGCCGGCGCGCTCCTTGAAGGTTCCACAGACACGTGAGTATTCGGTCCAGACGTCGTCCGGCATTTTGCCTGCGGGATTGGCGCGCCTGTCATTATAGATTAGCTGGCGGTCTGAGGGGACACGGACGGCGAGGTCGTTAAACGTGAAGCCGGTTTTGTCCTTGACGAAGTAAAAGATGTGGGTGTGTGAGCGGGCGAATTTTGTTTTCATCTGCTGGCCGAAGGTGTAGTGCCAGATAATCCAGTTGCGCATTACTAACTTCAGCTCGTCGGCGATGATTTTTACGTTGGCGGCGTAGTCATCGCCGATTGCGATGTAGAATGAGCCGTGGGGCATAAGGGCTTTTTTGCAGGCGGTCATCCAGTCTTTTGTCCATGCGATGTAGTTTTTGCTTTTTATCTTGTCGTAGTACTTGTCGTATTTGTAGCCGATGTTGAAGGGCGGGTCGGCGAATATAAGGTCGGCGAAGGGTTTGCGTACCTTGCTGAGGACCTCTATACAATCGCCGCATATAATTTTGTTGAGCAGTTTCTGCATAGAGCTATTTTATAAAGCGTTTTGGTCTATGCAAGAAGCAATCGCGGAATCATCTGAAGCGGGTATGAAAATATACTCAGCGGATGAAATTTTATGAAGGATACAGAAGAGCCGTGTGTGGAATCGGATGTTGAAGAATAAGTGAGCGCATAAAAAAAACAGGGTTGGGTGCGGAGGGAGAGGAGAAAGCGAGATAACCCCAACCCTGTAGAATGCTGCTGTCATTATATATCAAGGTGGTATGGAAATCAACACATTTTTTCAAAAAATTTTTAAGCTTGATTTTTTAAGCCGGATTTGGTATGGTGGATAAAGCTTAGCGGTGTAGAACAGCAGCTATGAATGCAGAATCGCAGATTTTATCTGTATTCAAGAGAAAATGAATTGGCCGTTAGTGAAGCAAAATTAACGGCTGAGTTACAATGCGCTAATGGGTTTTTGGAGGGTAAGTTATGTATAGGATTGCATTTATCGTTTCCTTAGTCATCATTTCTGCGCATCCGGCGCTGGGTTTATCCGGTTCTGGGACGGAGGCGGAGCCGTGGAGGATTGAGACGCCGGCGGATTTCGACGAGTTTGCGGCTGATGCGAATTACTGGGCCGGCTATACCCGCATGGAGACGGATATCAATCTGGCCGGGTTGACTTATACCACAGCCGTTATTGCTCCAGATACCTATAAATACGGTTTTGATTTTGACGGCACGGCTTTTATAGGTGTGTTTGACGGAAACGACCATGAGATAATAGGCTTAACGATAGATGATGGTGGCACCGGTAATGATTTTTTAGGGCTTTTCGGCTGTATCGGAGAGGGTGGCCAAGTTAGCAGCCTGGGCCTTGAAGGTGGCTCTGTCAGCGGTGATGACTATGTCGTCGGCGGCTTGGTGGGGTGGAATAATCGTGGTAGTATCTCGAACTGCTATTCTACCGGCTCTGTCAACGGTGATTGGTGTGTCGGCGGCTTAGTGGGGATTAATGGTGGCAATGTTTCGAATTGCTATTCTATGGGCAATGTAAATGGTGACGAGTATGTTGGCGGCCTGGTGGGGATAAATGGTGGCAGTGTCTCGAACTGCTATTCTACAGGTGATGTAAATGGTGCTGAAGATGTCGGCGGCCTTGTGGGGGAAAATTATTATGGCAGTATCGCGAACTGCTTCTGGGATACCGACACACAGACCCACGGCGTAACCGACAGTTTTGGTACTAACACAGGCACAGTTACAAATGTCGCGGGTCTTCCGACCGCCCAAATGCAGACAATGAGTACGTTTACCGATGCCGGCTGGGACTTTGTTGACATTTGGGACCTTACTTGTGAGGGAATGAACTATCCGAGGTTCATCCGGCAGAAAACAGCAGCAGATTTTCTATGTCCGCGCGGAGTGGATTTTAGAGATTACTCATTCTTTGCCGATTACTGGGGGGATACCAATTGCGGAGATGCTAATGACTGCAACGGGACGGATTTTGACCTCTCCGGAACGGTGGATATAGAGGATTTTGCCATATTCTGCGGCCATTGGCTCGAAGGGGCGGGCGGTTGAGTTTTAGTCGCGGAGGCGGCGAGGCGGATTTGGGGGGATTTGTATTTGGCTGGGAACAGCCGATAATTGTGCGGATTATCAATCGAAAAGGGGCGGGTTTTTTTGTGTCCATTTTCTGTTTATTAATTTATCGGCGGTATGCTTTTGGCGTGTCCGATTTGCTAAAGTGGCAGAGATGCTTTGTCGACAAAACAGTGGCATTATTGTGAGGTTACGAGGAATTTCTGTTTTGTGGGACAGTTTGTCTTAGCCCGCAAGGGAAATAGTATGCCGGATGAACAATTCAGACTGATTGACCTTATAGACGATTTGTCGGCTGGTAAGGATGTCTTTTTCAAGCTGGTTTATCGCGTCAAGGACGTGATGACCAAAGATGTCAAGACACTGACACTGGACAATACGATAGAGAAGTGTCTGAAGTTTATGGAAGAGAACCATTTCCGACACGTCCCGGTTGTAGACAGGCCGACCGGTGAAGAAGCAACGCCATACTTCATTGGTATTGTTTCTCAACGTGATGTTTTCCGGCAAATATCTCCTTATGCGGGCAAACTGGGGCAGACGGATTCAGACTCCAGGGCACTGAAACAGCCTCTTGTCCAAATCGTTAACAGAGATCCGAAGTCGGTATCCCCTGAGACAACGATAGAGGATATGATTACCGTCATGGTTGGTAATCATGTCAATATGGTGCCTGTTCTCGTAGACCGCAATTTAGTTGGTGTCGTTACGTCTACGGACATTTTGAAGCTGTTTATCAGACTTGATAAAATCCGCAAGATATGCTCAAAGATGGAAGATGCTGAGCAAAGGAGGCGATTTGTCGACCTGCTGTCGGGGAGTTCGGATGAGGTGATGCCCGCCTTCTCGACGGTCCTTCGGACAGTTGAAGATATTATGACCAATGATATTTTTTGTCTTGAGGAACAGGACAGCCTGGCTCGCGTGATAGAGGTTATGCAGAGTGGCAAAATCAGACACATTCCGATAGTGAATACGCAGAAGAAACTCGTTGGTATCATCTCAGATAAAGATGTACTTCGTTATCTTCCGTTTTTGAGGCCCGGCGCCGACACATTTCACGACAGGCTGTTTGAAGTTGCCCCAAACAATGCGGCGATAAAGCAGGTTCTGCGTGATATTATCAAGCGAGACGTAACAAGTGTTGAGCAGAGCTGTGATTTTTATACAGCAGTGAGAATGCTGTATGAGAAGCATATAAGCTGTCTGCCTGTTACGGACGCGGATAAAAAGCCTGTTGGAATCATTACCGTGACAGACGTGATGCGCGGCTTGCAGGCCGCCTACGGGCTTTATGAGAAATCCATGGTTAATTGACCCTGTTTGTCCATACCTTTCACACACTGACACTGCAAATTGAACTCATACTCGAATGCACACCAAACACAAGGGAATTAAAAGGAACTTGGCTTGATTGAGGTTTGCCTTGACGTGTCGGAAGAGGTCATCGATATGAGTCAATCATTTCTCGTTTGAAAGAGCTATTTCCAATTGCAGTACTAAAGATGGCAGGTTGCCGGATACGATTTTCCAGACTATATCCAAATCGACATCGAAATAGCCGTGAATGAGGCGGTCCCTGGTTCCAGCAATCTGTCGCCAGGGAATGTTCGAATAGCTTTGCCGGCACTGTTCAGAAACGCTCTTGGCTGCTTCACCCAGGATTTCCAGAAGGCGTACGAGTGCCAGCGCAAGCTTCTCATCTTTTTCGAGGTCCTCTCTGTTGCAGTTTTTAGTGAGTTGCAGCGCTTTGGATGCGGCGTCAAGCATGTGACGCAGGCGGACGACATCGTCAGTCCTTGACATATTGCACCTCGGCTTCAGTCAGTACAGTTTCGCGGAAGTATCGGCTGAGGAAATTGGGTGTATGCAGCTCAACCTTTCGTGCAAGTAACTTTGAGAGTTCAGCTTCCATATCGAAAAAGTCAAAGCCCGGCACGTGGGCCTTTTCGAATTCTACCAGCACGTCCACATCGCTGTCCGTTGTGAAATCGTCCCGTAGGGCAGAGCCAAAAACGGAAAGCCTGCGAATGTGATGGCGCCGGCAAAAATCTATGATTTTGTCCTTCGGTATAGTAAGATTTTTGTTCATCACTAAGTCTCTATGTCGACTTTTTGGTGTCCAACGCGCATTATAGTTCAAAAACCACTAAAAACCAACTGATATCTTGACTGTTTTTCTAATTGGGCTTGATTAGCTTTTGCTCTTCGAATATTCTGCCGGAGAGGTAGTCGGTGAAGGTGACCATCACCGTCAGCGGCTCTTCGTAGCTATCGAGCTTGTCGGAGACGTCGAAAGTCAATCTGTAATGGGTTTTCATCAGTGCGTTGAACCAAAGCTTTCTTAGCCGGTCTGGTGTAATGTGCCATTTGCCGAGAACGACAGGGTCCCGGTCTTTGTCCAGGTCCAACAATCGTATGTGAACATCGGCGGGAACCTTTATTATGTCACCCTCCTGGTCTACAGGTTGTATGTAGACGATTAGGGTTTCCCTTTTGCCGTCTTTGTCTTTGTCATAAAGATTGGTGTATTTTGTAATCCTGATGCTTTGCACTTCGTAAATGTCTTTGAGCTTGACGTCATCGGGCAGGCCGTGCAGAGTGTTTATCTGTTTTTGGAGGTCTTTGTTTTTTGATTCCAACTGTCCGATTTGGCGGGCCAGACCTTTTTTATCCTGTGTTAATGTCTCTACCTGTTCGGCTAATGGATTTTTGGGTGTCTGGCTGCTTTCACAGCCTGCGACAAAATACAGACAGAAGACAGAGGACAGAAGACAGAATATTGAATATCGAAGAAGGAATGTCGAATTCCGAAGTTTATGATTCATTATTCGATGTTCGCTATTCATGATTCGCTGTTTAATGTTCATTATTCCTTCTCCTGCTGCCTGACGATTTCAGGCGCTTTTTGCAAAATTCTGTCTGCGAGACCGTACTTGATAGCTTCTTCAGGGTCAAGCCAGAGGTTTCGGTCGCAATCCTTTTCGACTTTATCCGGTTTTTGGCCGGTGTGTTTTGCCAATATGTTATATAATCTGCTTCTCAGTCGCAGTATTTCCTTTGCTTCAATATCGAGGTCGGTTGCCGGCCCTTCGAGTATGCCTGTGATTAGGGGCTGGTGCAAAAGGATTCTGTTGTTTGCCAACAGGAACCGCTTCCCGGGCTTTCCGCCTGCCAGTAGTACCGCCGCCATACTTGCAGCCTGTCCGACGCAGTATGTTGCGACGTCACAGCGCAGGAACTGCATTGTATCATAGACGGCGAGACCTGATGTGATAGAGCCGCCCGGTGAATTGATATAGAAATGCATGTCGGTCTTGTTGTCTTCGTTGCTCAAAAAGAGCATCTGAGCAATAATCAGATTTGCGACGGCATCATCGAGCGGGCCGCCGAGAAAGACGATTCTGTCTTTTAGCAGCCTTGAATAGATGTCGTAGGCTCGTTCTGTTCGCCCACTTTTCTCAATTACTATCGGTACTAAATTTTGATTCATAGCCATATTATTTATCTCGTATTGGAATTTTACTTTTTGTTTTTATCTTTCTTTTTTTCTTTGTCTTCTTTTTCGCCTTCTTCTTTTTTTTCTTCTTCGTGCAGTACCTCATCGATAAGGCCGTACTGATGGGCTTCCTCGGCGGTCATATATCTGTCTCTTTCTGTCTCGGCGGCGATTTTTTCAATGGGCTGTCCGGTGTGTTTTGCGAGGATTTCGTTAATCATTTTTTTTGCCTTTAAGATTTCTTCGGCCTGTATTTTGATGTCGGCGGCCTGACCGGTGACACCTCCCCAGACCTGATGGAGCATAAGTTTTGCGTGTGGGAGTGCGTGTCGTTTGCCCTTTGTGCCTGCTGCCAGTATAATCGCAGCACCAGATTGTGCCCTGCCGATGCAGTAAGTTGCGACCGGCGAACTGACAAAGCGAATAGTATCGTAAATGGCCATCGTATCGTCGACGCTGCCTCCGGGAGAGTTGATGTAGAGACTGATTTCATTATTTTTTTTGAGATTGTCCAGATAGAGCATCTTCATAATAATGCGGGCAGCACTTTCGTAATTTATCTCGCCTATCAAAAACACGATGCGGTTCTCCAGCAACATATCGTCGAGACTCATCTGGCGGTATCGCTGATACTGGCCGGCAGGACCGTACTGATTGTATGGCTCCAAGTTTTTGATTGTGTTTTTACCGGGATGTTCGATAAACATATATGTTTTCCTTTATAAAAATCGTATTCTTTACTTTATATCTCATATTTTTTTATCATTGCAACCAAGATATGGTTTTATTCGGCCTTTTTTAGTCTCTACTTTTCTTGTTATCCCGTATGTAAGCTGCCGGTCTATTTTTGTTTTGAAGCCTTTTTGGGTTTTTTAGAATCTTTTTTCTCAGTCGTTGCTGTTTTTTTAGCGGTCTTTTTGGCTTTTTTCTCAGTTATCTTCGCGGACTCAAGCAGTTTGGCGATACACTTGTCTTCACGTACCTGTAATCTGAACTGTGCGAGCGAACCATCTCGCAGCATCTGCTCTCTCATCCTTTCGGGCCGTTGTCCTTTCTGAATGGCTAACTGTGCAATGTGGCCGTTAATCTCTTCTTCTGTTACATCCATTTCAAGCTTATCGGCGATTTTGTCCATTATGAAGAATGTTTTGAGCTGCTGTTTGGCCTGTTGTTCACTGCCTGCGCGTAGCTGTTCCATTTGCTGATCAACCTGCTCACGTGGCAGTCCCCGCATCAGCAGGTTGGTGTACTGCCTTTGCAGCAGCGAGGTCGAATGTTCAGCTACGATATCCAGCGGCAGGTCAAAATCGGTATTTTCGAGCAGATACTGATAAATCTGCTCAGCCATCTCGTTTCTGACTTGTGACTCTAATCGGGTCTGAAGGGAATCGCGAATTTTTTCCCTGAGCTCGTTTTCATCTTCGACGTTATACCTGTTGAGGAAATTTTCGTCCAGGGCGGCAGGTTTTAGGAACTTGATATCTTTGACGATAATCTGGATATCCACCTTTTTGCCTCGATAGTCTTCTCTAAAAAATGTTTTCGGGACGTCGACAGTTGTTTTCCTGGTATCACCTGCTTTTGCTCCTGCCAGGACTTCGTCGAGGTTCTCGACGGGAACGGCACCGACGAAACCATTTGGCCTTATATATATCTCGATATTGTCGAGTTTCTCAGCCTGCTCGACGTCTTCCGCTTCGAGGATGGTGTCGGCAATAATCTGGTCGTCGACTTCGGCGGGTTCGTCCTTCCGTGGTGTCCAGACGCCGGACCACTTTCGTAATTGTTCCAATTCTCTGTCGATTTGGTCGTCTGTGACTTGCAGTTTTGCCTTAGT
This sequence comes from uncultured Pirellulales bacterium, assembly GCA_964451425.1. GTDB lineage: Bacteria > Planctomycetota > Phycisphaerae > Sedimentisphaerales > Anaerobacaceae > CS2-K091. The sequence goes on from CAYVIT010000010.1 coordinate 28,554, forward strand.
TACCGGTATCCCTTCAAGCTTTGGCAAATCAAATTCAGGCCTGACCTCGACCTCAAAATCGAAAGTAAGTGGGCCTTCGGCGGGCAGCTCTATATTTTCGTAAATATTTATCTTATCTTTTTCTTTTCTGATAGGGTACCTCTTGCCGTCGTCGGTTACAAGCCATCCACTATCTGGCTGTTCAACAGAGATTGTGGCTTGTTCGGAAAGGGCGGCGTTGTTTTTTTCAAACTCCTTGCGCAGCTCATCCGAGATTATGCCTTTTTGCAAGTCAGCCTGGAACTCCAATTCAGAGCTCCACAGAAACCTCTTTTCAATATCAATGTCCGGCTCACGAATGGTGTCCAGCTTGCCATTCTTGATTGCTGAGTCGCTGGCATCGGACATCAGTTTCAGCTTGATTTGCTCTGTTGTTTCTTTGCCGAACCTCTTTTCAAGCAGCCTTCGGGGAGCGCGGCCCTTTCTGAAGCCGGGCACGAGGGCCTCTTTGCGCAATGTTGCGTATTGTTCGTCGGTAGCGGCCTTTATCGACTCTTCGGGTATTTCGATAATGACCTTTTTCCTGCAGGGGCCTGCTTCCTCGATGGTTACGGTGTTTTTGGAAGCCTGCGTTTGTTCTTCTTCTTCTTTTGTCTCTGTGGCTTGTTCGTCTTCAGCCATTTTGGTGCTCCTGAACGTTATGCTTTTGTAGCTTCGGGATATTAAACAAAAAAGGCATCAACCCGCCGTTTTGCTTCGCAAAAAGAAGCAGCGGGCTTTAGCCAACTTCCAGAATTTTCAATCCGACACCACTGCGGTGCGGGACTTTAACATATCGGCGACCAACGCCAAACTACTGTGCTTAGCCGGTAACTCGCCGATACTATATTCTCTATATTCCTTTATAGTAGTTTGGTACAGCGGGCGATGAGATTTGAACTCACGACATTCACGTTGGCAACGTGACGCTCTACCACTGAGCTACGCCCGCGTGTTCGTATTGCGTTCTGCGTATTGCGTATATCGAGCTTGACACTTCTTACAATTGCAATTATAGGGAGTATTATCGGTTAGGCAAGGGGATTTTTCAAAATTTTGGACTGTTTGGAGCTGGATTTTTGGTTTTAGCTGGCCGGAATTGACGTTCGGGCGGGGCTGTGGTATACTCAGTGCGATTGAAATAATATTTGGGGGATTTAAAGATGGCTGAAAAAGAGAGGGTAGAGTCAAGAAGGCGGATTGTAGCGTTTTTCTTTACGCTCGTGGGAATTGTATTGGTGGGGGGAATCTGGATATTGAAGAGCGGGACGAAGCCGGGGATTATTTTAGCTTCGGAAGAAAGACAAGCGGATGCCAACCAAGCGCCAGCCGATGTGAACGAGCAGGGGGGTAAAGTTTCTCGGCCTGACCATAATCATCCGGTTTTTGCCGAGCGTGTCGATGAACGAAAGAGGATGGTCGACAGGCAAATCCGGGCGCGGGATGTCAAAGACCCGAACGTGTTAAAGGCGATGCAGATTGTGCCGCGGCATGCCTTTGTTCCGCGCCGTCAACAACAATCCGCATATATGGACTTTCCGCTGCCTATCGAACATAATCAGACTATCAGCCAGCCTTACATCGTGGCCTTTATGACGGATTCGTTGAAGCTTCGGCCCGACTCGAAGGTATTAGAGATTGGGACGGGTTCGGGTTACCAGGCGGCGGTCTGCGCCGAAATTGCACGAGAAGTCTACACGATTGAGATTGTGGAAGGGCTTGCGAAAACCGCTAAAGAACGGTTGGAAAAACTCGGCTACAAGAACGTGTTCGTCAAGGCCGGTGACGGTTTCTTCGGCTGGCCTGAGAAAGGGCCCTTTGATGCGATAATCGGGACGGCCGCTGCGAAGCGCATTCCTGAGCCGTTGTTAGAACAATTGAAGCCGGGCGGGCGAATGATTATACCAACGGGCAGTGCGTTTGGATTTCAGTATCTGGAGCTGGTTGCGAAGGACAAGGAAGGCAAAATTCGCAAGAGCAGGGTGATGCCCGTGCGATTTGTCCCCATGACGGGGGAAGTGCAAAAATAGTACAAGCAGACAATTGTCAGGTGCAGAAGAATTTGTATGTGGTGCACAACTTATGGGCGTTAGAATATCGAATATCGAACAAGGAATTTCGAATAACGAAGTGAGATTCTTCACTCCGCAGCGCATCGCTCAGAGCTAAAGGGTATTTTCGCTCGTGATGAAGATGGTTATTTTAGCTGTTATAAAGAATACTTTAGCAGGTGAGGTGTATTGCGGCGGCGACTTTTACTCCGGCCTCTGAGAACTCGTTGAATTTTTGGACGGCTTTGTAGCTGTCAAACATTTCGAGCTGGATATTACGTTTCTTTAAGGCCTGGCGGGTTTCATCAGGTATTTCCATCAGGCCTGAAGCGCCGCAGCCGACGACGAGGACGGAGGGTTTGGCTTTCAGGATGGACTTCACATCTTCGGCGGTTAGGGAGTGGCCCTGCTTTCGCCACCAGTCAGGCTGAACTGTGTCGCCGAGGATAATCAGGTCGCTGGTATAGCTTTTGCCATTGATAATGATTTTACCGAATTGGTAAGAGTCAATGTGCATAGGTCACACCGTTCATATACGATATTGATTTCAGGTCTTAGCTTTCCGTGTCTGGGCCGGGCATCTTTTGCTTTTTGCAGTACGCAAAAATGTACCAAAAGGGGAAATACCAGAAGGCGGCTCCCGAAATGATGGTCAGAAGGAGCAGCAACTCATTGTCATACTGTAAACCAACGACGGTGAGCAGGTGATAGAAGCCAAGCTGAGCCAGGATTGCGAAGACAACGAGAACGATGAATATCAACCGTCTTTTCATTTTGTTTGTACCTCCTGTTCAATTGTTCGAACTTGCGGAGAACGAACGTAAATTTGGATTCCGCTTGATGCTCGAATTATAATGGAAAGCCAGGTATAAGTCCATGCAAAAATTTAATTATCATATTTTTTTTGAGTAAAAACATGCTGGAGTAAAGGGGGTGAATCCGCTACAACAATATTTCGTGTGTATTACCGTGTATCGGGAGTTGTGGTTGTATTTTGAGGCAGTCTATATGGATGCGAAGAAAACGGGTGTTTTGGCGATACTTGGGGCCAGCCTGATGTGGTCTGTTGAGCCTATTTTTGCCAAATTGGCTTACGCGAACTCGGATTTTATTCAAACCTCCGGCATTCGGGCGATAGTTGTTGCGGTCATAGCGCTGCTGTATGTTCTTTTGACGAATAAGGGTAACTTCAAGGTAACAAAAAAGCAATTGCCGAAACTGGTCTATATCGGGTTTGCGGGGACGGTATTTGCGGATTTGCTTTACTTCTTTGCGCTGACGAAAATCCCCGTGATTAACGCGGTGTTGATAGGCCATATGCAGCCGATTTTTATTATCCTGATAGGATTCTTTATTCTCAAAGAGGACAAGCTAACGAGGTTCGATTACTTAGGGATATTGATTATGGTAATCGCGGGGGTGCTTGTAACAACGAAGACGGCGGGGAATTTTTCCGAAATGAGATTCGGAACAGTGGGGGATGTATACGTGCTGCTGGCGACGGTGGCGTGGTCGACGACGGCCATCGTGATGAGGAAATATCTGAGAGGACTTAATGCGGGCGTGGTGACATTTTATCGGTACACGATTGCCTCGGCGATCTTTGTCGCTTACTTACTGCTTAGGTCGTCACTGGTTTTGGCCAATATCTACCAGGTCCTGGTCGGCCTTGTGGTCGGGGTGGGAACAATTCTTTATTATGAGGGATTGAAGCGTATCAAGGCCGCGCAGGTTTCGGCGCTGGAGCTTTCGACGCCTTTTTTTGCGGTCGTTTTTGCCTTTTTGATTTTGCGGGAACGAGCAACCGTTATGCAGGTCACAGGCATTGTGTTGTTGGTCGTGGGTATCTTACTTCTGTCGAGGAAGGAAGAGGCGTATTTTTGATACATTTGAGGTAAGGGGAGAGATTGGCAGGTTTTTGGTTGATTGATAAATAAAGAAGGGCTGTAAACATAAAGCTTACAGCCCTTTCGAAATCAATTCGTGTGCAACAGCGGCACTTTTAGCCACCCCACTGCCGGATTCTGATCTGCCCCCGGACGAGGTCAACCAGACTACCTGTATCATATTCGTCGAAGATGGTAATCCAGATGCTGTCAGGTTGGTCATATATCTCGACCATGAAGTAGTGCTCACCTGCACCGTTGATGGTGCCGACGCCGGCAAACCACGCCGAGCTTTTGTCCTCGGAGACCACGAGGTAGTCGAACTCCGTCGCGCGGAACCTATTGCTGCCCCACCTGAATCGCATCCATCCGTAGGGCGTATTGCCCCACTGCCGAACGAAGAATCCCAGGAACGCCTTTCCGCAGGTTGAGCCCTCATCCGCTATCCAGCCTGCGCCCGTGACGAAGCTGAACGCGTCAGGGTCGTACACAGCCGCGTAGGCCGTGCTCGTAGCCTCTCCGCCATTTTGATCCGTCACCGTAACAGTGACGGTATACACGCCCGTCGTCGGATACGTATGCGTACCGGTCACGCTCATTTCCGTTTCGTTCACAACGCCGCTCTCGGGTGTTCCTCCCTCTTCCCAGACGATCGCCGCCGTGTGTGTTCCGCCATCAGCATCAGTAAACGTCGCTGTCACCGCAGTCGGTGAGCCCAGCGGTGTCGGCTCGATGGTGATTTCCGTGATCTCGGGAGGAATGGCAAGAATTTCAAGAACCATATCATCTGATACAGTTTCCTTGCCATCGGTTACTTCCAGCGTAAGAGTGTGAGTCCCAACACCCAGATACGACGGTAAGATGGTATCCAAGTCTAATGGTGCTTCGCCGTTTTCGCCTACGGGGATCCAGAGTGTAAACTCAACCACATCCCCTTCAAGCTCCTCAATCCATCGGTACTGTAAGGAGTCCGATACATCTTCATCGGTTGCTGTGCCATCGATTATTGTTGATGCAACGTCCAAAGTAGAAACCGTGACATCGGGGCCGGCATCAGCAACTGGAGGCGTATTCTCCGGGGGCGCGCCGCCTGTATCAACCAAAATAATGGGGGTATCACTATTAAACAGCAGGCTAATAGGTGTGCCGTTTTCATAAGTTCCCTTTAGTGTTCCACTCCCGCCGGAAGGTGTCCATGCGCCATATCCAATAGGAACAGGAGGATTAGGAAAATCCTCCTCTGCAAAATCTGTCCCGTAGACCGTAACGGTTCCAGTTCCATAGAGAGTGTCGATAAACCCGTCTACAATACCAGCATGGATCACTACGATACCTGCCACGTACATATTTCCTTCTTCAGCGGGATCATCGGCAATGTGGGCATCGCCCTCCATTGTTACACTTGCCCCGGGCAATACCCAAACCTCACCTATTATTGTGGAGTTAACTGTATATGTACCTTCAGGAAACTCGACATAGGCCCAAACCATCGGCGGGACGCACAGCAAAATCACCGTCACAGCCCATAAAATTTTCGAACATTCTGCCTTGATCCATCCTTCTTTTCTTTCCATAATTCGCCCCTTCATAATAGAAATTCCAAGTTTTGAGTTACACTATCAGGGATATTATCGGTCGAAGCAGAGTTTTTTCTATACTTTTTTGCTGAAAAAAGTGGATTTTTTATTGGACGTATTGTTTTGTAGACAGAATTTGTCGGCAAAGTAGGCCCTAGTAATGGCCGATATTGGTGGTATCTGTCCTTACTTCACCCTTTTATTGGGGAAGGTAAAATGAAAATTAGGGCATTCACACTCGTTGAAGTTCTTATAGTTGTAGCGATACTGGGTATCCTTGCCGCGGTCGTTCTACCTACATATCAGGGTCAGACTACAAGTGCACGGGAGTCAGCGGCAAAAGATAGTCTGAAGACGATGCGAATCCAGATAGAGCTGTATAAGATGCAGCACGATGGAACCCCGCCTGGCTACGCAAATGGCTTTCCAGTGTCAACAGCGACACTGAGACTACAATTCGTAGGAACCACGAAAGCAAATGGTGCCGCTTCTTCTTCCAAGATCCCTTCCACAACTTACCCATACGGGCCTTATGTGAGGGAACTGCCCGAAAATCCGTTTAACAACAAATCGAATATTGCCTACGTAGCTGAGGGGACAGCTTTCTCTGCGGCGGTGAACGGGACCTCCAGTGGATGGTTATATAAAAAGGAGACAGCCGATTTCGTAATCAACTGGACGGGCACGGACCAAAAGGGCGTGAACTTTTACGATTATTAGTGGTTTATAAAACGATAAATGCGCGTTGGGTACTGAAAGTTTGTTCAAGATAATCCCAAGATTGTCCCGCACCAATTGAGCTAAGGCTTACGCCTAATTGGTGCGGGACTTTCACATATCAATAAAATCCGAATGCCGTTCTTATTTGACCTTTCCCGTGGCTGCGAACTCTACGCCGCGGGTGATTATCTTCTGCACATTAGGATTGCTCAGTGCCTTGCCATCGTGACCGAAGGCGTTGTGAACGACACGGCCCCTGCCATATTTCTTTGTGAAGACGAGGGGCTCGGTCTTCTTACTCCAATCGGAGTAGGCCTCCACGAGGACGTTGATTTCGCCGGTGCCCTGCAGCTTTGAGTAAAGCTCGTCATCGGTCTTGAAGTTGCTCATTCCTTTGGTAATGGGGTGTTCGGTGTTTACGACCTTTGCCTCGAAGACACTTCGTGGGCCGTGGCCTGAGGTGCCCATAATCCATTTTCTGCCGCAGAGCTTGCCGAACTCTTCCCACTTGGCGAACGAGGCGGTGGCCAGGTGCTGGACAAAGAAGCCCTTTCCGCCCTTAACGAAGTTGAGGAGGTTTTCCTGGGCCTCTTCGGGAAGCATTTTGACACGCGTACAATAAATCATAAATACAATCACATCGTATGACTTCAGCGCGGTTTCGGATTCGAGGATGTAGGGGTCTTCGCATACCCTTACGTCGAACTTCTTGGAGTCTACGAGGGCTTTGCGGGTTGTCTCGGACATTTCCCGCCAGTTATGTGCCCCCACGTCATCGCCGGTAATGAGCAGGGCCCTGATTTTTGCAGGCTTCTCGGCTGCATCGGCTGCGGGACAAAAACTCATCGCTACAATACACGCCAGTGTCAGTACATAAACTAAACGCCTCATCTCATTTCTCCTTTCTGCCACAATATTAAAGCTGGTGTCCACGGTGGACGCCGTGTAGTACAAGATTTATTAAGCTATCAGGTCGACAAGACCATACATTAAAATCCCTGAAAAATCAAGAGCTTATGCAGTCCGGCATTTCAGATATAGATGATTAAATCACCCTGCCAATAGCTCCGAAAGTATTACCCTACCAAAACTATCAGAGATTTTCAAGTGATTTTATCTTTTCTTTCGAGTGGTTCGTGAAAGCCGGCCGGCAATATTATTATAATGGTCGATTAAGCGCTAAGGTCTGCGATGTGGGCGGCATATTCGATTTGCTAAAGGTTGAGATTGCTTCGCTCGCAATGACATCCATAGGCACAGCAAATGAATACATTTATTATAAGGTATTATTCCGGCCCATACGACCTGTAAGGCAAATCGACCGCATAGTCACGGATTATTTCATCGTAATCATCGAGCCAGTAGGCCCTGGGATTTCTCTTTAGAACGAGAAAACAGCCGCTATCAGCATCGTCGGCCGCGCGGTGATATTTGAAGTACACCCGGTTTTTTGTTATGCCGACGATTTCGATTTTGCCGGTTGAATGTGACATTACGAAGCGCAGGCGTTTAGCCAGGCCGGATACGAGAGCTTTGGCTTGCTCTACAATCTGGTATCCTTCTTCGATAGGCACAGTATAAGGCTTGTTGCCAAGGGACGGACGACACTGGAAAATATAGTAGGGGACCGCGCCGATATAGGAGAGTTTGCCGAGCAGCTCTGCCAGGACGTTCGGGTTGTCATTGAGCCCTCTTATCAGCGGCGTTTGGTTTGCTATCATTGCTCCGGCTTTCTGGAGAAGATGGACCGCTGTGACGGCGGGCCCGGTCAATTCTCTCGGGTGAACAAAGTGAGTCATTATGTATATCTTTTTATGCCTGGTGCTGTATGTTTCTATCATTTTCGGCAGCGCCGGGTCATCGAGAATCCGATACGGATTGAAAGCCGGTATTTTTGTCCCGATGCGAATTATCTCAACGTGGTCAATAGTCCTCAATTGGCGAATGATATTTTCGAGTTGCGATGTCTTCAGCACCAGAGGGTCGCCGCCGGTCAGCAGCACATTTGTTATCTCAGGATGTTGTCTAACGTACTGTATTGCCGCTGGTATATCCTGCAGGCGTACGCTCTTCGGCTCTATGAAAACGCGCTTTCGGAAACAGTATCGGCAAATGCCATCGCAGATGTTGCTGACCAGGAAAAGTGCGGTCGAATTATACTTGTGTTCCAGGCCGGGGATAACCGTATAGGCTTGCTCATCGGAGGGGTCGAGGCGGCCCCACTCGTCGAGCTCCTGCACATTCGGGATGACAATTCTGCGTATCGGGTCGGCCGGGTCATCCCAGTCAATCAGGGAGAAATAATAATCGCTGCAGCGAAAAGGAAACTTGTCGGTGACCGTCTTTAAATCGGCGGTTTCCTGTTCGCTGAGCTGAGCCAACTGCTCTATTTTCGTGACGTATTTGGTTTTATCCGACATTTCCTATTTACTCGATATATCAGTCTGCCAAGCTCTCTGTTATTAGATTACTCGCTCATTCCCGATTTTTCAAGCGCTTTCAGCTTTTTAAGGTAGTTTCTGAAAGCTGACTTGGCCATAATAATTACTATAATAATTGCTTTTAATGGGCACATTTGGATTGTGTCGAGAGTTCAGGAGAAGGTCCTGTTTTGAACGGAGCAGGAGGGATTCGAACCCCCGGTACCTTACGGTACAACGGTTTTCAAGACCGTCGCCTTCAGCCGCTCGGCCACTGCTCCGTAATTAAATACGTATTTCGTATATCGTACTTCTTTTTCCTAACTTGGTACCATCCCCAATCACTTTGTGTTTGAGGCTGCCACCCTTTCAAATTCGGTAGATTTCCAAATATTGTATAGAAAAAGCGGTGTTTAACAAGCAAAATCGGCTAAATCCTTGCTAAAAATGGGTTCTGAAAAAAATTTTGAGATTTTTCAGATTTTTGGTTGACATTGCATAGTATGTATGGCATAATAAGCATAACAAGACAGAGAATTGAGTTTGTATAGGCTGTGATTTAGAAATGTGAATCCTGATAGCAATAATATGGAACGTTGAAATCAAAGGTCGAGAAAGGAGCTTTTTATGAAATTTGAAAGTCAGCTATTAAAGGGCGTTGCCCCTGTGGTTGTTCTGGAGATTTTATCGCGAGGCCAAATGTACGGCTACGAGCTGAGCCAGGCCATCGAGGAACGGAGCGGGGATATCCTCTCGCTGGGTAAAGGGACATTGTACCCGCTGCTTTACAATCTCGAGGCCAAGAAACTGGTCGAGGCAAAGTGGGAAGACACAGACTCCGGACGAAAGAGGCGATATTACTCAATCACGAGCAGGGGCAAAGGCCAGTTGGCCGAACAAAAGGCCCAGCTTAAGGAGCTGCATACCGGTTTGAATTGTATCTTCGGCGGAGCACTTACACCGGCTTAAAAATACGCTGACGGCTGAGAACGTAAAGAACGCAGAGAAAAAGAAATTATAAAAAGCAGCTCTGTGAAGCCGGCGGTCTCTGCGGCAGAAATAAAATAAGAACGGAGTTCTGTATGATGGAAAAAGGACATAAGAAAACCGATTTACGGAACCTTCCCACCAGTGCTGCCGAGTTTATAAAACTTGTCATTAAAAAGATGCGCTATCGTAAGAAGGTCCGGCGGGATGTGCAGGTGGAGCTGGAAGCGCATTTTGAGGATGAATTAAAAGACTGTGCACCTGATGAAGAAAGAGAGCAAAAAGCCCGGCAGCTAATCGAAGAGTTCGGCGATGTGAAACTGCTTGCTGTTCTCCTGCGCCGGGCCAAAAAGCGCTGCCGACCGCTCTGGCGCAAAGCTGTTGTGCGTAGTCTTCAGGCGGTTGGAATAGTTATTTTATATATTCTGATATGTTCTGCACCGCTGTTCGTAGGCAGGCCGAAGGTTTCGGTCAATTACACAGACTGGCTGAACGACCGGGGCCGGGCGGGCAGGACGGAGTCGGAGAATGCTTATCCATACTATACGCGAGCCGTTGCGGTTTCTGTGAAAATGCCGGACGTGTTAATCAAGAGTAAAGTTAAATGGCCGGCCGATTTCAATGATATGGAAATGCAGCAGTTTTCTAAATGGCTAAACGACAATAACAAAGCCCTTGAACTGATGATAGAAGGGACCAACAAACCACACTATTGGGCTGTTTACCAGCGGACAGAGGCCGCTCTAATCGAAGGTAGTATATTCGATGGTAGCCTGAAGGATCTTTCCGGTTACAGGCAAGTTGCCCGCGCGTTGAATTGGCGCAGCTTGTATAAAGCGTATTCAGGCGAAATAGAATCGGCATTGGATGATTGCATCTCTCTGTTGAGATTCGGCAGACATCAAGAAGGTAAGGGGCTGTTGATTGAACAGTTAGTGGGTATCGCGATTGAGGCCCTTGCTCACGGATCGATTTCGATGATTATAGAAAAGGCGGATGTGCCGGCCGATACGCTGAAAAATATTCAGGAGAAACTGCAGAATGAATACGCCAAATCCCACGACATTATAAATTTGGATGGGGAAAAAGCCTTTTTATACGATTATATCCAGCGGTCATTTACGGACGACGGCAAGGGTGGCGGACGGATGCTGGCCAGAGGAGCGCCCCTTGCTGTCGGCGACTGGAAATCAGGCCTGTGGAGATTTGCCACTTTGAGTTATCCTGACCGACGTGAGGTTACGAGAATGGTTGACCGATATTACGAGCTCGCAGGGCAGTTGCTTGATGAAACGCCGTTACAGTTGGAGCGCACGGATGAGTCGGAGAAATTAGGTGAAATTGCCGGGGAATCTTTCCTGATGAAAATATTAGCACCAGCACACGATAGGATTGTCAATTTATGCTGGCGTGTAAAAACACACAGGATTGCTATTTTGACTATACTTGCACTGGAGCGATATGAAAGGGACAAAGGTGAGTATCCTGAAAATTTGTGCATCCTTGTTGAGCTTGGATATTTGGAAAAGTTACCGAGGGACCCGTATAGTGACGGTCCGTTGGTTTATAAGAAAACAGATGATAGTTTTATCCTTTATAGTCTTGGGGAAAATTTAAGCGATGATGGGGGCCAGGTTGCTCACCGCGATGACGGCAGGATTAAGCAGTGGGCAAACGAAGGCGACTGGGTCTTCTGGCCTGTACCCGAATCACAGGTCATTCAATAACGGCATTTCACACCCATCCCCGCAGATTCTGAAGTTCTATTTGACATTTTCTATTTTTCTTAAAATAATGCTTTAACCGTGGATATGGATTGGATGGTGGGCCATCCTGTTATATTGACTAATAAACTGGCCACAAATTTTTTCAGGAGGTAGTCATGAGTCACAGACGATGCCCTTTGCATTGTAATTTCGATCACAAGTGTACCCGACGGGATTTTCTGCACGGCTCGGCGGTAGTACTTGCCGGCTCCTCGCTTCTGAGCGGCTGTGCGTCGTTAGCCGGGAAAAAAGTAGTGGCTGAGCCGATACGTCCCTGCGGGCCGGCCTCGAAGTATGTACCGACCATCAAAGCAACGTTCGTTCGGCGCAAAGAGGATTACGGAATGTGGTGGCCGGGCGCAGTCTACGACGGCGAGACGGCACGGCGAATGTACACTGCAAAGTTGAAAGAGACCGCCAGGGCACTCAACGTAAAATTAGACCTGAGACCCGAACCTATCTACAGTGCCGCCGAGGCCGATGCCTGGTGTGCCGAAGCAAAAGCCGAAAAACCTGACGGCCTTGTTGTAATGGTGCACGACCGGCAACAACACGCCTGGCCGACGGCAGCCAAAGCCGTTGAGACCGGTATCCCCACCGTCATCTTTTCGCCGCTGGGTACATCGTTCACGACCAATACTATACGTTTGGTGGACAAACCCGGCTGTGTCATCTATTCGACCGATGATTTCAGCCAGGCGGCGTTTGGGATGAAGATGCTCAAGGCCGGTGCGAAGTTGCGCAACGCCCGCTGCGTTGTGCTTAAAGGCAGTAAACGATTCGACTCTTCGATGGCGGATTTGGGAATCACGCTGCGGCACGTCCCAGTGAACGCCTATGTGGACGAATACAATAAAATTGCCCTCACCGATGATTTGTTGGCTATGGTGAAAGATTACATGCGACGGGCACGCCGACTCGCCGGTGCGACTCGGCAGGACGTCATCAACGGTGCCAGAGCCTACTCTGTGGCTCGTAATATCATTGAGCGTGAAGAAGGCGACGCGGTCACAATGGACTGCCTGGGTATGGGTAAGAACAATCCGGAAGTGAGCCTTCCGTGTTTGGCCTGGTCGCGATTGAATGACGAAGCCATCCCTGCAATCTGCGAGGCTGATTACGGCGCGGTTGCATCACAAATAATCGTGCAACAGTTGTTCGACCGTCCCGGATTTCAGCAGGACCCTGTGGCCGATACCGCGCACGACGCTATCATCGGTGCGCACTGTATGTGCGCGACTCGTCTAAATGGTTTCGACCGGCCGCCGGAGCCGTTTGACTTAGTGCATCACCACGCCCTCAGGGACGCGACGGCACGAACTCTCTGGCGAAAGGGCCAGCGGGTTACCAGTCTTGACGTATTTGGCGGCGACGAAAAACAGAAACGTAAAACGAAGCTGCTTATCTCCGTAGGCACGGTGCTGGACAATATTGATGTGCCGCCATCCGGCGGATGCGTGGTGTCGGTGAGAGTGAAGTTCGACGGTGACTACCCGGTGCTGAGCTTCCCCGGCTTCCACCAGATATTCTTCTACGGCAACTACAAGCAGCACCTCGAAGAGTTCTGCCGGTTGTTCAATCTCGAAGCCGAAGTGGTTTGAGCCAGGTGTTACTATTATTTATCTTAAAGAAGGTCTATTATCATAATGACAATAGTCGATTCAGCAATAACCGCTGGATGTTGGCCAATGGGTATTTGTTAAGCTGAATATGTTCCTTATCATTTCTGTGCAAACAAAAGCCGAGCAAGCTAAGTATTTTGCTTGCTCGGATTATGATTTAAGACAAGTAATTAGGGGCAGGTATTTATATCAGTAGTTTATGGTGCGCTGGGCTTTGCGCATACGCCGACGATTCTTCTCCGACGGTTTCTCGTAATATGCATTACGCTTCATATCTCTGATCAAGCCCTCTTTTTCGCACAGCTTTTTGAAGCGTCTTATCATTTGCTGGACTGATTCGCCTGTTCGCGATTTGATTTTCAGCATAAAAATAATACCCTTTCTTACTAAATTCTTAACAGAATATTACTAAAAAGTAACTTTTAGCTTATTTCGGCAAAATATCAAAAGCCATTTAGTATAAAAGATGATTTACAATTTCTCAAGGCAAAAAATTTTTCCGAGGGTTTTTGGCGCAAAAGTGAGGCTTGTTAGCTGAAAAACGTAGATATCAGTTAAAAAACTTATGAATTTGCCGAGTCAGCCGCGCGTGGGCAGCAGAGGACTGCAGCGTATTTAGCTTTGTTGAGTAATGTGAGTCGATATGCTAAAATACGAAAAATAACAATTAGCCACGAAGACAGGAAGGCACAAAGACAATGTAGATAAAAAGAAAATAGATTCCCGCTCCCGTAAGGGACAAATTTCGCAGGAGCGACAAATTAAAACCTTGGTGTCTTAGTGCCTTTGTGGCAAAAAAGCGATTTTAGAGGTGTTTTTTAATTGGAGAAGTTTCGTCAGACGCTGAAAGTCAGAAAAGAGCGGGCCATATTAGTTGGCGCTGTCCTTCGCGCGGCGGGCGACAGCGACGATTTGGCAGAGCTTACCGCGCTGGCGGAAAGTGCCGGCGCAATTGTTGTTGATAAATTTCAGCAGAAAATCCGCACAATAAATCCCACAACCTATATCGGCAAAGGCAAAGCCGAGATGCTTGATGCGCGGGTGAGGCGATTCAAGGCTGATGTTGTGATATTCGATAACGACCTTTCGCCTCGCCAGATTCGTGAGCTTGAAGAGATAGTCAACGTGAAGGTGCTCGACCGCAGCGAGCTGATTCTTGATATATTCGCTTCGCGAGCCAAGACAAAGCAGGCAAAACTTCAGGTCGAGCTTGCGCAACTGGAATATACGTATCCGCGATTAACGAGGATGTGGTCGCACCTGGATGCGGTGGCCGGCGCGGGCGGCGGAACGGCTGCGGGCGCCGTTGGCGGCATCGGTACACGCGGGACGGGCGAGCAGCAGCTCGAAATCGACCGGCGACTCGTAAACAAGAAAATCACACAGCTAAAACGCGAGCTTGCGAATATTGATAAGCGGATGATTCGCGAGATTGACGGACGAAGGGGACTATTCAAAATTTGCCTTATCGGCTATACAAACACCGGTAAAAGTACACTGCTCAATACTCTCACCGATGCGGACGTGTTTGTCGAGGACAGACTTTTTGCGACACTCGATACGCGGACGAGGAGGTGGATGGTAGATAGAGGCGCTGAGGTGCTTTTAAGTGACACCGTCGGCTTTATAAAAAATCTGCCTCATCAGTTAATCGCATCGTTTAAGGCTACCCTTGAAGAGGCCGTCAATGCAGATTTGCTGGTGCATATTGTAGATGTCTCCAATCCGGATGCGATTAATCAGATTGAATCGGTAAACAGCGTTCTGGCCGAGATTGGGTGCGGCGAAAGCCCCGTGCTGCTTGTGCTCAACAAGGTCGATGCAGTAAGAAAAGTCACCGAGCTTGAAATGCTGCAGACGCTTTTCTCCAAGGCTGTCTGTATATCAGCAAAGACCGGTTATGGGCTGGAACAGTTGAGCGAGGCGGTGCTGGCAAGGTACAAAGGGGCTGTTGTTTTGCTGCGGGTAAGCTCAAGTCAATCGGACGGCCGGGTCCAGAGCTTCCTGCGGGCTTACGGACAAATCGTAGAAGAGCAATATCGTGACGGCAACGTTTTGATTGAGGCCGCCCTCGGTCGAAATCAGATACCAAGCCTGAAAAGACTTCACCCCGCGAGCATCGAAATTATAGAAGGGTAGATGAGTTCGTAGTTCGTAGTTCATTGTTCATAGTTTGTAGTTCGTAGTTCATAGTTCGTAGTTCATAGTTCGTAGTTGGTGGTTCGTAGAAAATCAGCCACGAAGGTAGAGGACAGAAGACAGGTATGAGTTTAGCCAAAGAAAAACCATCCCCAAGACAACAATAATCCTGCCATAGTGATGGCAGGGAAAACAAACCACAGAAAATAATAACCCTGCCATAGTGATGGCAGGGCTAAACGAGTACGCGGACAGGGGGAAATATCAGGATTGACATTTCTTTTAGCGGA
>CAYVIT010000011.1:0-4825 GCA_964451425.1 uncultured Pirellulales bacterium
AACCCAAAACGAACCCAATCAAACCCAACCTGTAGTGAGCTTGCCTGCCCTTAGCGTAGTCAAAGGGGCCGAACCTATTTCAAAGGGGAAAACATGATGCTTATTGAAGCAAAGTTAAAAACCTTGTTTTGCTTTCAACGTTATTTAGTTCTTTCGAGCAAAGCTATGGTGAGCCGGCGGAGGGTGTCGGCTTTTCGGCCGAAGGATTCCAGTACGGCTACGGCTTCGTCGGCGAGTTGTTTTGCCAATTGCTTTGATTTTTCAATTCCCACAACCGCGGGATATGTGCACTTGTCCGCTTTGGCGTCTTTGCCGGCGGTCTTGCCTAATTGCTCGCTCGATGCGCATACATCGAGGATATCATCGGCTATCTGGAAGCCAAGCCCGATCTTTAAGCCGTATTCAGACAGCCGGTCGAGTTGGCTTTTATTTGCTCCGCCGCAGACCGCTCCCATTACTGCGGCGCATCTGAACATCTTGGCCGTCTTATTGATATGGATGTTTTGCAGGTCCTTCTTTGTTGCCTGTGTCTTTTTTAGAGGGGCTTTTAGGTCAGCCATTTGGCCTGCAATCATTCCTGCCGGCCCCGCGGCCTCTGCCAGCTCGCGAATTAGCTTGAGCGCAACACTCGGCTCATCAATATCTTTGGCTAAAATCTCAAAGGCAAGTGTCAGGAGGGCATCGCCGGTCAGGATGGCGGTTGCCTCATCGAAGGCCTTATGGCAGGTCTGCTGGCCGCGTCGAAAGTCATCATTGTCCATCGCCGGCAGGTCATCGTGTACGAGCGAATATGTGTGCACCATCTCGATGGCCGCCGCGGCAATTTCGGCGTTATGGTTTGTTTTGCCGATAACAAGTTCGCAGCACCAGAGAAGCAACGCCGAACGTACCCGTTTGCCCGGCGCCTCGATAACATATATCAGAGCCTCTCTCAAATCACCGCTTATCGGCTGCTGAGTCAAAAGGAACCGCAGCGTATTATTGATAAGTGTTGTCTTCTTGCGTAATTGAGTGTTGAAGTTCATTGACTATTTACTATCGACTATTTACGATTGATAATTGGAAAAGACATCTTATTCGATACTAAATAGAAAATGGAAAATAGTAAATAGAAAATTGAAAATGGTTCTAATTCTCGGCGTTACGGCATCCGGCAAGGGGCAATTGGCCTTTAGCCTGGCTGAGAGTCTGGGTGCTGAAATAATCAGCGTGGACTCGATGAAAGTTTACAGGCGGATGGACATCGGCACGGGCAAGCCGCCCAAAGAGGCCCGCGAGCAGCTTCAATATCACTTAATTGACGTAGTTGAGCCGAGCGAGGAGTTCAGCGTGGGCACCTTTCTGGGGCTGGCGAATGATGCTATCGAGCAGATAAAGAGCCGAAAAAGAAAAATCATCGCGGTTGGCGGGACGGCTCTTTATATAAAGGCCCTTCTGTATGGCTTATTTGAAGGCCCGGGGACGGATGAGCAGATACGGGCCCAATTGC
Organism: uncultured Pirellulales bacterium; assembly: GCA_964451425.1. Classification (GTDB taxonomy): domain Bacteria; phylum Planctomycetota; class Phycisphaerae; order Sedimentisphaerales; family Anaerobacaceae; genus CS2-K091. The sequence continues at coordinate 1,490 of CAYVIT010000011.1, forward strand.
GGGCGCGGGCAGAAGCTGAAGGTGCCGAGCTCTATCGTGAATTGACAGAAATCGACCCCGCGGCGGCTGGGCGTATCAGCCCCAACGATACGAAGCGTATAATCCGGGCCCTGGAAGTTTACAAAATCACAGGCAAGCCTATCTCAAGTCTACAGAAGCAATTCGATGCGGAAGAGCCTTTGCGGGACTGGACGATAATAGGGCTGCGAAGGGAGAAGGCCGAAGAGAGCAAGAGGATCAACGCAAGGGTCAAAAGGATGATTGAAGCCGGGCTTGTCGATGAGGTCAAATCTTTGCTTGGCGAAGAAAAACCTCTAAGCAAGCAGGCCCGCTGCGCTATCGGCTACGCCGAGATAATCGATTATCTTTCAGGACGAACATCTTTGGAAGATGCAATCGAACTTATCAAGAAGAACACCCGCCGATTAGCCAAGAACCAAAGGACTTGGTTTAAGACGTTCCAGAACGTTAACTGGCTTGATATTGAGCCGGAAGAATCATACGAAAAAATCCTCGACCATGCGAAAATGCTGTTGGGTGATATCGAATAAGCATCCTTGACGGAGCCGAGGGTGTGGAATAGGAGGTTTTTTTGTTTTTCAGCAGCTTCAAGATGGGAACCCTGCTGCTTAATCCCCGGTATTTGGCAAAGGAAGGGTTGGGGGACTTGAATTTTTAAGGGAAATTTGGTATTATAGGATGGTGGATATGGAAGGAGGAAGTGATATTGGTGGCAAATGGCAAATTCCCCACTAAGGGCAAAGACCAAAAAAGGAAGGATGGATTCCGTGAGTAGAATGGCTTTTCTAAGTCTTTTTGTGCTTTCTTTTTTTGCGTTTTTAGCAGGTAGAACGGCCGATACGGTTGCAGCGGCCAACAGGGTAGCAAAGGTTGTTAAAGACCAAGAGCGGCAATGGGAGTATGTACCGAATCAGCTTCTGGTGAAATTTCGGCATGAAGCGGCTCCGACTCTGGAAGCGGTTTTAGAGGGTGAGCGAAGGGGGGTAGGTGTCACGGAGTCACTGGGTCGGTTGAATCAGCAGTTTCCGTTGCGAAAGAGCGAGAGGCTGTTTCCGGGATTTGCTAAACAGCAGCGGAAGATGGAAGTATTACGAAAGAAGGCGGCGTGGCAATTGACGAAGCAGGAAATGCGACTGCTGCAGAGGAGTCGGCGGGCGGGTGTCTGGAGACAAGTACCGGCGCTGGATAGGATTTATCTTCTGGAGCTGGAGGAGGGACAGGACCCGGCAGCGGCGCTTGCGGCTTGTCGGCAGGACCCTGCTGTGGAATATGCGGAGTTAAATTACCTGCTCTATGAGCACGGGACGCCGAGTGACACCTATTTTTCGATTCAGTGGCCGTTGGAAAATATCGGGCAGATGTACCCGGAGAGCGGCCGTTACAATCATCCGCCCGGGAAGGTTGATGCGGACATTGATGCGCCCCAGGCGTGGGATATTTTCACGGGCAGTGCGGACGTGGTAGTGGCCGTCATTGATACGGGTGTGGATTATGCCCATCGAGATATCGACGATAATATGTGGGTGAATGAGGCAGAGCTGAATGGGACGGCGGGGGTGGATGATGATTACAATGGGTATGTCGATGACATCTACGGGTATGATTTCGTCAATCACGACGGCGACCCAATGGATGACTATGGCCATGGGACGCACTGTGCGGGTACCATCGCGGCCGAGACCGACAACGCACAGGATATCGCCGGCCTATGCTGGCAGACGCGGATTATGGCAGTCAAATTTCTCGGTTCGGGCGGCAGCGGCACTACGTCGAATGCGGTGAAATCATTTTACTATGCCGTGGCCAACGGGGCCGATATTTGTTCAAACAGTTGGGGCGGCGGCGCGTATTCGGAGACGCTGGAGGAGGCGCTTGATTATGCCGCCGGCCAGGGTGTAATCCTGGCGGCGTCAGCGGGCAATGATAATACGAGCAATCCGGAGTATCCGGCGTATTACGGGCCGATGATTGCGGTGGCGGCGACGAATTCCAACGATGACAAGGCGTCGTTTTCAAATTACGGCGATTGGGTGGACCTGGCGGCGCCGGGCGTGGATATATTATCTCTGCGAGCGAGCCTGGCAAGCTCATATTTCGGCAAGCCTTACGATGATTATACACTGATTTTGTCAGGTACATCGATGGCGTGTCCCCACGTGGCCGGCGCATGTGCCCTGCTAATCGGGGCCAATCCCACACTGACTCGGGATGAGGTATATGACCTTTTGATGACGACCGGAGATCCGATTGCGACCGGGATTTGTTTATCGGATAGTCGGTTGAATGTATGGAACCTGCTGCGGAAAGCAGTACCGGCGCGGGGGCGAGTGGAGTTTACGCAGGATGAGTATTCGTGTGCGGATGATGTCTCGGTGATATTGGCGGACGGCGACCTGGCCGGACATGGAAGTCATCCTGTATTCGTCGAAACGACAGGGGGAGATTCGGAGCTTTTAGACCTGATTGAGCGTTCATCGGGGATTGGAGTGTATGATGGTACAATAGCGACGGAATACGGCGCGGCAATCGGCTCAGACGGCATAGTACAGGTAACGGATGGGCAGACGATTACGGTTACGTACAGCGATGCGAACGACGGGACAGGCAGCACAGCGGTCAGTGTTGATACGGCTGCGGCGGATTGTGTGGGGCCTGTTATCTTAAATGTTCAGGCCGCGCAGGTGGGAGCTTACTGGGCGCGGATATACTTTGAGACGGATGAGCCGAGCCGGGCATTAGTGAACTATGGCAGGAATTGTAATAACCTCAAGGGCGGGACGGAAGAGGACCCTGCCCTGTCATTGAGCCATAATGTGTACCTCTATAATCTGAGAAGTGAAACGACCTATCGTTTTGAGATTGTCGCAACGGATGAATTCGGAAACGAGACAACCGATGATAACGAGGGGCAGTGTTATAGTTTTACGACGCTGGCGGAGGTGCCGGGACTGCATGTTCCGATTGAATATCCCACGATTCAAGCGGCTATCGATACGGCGCTTCCGGGAGAAACGGTGTGGGTGGCAGACGGAGTTTATCAGGGCCAGGGGAACCGGGACCTGGATTTCGGGGGCAAGGCGATAACGGTGCGGAGCGAATTCGGACCGGAGCATTGTGTGATTGATTGCCAGGGCAGTGTCGAGGATCCTCGGTATGGTTTCTACTTTCACAACGGGGAGGGAGCCGATTCGGTTTTGGATGGTTTGACAATAACAGGCGGGTATGCAGAATATATAGAGTACATCGGCGGCGGTATTGTCTGCGTCGACAGCAGTCCGACGATTGAGAATTGCATATTGTCGAATAACACCGGGG